>CAYXUU010000007.1:0-19222 GCA_964468645.1 uncultured Bacteroidales bacterium
GTCTCTCCCTGATAGAAAACCATGTCATGCCGAGCGTAGCCGTGGCAGCACCAGATGATTCCCAATTCATTTGAATCTTAGTTGTCTAATAATGATCAAACCATCAACCATGAAAACCAATAACATTAAAATCACAAACTCGTGCATTGCCAATCAAAGCACCATTAAAAGCGCAATATCTTGCGCCTCAACAATTATCCTATCTATAGTATTAATGTCAGCTACCCTCATCCAGGCACAGATCATCCATGTCCCTGCCGATTACCCGACCATACAGGCAGCCATTGATACGGCAGATAACCTGGACACGATACTTGTTGCTCCCGGGACCTATGTTGAAAACATCAACTTCAATGGGAAAAATATTACCGTTGCTTCTCATTTCCTAACTACCCAGGACACCGCCTATATATCTCAGACAATCATCGATGGCAATCAGAATGGAGCGGTTGTCAGTTTTACTGATGGGGAACAGGCAACAACTCTTCTCAGTGGATTTACAATCACAAATGGCAATGGCAGCGGGATTTACTGCCGCTATGGTGAACCAAGGCTGCAGAACCTGATAATCATTAATAATGTTGGGAATAATGGTGGTGGCATACATATCGAGGATGCAAACCCACCAACACTCTTCAACTGTAAAATCCTGAACAACTACACCTGGTCAGGCGGAGGTGGTATTTACCTCCGGGATGTCCCTTCTATAAGCCTTCATTCACTCGAAATAGTTGGAAATACTTCAGGGTGGGGAGGTGGTGGGATCCATTTCAGCTATTGTCCTTCGGTTAACATAAACAATTGTACGATTTCAAATAACACGAGTGAAGAAAACTCTGGTGGCGGGATTTACTGTTCCCAAACAACAATAGACATTACGGATAGTGATATTTCTTACAACACCAGTAATGGTGTAGGTGGCGGGATCTTGAATTATTCCTTCTCGCACCTGACCATCGAAAATTCTTCCATTAATCACAACACAGGAAGAGATGGCGGAGGCATCCAGATGGACAACAACAGCAGCTTAAACCTGAACACCGTTCAGATTTCATATAATCATGCTGAAAGAGGTGGTGGCATTAATTCATCCGATTACCACCCCTCCCTGAGAAATGTAACGATCTCCTACAACTCAGCCACTGAAATGGGTGGAGGTATCTATGCCAATTACAATGCATCACCGAACTTTTATGAATCAGACCGTTGTAACATATATCTGAATGAGGCCCCTATTGGAACCGATATGTATATTGGCTGGATGGAAGATCCCATGGAAGTCTATGTGGATACTTTTACCGTTATCAACCCAAACTCTCTCTTTGCCTATCCCTATCATTCTTACAGTTTCGATATCCTACACGGAAAGATAGAACAGGTGGAAGCCGATCTTTATGTTTCCCCCGGTGGCGATAATAACAACAGTGGATTATCGGCTGATGAACCCCTGAAAAATATCCGTAATGCACAAATGAAAATAAGTGCTGACAGTCTTAATCACAGGACGATACATCTAATGGATGGTATCTACAATACTTCTGTTAATGATGATATATTCCCTGTTTATATGATCAACTATGTAAACCTTACCGGATCTGATAAGCATGCCGTAATTCTGGATGCTGAGCAACAATCGACGGTAATCTATAATTATGAAACAACAGGCACTTCTGTTAACAATATGACAATTACAGGAGGTAAAGATGCATCAGGAGGAGGAATTTTTATTTCCTCATCCAGCCCAGGCTTACACGACCTGATATTGAAAGATAACCAAGCTGAGAATGACTGGGGTGCCGGTGGTAGTGGTGGTGCAATTTATATTACGCATGGAAGTCCTGTTCTGGATAATATTTCTATTACGGAAAATACTGCAATTGACAATGGCGGTGGAATTTTCATCACCTACAATTCTTTTCCTGAATTTTCAGGTGTGCAAATAACAGCTAATACATCCAGATGGGGAGCTGGTATTTATTTATCATCCGAGTGTGATATCCAGTTCGATACCAAAGAGCGATGCAATATTTATGATAACGTAGCAGACTACGGTAGTGACCTTTACTGGAACAATTCTGAAGATTATAAGATCAATGTCATCGTCGATACATTTTCTGTGTTGTACCCTTCTGACTATTATTGTCAACCTGTGAGTTCTTTCACCTTTGATATCCTTTACGGAATGAATGAACAGTACAATGCTGATTTATTTGTTTCACCTGATGGGGATAATTCCAATACAGGCCTGACAGCAGACGATCCATTGAAAACCATTCATTGTGCATTCAGGAAGATACTGGCCGACAGCCTTAATCAAAACACCATCCATCTCATGGAAGGAACCTATGGTCCCACACTAAATGGTGAAGTATTCCCGGTATCGGTTATGGACTACCTTTCACTGGAGGGAGTTTCTGAGGAATCGGTGTTCCTTAATGCCGAGGGGATGTCAAGGGTTATTTACATGTCAGGTAACAAATCAACCACCATTTCAAACATGACCATTACAGGTGGTGCCGATGACCATGGATCCGGATTATTTCTTTTTGAAGCAGATCCCCTGCTTACATATCTCACAATAACAGGTAACCATACAGATCATTATGATAATGGGGGAGGCATATTTTGTTCAAACTCCAATCCAATCCTGCGCTATGTTACCATATCTGACAATTCAGCACCACGGGGTGAAGGTGGGGGTTTTTATTGCAGCTCTGATTCTTACCCTGTACTGGAAAATGTAATTATCGAGAATAACGCTGCACAACTGGGTGGTGGATTTTATTGTGCACATGTGGCCTACCCTACCCTGAAAAACATAACCATCAGGGGAAATACAGCTGAAGAAATCGGTGGGGGTATCCTCTTTGATTACAGCTCCTCAGCCACCTTGCTTGACAGTCTTATCATTGAAGGCAATACCGCTGACTATGGTGGCGGAATCGGCTTTTATACTGATTCAATAGAAATCAAGAACAGTCTGATAACGGGAAACTCTGCAAACATAAATGGAGGGGGGATCTATGATCCCTATGCTGATATTATGCTAAGCAATGTGACCATTACTAACAATACTGCTCAGGAACGCGGAGGTGGAATCTTTACCAACAACAGTCATCCTGTTTTTGACACAGTGAACCGCTGTGATATTTATTTTAATATTGCTTATGAATGGGGCAATGACCTTTACCGGCAAAGCAGCAACCTGGTTATGGATGTCGCATTGGACACATTCACTGTTCTGAATCCGACTGATTACCATGCCACACCGGTTGACAATTTTAATTTCGATATCAGGGTTGGCATGCTCGAACAGGCGGAAGCAGACCTTTATGTTTCCCCTGATGGCAATAATCTTAATAGCGGATTAACACCTGATGAGCCTTTGAAGAACATCAGGATTGCATTTTCAAAAATGATCGTTGACAGTCTGAATCCTCATACTATCCATCTCCTCGAGGGAACATACAGCCCGGAAACCGGAGAGTTATTCCCGATCATCATGACCGATTATATCAGCATAAAAGGCGTGGACAGAGGTGAAGCAATCCTGGATGCAATGGGAGGAAATGAAGTGATTCATTATAACTACAATAACACCTCATCATTGTCAGGAGTGACAATTAGCGGAGCAAACCAGCAGGGCATTTATTGTTATAACTCAAGTCCGTTGATCGAGAACGTTGTTGTATCAGGAAACGGCTACAGAGGGATTTACTGTGATAATATATCTGATCCGACAATCAGGAACTCAGTAATCAAGAATAATGAAGGAAGTGGAATATATTTAATAAATAATTGCAGCCCTATTCTGGAGAATGTTGATATAACGGATAACACAACATGGGGAGAAGGAGGTGGTATGTATAGTAGCGGTTCCAATCCGATCCTGTTCAATGTAACTTTCTCAGGAAATGATGTTGACATGGGCTATTATGGTGATGGTTCGGGAGGTGGTTTGTGGTGTCTAAATTCTACCGTGGTTCTGAATGATGTTAAATTCATAAACAACCATGCACCATACGGAGGAGGGATGTATTGTATACAATCTGAAGTTTTGTTGAATCATGTATTATTTTCCGAAAACGAGTCTAACTTCTGCGGTGGTGGTCTCTATGCTCAAAATTCCAATCCGGAATTGGAAGATGTCGTAATCTCTGGGAACACATCAGAATCTGGAGGTGGAATTTACCTCGAATCATCGGATGTCAGACTTAAAAATGTAAGGATTACTGAAAACCTTGGAAGTGATGAAGGAGGAGGAATAACCAGTAAATACTCCATCCTGACATTTGACAGTATTAATCGGTGTAATATATACATGAATAAGACCCTGGGAAAAGGAAAGGATCTATTCACCAATGAGATAATGCATGTAGTTGTTGATACTTTTACTGTTCTCAATCCTACTGGTTATCTTGCATATCCTATTGAAAAGTATAGTTTTGATATCCTGCATGGCCTGATTGAACAGGTAAACGCTGATGTTTACATATCTCCGGAAGGGGATAATGCTAATGATGGCCTGACACCTGAATCCCCTCTGAAAAATATAGAATACGGATTTGTCAAAATATATGCTGACAGTGTCAATCCCCATACGATTCACCTGATGGATGGAATTTACAGTCCATCAATAAGTGGAGAAAGTTTTCCGCTGTACCCTCCTGATTATATTAGCCTGAACGGAGCATCAAGAGCATCAGTGATTCTGGATGCAGAAGGGGAATCAGGGATCATCCATCTGGATAATCATTCAGGGATCGAAATATCCAATCTAAGTTTGACAAACAGCAATAGCTGGTCTGGAGGTGCAATATTCAATAACGCGTCAAATGTCAATTTAAATAACCTGAACATATTTGGGAATAAAACTCAATACCGCGGTGGGGCATACTGTGCAACAGGAGGAGCATTGACATTTATGGCAGGTGTAAATATCTATGAGAACAGGGCAAGATATAATGGTGGAGGAATATACCTGACCAATAATGCCAGTATCATCTTTAATTCAGAAACTCCCTGTAATATTTACGGGAATATGGCCCAGCAGGGTAATGATCTGTGGTGCGACTATCTTGACACCCTGTATGTTGTCCTGGATACATTCTCTGTTTCGAATCCGACGGAATTCCATGCTGCACCATTTGAGAAATTTGTCTTTGATATAAAGGCCGGCAAATATGAACAAACCAGTGAAGACCTTTACATCTCTCCTGAAGGGGATAACGACAATGATGGGCTAACACAGGAATACCCATTAAGAACAATCCATAACGCTCTTTCAAGAAGCCTGGCTGATAGTTTAAATCCACAGCTTATTCACCTTGCTGAGGGTACATATAATATCTCCAGTAACGGGGAGTTCTTCCCGGTTGAACCACCTGATAATATGAGTTTCAAGGGAGCAGGTGGTGATCTGAGCATACTGGATGCTGAAGGGCAGGATGCCAGTGTCTTTGACTATGATTATAAAGAAGGAAGTAAACTGTCAGGCTTAACAGTTACAGGTGGCAAGGAGAGTGGTATTCATTGCAGCCTTACGGACCTCTTAATTGAGAATGTTATTGTTACCGGTAATACAGGTACCTACGGCGGAGGAATTTATGTATATAACTGTGATCCGGTATTGAAGAATGTTTCAATAACAAATAATGCTGCAGCAGGAGGAGGTAGTTATTATGGGGATGATGGCAGAGGCGGAGGGATTTACTTTGCAGGCCAATGTAGTCCGGAAATTATCAATACAACCATTGCGGACAATACTGCTCTTTATTATGGGGGTGGTATATACCGTGAAACCGGCTGGTATGGCGATGGGCCCTTCAATGCAAATATCATGAATTGCATCCTCTGGGATAACTGGCCGGACCAGGCTTACATATCTACATATTGGAATTCTGACACCTCTTCTGCTGTATATTTATCCTATTCAGATATTATGGGTGGGGATACAGGTATCTATTGCTGGGATACAACGGTAGTCCACTGGCTCGAAGGTAACATCGATGCTGATCCACTCTTTATCGGCACAGGTACCAATCCATATGCTCTCAGTGATTTCTCTCCATGTATCGACGCCGGAACTCCTGACACCACAGGTTTGCATCTGCCATTGAATGATGTAAGGGGCGGGCCACGTATCTGGAACGAGAGGATAGATATGGGGGCGTATGAGTGGAATACGCTTGGGGAGGAAGAGTTACGGGTTACGGGTGACGAGTTGCGGGTTATGTGTTATCCAAACCCGGTGAGTAATAACGCTACCATTGAATTTAATTTGCCGGAGAATGGATTTGTTTTGCTTGAGATCTATGATATTTCAGGAAGGAAAGAACAAACACTGATATCTGCAGATATGCCTGAAGGCAATCATCAGGTACAATGGAATGCTTATGATCATAAGGATGGACTATATATTATCCGTCTGATCACCGATTCGGGTATTGCGACACAGAAAGTGATGGTAATGAGATAATATAAACCGTGAAGCACGCAGAGATACGCGGAGAATTCTCTGCGTAACTCTGCGTGCGGTTAAATAAACAAAATCAAAAATCATGAATGTAATACGATATCCTTGTATACTTCTTTAGTTTCCTCTTGTCGTTAATTATTTGTTAAAAGCTAATAACCAGGATTATAATTGACAAGAATGAGTAACTTTATAAAATATTAGTTTAATACAACATCTCTTACGAATTGAATCATATTTAAAAAACCATTGCAATGAAAATCAATATCATACTTTCAAAACTACTTTTGCCTTTTGTCTCCCGATACGTTCGTCCCTCACTATCGGGATTAGTTCGACTTAAATATTCACAGGACAGGATTCCTTCCGGTCAATATTCATGAAGAAATTTTACACCCTTATTTAACCATTGCTCCCAATCCTGCAAGGGACTGGATAGTAATACATTCTGAGGAGAGTTTTCCTATTCATGATACCAGAATCACAATCTATGATTTAAGTGGAAGGGAGGTATCAACCATAGCAGGTGATATTGATTATAACACGACCCATATCGATATTTCCCATTTGCATAATGGTTATTATTTGTTGCATCTCATCTGCAAATAGAATCGTTCAACGAATTAAATTCTTAAAGACCGGGTAAATTCATTCTGATATTGAATCTTTTGCTAAAGTTCCATTTTAGTTTCACACCAGGAGAAAACAAAAAAGCGCATAGACTGCAAAGTGTTGTAGGAATTATCTATCTTCTCTGAACTTATGCATGTTAATTGATGAACCTTTTGCTTGTATTATGATTGCTCTTACGATTGTAAATCATATACCCTTATAAGAACAGAATACTGCTACAACAAGATATTAACAATGGATTAATTGTCATTGAATGTGGTTGAGGATTGTCATTCAAGGCAAAGGACGAAGTATTATCCTCGGTTAACTCTTCCAGGACCTCCTTTGTCGGACTCTGGAAGGTTAACCTGCAACTTGCAACGTTTATCCATTAACAATGTTTGTTTGCTCTCTGTACCTGGTTTCCGGCAGAGCGACTTTTGCCTTTCTCCTTTTGCCTTTTGCCTTATTCTTTTCGTATATTTATAGTCTGATCCAAATAAAGTTTTTCCATGAATAAGTTCCCAAACAAAACAGCCTTCCTGTTTCTGGTGCTTATGCTATCCATTAATATTCTTTACCCTCAAACTGAATATTACAAATTCCGGAACCTGACAACGGAAGACGGCCTTCCCTCCAATTATACCTGGAGCATTATGAAGGACTCCCGGGGATTTATGTGGTTCACAACGAGGGCAGGTCTGTGCAGGTATGATGGGTATGATGTAAAAGTATATCAGTATGATCCCGCTGACACAAGCTCACTCTCCGATCTTTATGTAAAGTCAACCATCGTTGAAGATACCTTCGGATTTATCTGGGTGGGATCCTTAAACGGCTTGAACAGGTTTGATCCAAATATGGAAAGCTTTAAAAGATACTATTACAATCCTGAAGACCCACAGAGCATAAGCAGCAGCAGTATCCGCAGGATTTATATCGACAGGCAGGGAACCCTCTGGGTTGGCACCAATGGTAGAGGCCTCAACCGGTATGATCACTTAACTGATAATTTTTTTCGCTACTTCCCAAGCCACGATCATAGCATAAGGACCAATACAGTAAACGGTATGTACGAGGATGGTTCAGGCAATTTCTGGGTGGGAACAACAGATGGATTATACCTGTTCGACAGGGGAACCGGTAAATTTAAACTGGTAAAATATCTTACAAAACCGGGAGAAAGAATCAACAATAGGTTTACTACCTTAACAGAGGATAGAGAAGGTAATATCTGGTATTGCGCTGACCGTATTTATGTTTACGATACCATGAAAAAAACGCTCACACATTTCACCGGGTTTCCTGACAGCCTGATTGGAAATCCCAATCCAAAATATATGGATATCCTTCTGGATACACTCAACAACAAGCAAATTCTCTGGATTGCGAGGTCCAACCTTTACAAAATAGATCTTCAAACCGGAAAAATGTCAGTGATCAAGAATGATCCCGCTGACCATGAAAGCTATATTGGTTCCAATCCGCGGGCATTTTACAGGGATCCCTCAGGATTAACCTGGCTCGCAACGATACATGGAATTACTATCATGGATCAGGGAATTGAAACAATAAGTGCGCATCCTGAATTTGCATCGAATCATGGGGTTGATGCCCAGTCTTTTTATAAAGACAGCAGAGGGCATCTCTGGATTGGTATCCGGGACAAAGGATTGCTCCATCTGGATGCAGACATGAAGGTGATTCACCAGTATATTCCCAACAGGGAAGAAGGGGGAGATAACCCATTTTCAGGACCGGTCAGGAAGATTCTGGAAGATCATAATCATAACATCTGGATATTATGCCAGAATGACGGGGTTTACCTGCTCAACCGGGAGACAAAAATCTTTAATCGTTGCAGCATGCTTAAAAACGGGAAAGACTTTATCCCTACCAACCTTTATGATATCTATGAAGATTCACAGGGAACTATCTGGATTTGCGGTCCGGGACTCTATTACCGGCATAAAGATCCTGGTGGTCCTGTGCTATTTCAAAGGGATACCACACATTATTTACTTAAATACGCTACCCTCACCCATATTGAGGAGGATCATGATAGCAATTTATGGATAGGTTCAAATACAGGTTCCCTGATATGCAGGTTAAAAGGAGATAATGGGTATGATAGTATTGTTCAGTACACACATGATCCTGAGAATCCGAAAAGTCTGAGTAATAACTACATCTGGTCTGTGTATGTTGATGATACCGGCTCTGTCTGGATTGGAACAAACCATGGACTAAACCGCTTCAAAAAAGATCAGGATAATTTTGATCGATATATGACTGATGTCCAATCAGGAGCATCTTTTATTTATGATATCACATCAGATAAATCAGGTTACCTCTGGTTAGGCACAGAAATGGGACTTGTAAGATATGATCCTTCTATGGAGGCAAAAGGAATACATGCTGAAAACCGGATCAGGGAGTTTATCCCTTTCAGTAAAACATTTCCTTATGTATTCTATAAAGACGAAGAAGGTAAGATCTATATTGGAAGCGCCAGCAGCACCGGAAATGGTTATTTCAGCTTACATCCTGACAGCATTAAAGAGAATAAAATTATACCACCTGTTGTCCTCACAGAATTCCGGATCAGGAATGAGCTGGCAGAACCGGATAGCAGCATCACAACGAAAAAACACCTCATCCTCAATCACAACGAAAATTTCTTTTCATTTGAATTCGCAACGCTGGATTACAATAATCCCGCTCAGAACCAGTATGCATACAAACTTGAGGGGCTTGATGAAGATTGGATTTATTCAGGCGATAGAAGGTTTGCCAATTATACCGGCGTTCCGCCCGGCGAATATACATTCCGTGTTAAAGGATCAAATAGCGATGGGTACTGGAATGAAACCGGGATAAGCTTAAGGATCACCCTGCTAACACCTCCCTGGAAAACATGGTGGGCATATCTTTTGTATTGTTTATTGATTATTGTTGTATTGATTATTGCCATTCGATTCTACTTACGGCGTCAGCGACTAATACATAAGCTGGAACTTGAACATATACAAACGGTAAAACTGGAAGAACTTGATAAGATGAAGTCCCGTTTCTTTGCCAATATCTCCCATGAGTTCAGAACACCCTTAACCCTCATAATAGGTCCCCTTCGTAAGCATCTATCCGGCATCCAGGATACGGAATTAAATAAGGACCTGAATATCATACAGCGCAATGCCCTGAGACTTCAGAGATTGATCAACCAGTTACTCACCCTTTCCAAACTGGAATCAGACAAATTGAAACTTGATGCCGGATTATGGGATGCCATCCCACTAATACGAGGTTATGTTCAGTCGTTTGAATCGCTGGCCAGGCAAAAAGATATCGAACTGGTATTCAATGCTGACATTGATCATATCACCCTATACGCCGACAGGGAAAAGCTGGAGACCATCCTGAATAATTTGTTGTCGAATGCATTTAAGTTTACGGGTGAAGGTGGGAGGATTGAGGTGGCTGTCCGTAGTTCACAGTTTACAGTCCTCAGTCCTCAGTCCTCAGTCGGCAATGAAACGACTGAAGACCGGAAGCTGAAGACTGAAGACTCATTAGCAACATGGATTGAAGTAAAGATTAGCGACACCGGTTCCGGCATTTCACCCGACAGGCTTCCCCACATCTTCGACCGCTTCTACCAGGCAGATGAAAGCTATACTGGAGATCAGGAAGGATCAGGAATTGGATTAGCGCTCACAAAAGAGCTGGTGGAATTACACCATGGAAAGATTACTGTTGAAAGTAAAGTGGGCGTTGGAACAAGCTTTACAGTTCTACTGCCGCTGGGGGATGAGCATCTGAATAGGGAAGAGAAAGTCGGTAGTTCGCAGTTGGCAGTAGACATCCCCCCTCTTAGTCCCCACCAAGGGGAGGAAAGTGTTGGTGCACACACCCCATCGAACATCGACAATAATCTGGAATCTGGAACCAGGAATCTGGAACAAAACTCAAAGCCCATATTGTTGGTTGTTGAAGACAACACTGACCTACGTGCCTATATCCGCAGTTACCTTGAGCCATCCTATAATGTTCTTGAAGCTACCAATGGAAAAGAAGGATTGCAACATGCCATGGAACAAATCCCCGACCTGGTGGTCAGTGATGTAATGATGCCCGAAATGGACGGCTTTGAATTATGTAAAAAATTGAAAACAGAACCACTGACATCCCACATACCGGTAATATTGCTTACGGCGCGAGCTTCTTCCGAGAGCAAGATTGAAGGCCTTGAAACCGGAGCAGATGACTATATCTCCAAACCCTTTGATCATGACGAATTCCTGGTAAGAATAAAAAACCTGATTCTGCAAAGACAAAAGCTCAGGGAAATATTCTCTTCCGATTTGAAGGAACAAAAACAGGATACCTTATTTCCTGTACCGACTACAGGGATTGGTCTTATGGACAAACAATTCCTTGAAAAGTCAATTGAAATTGTTGAAGACCAGATGTCGAACACTGAGTTTAACGCAGAATCATTCAGCAAGGAAATGGCAGTTAGCCGTATGCAATTACACCGTAAACTGAAAGCACTAACAAACCTGACAGCAACCGAGTTTATTCGAACCATCAGGTTGAACAAAGCATCGATCTTAATCCGATCAAAAAGTGGTACCTTCAGCGAGATTGCCTATGATGTCGGATTCAACACCCTTTCCTATTTCACAAAGTGTTTCAGAGAAAAGTTTGGAACCACACCATCCGAATACCAGGAAACACATACACCCTGAAAAATTGTCATCATCGTATTTCATATTGAGGTGAATATAGAACAGGTATAGGATAAGTATAGGATAAGTATAGGATATGTGAAGGTAAAAGGAAAGTACTAAATTCACTATTCATTATTACTACTGTCCGGGTAATTCAGATATTGCCTGTGAATTCCCTGGCTGCACTATCAATGACAACTAACTATAAGGGGCTGTATATGTGTAAATTCCAAATAACAAGCATCAAATATCAAATGACCAAAACAACCTGCGAGTTGGGGTTTGGGATTTTGAGTTTGAATATTGGTAATTATTTGTGTTTTGGGATTTGAGTTTTGGAATTTTATGAGCTCTGATTAACAGATCATTACAAATGCGTCATTGGTAGCGCAGCTGATGAATCTCCTATTTATACCGGACACCAGTGATTCACTATTCACTATTCACTGTTCGCTGTTACATATTTGCTAAAGATTGTGACATTTAAGACAATCCTTCGGTTACTCCTGACATAATTTTACTTCCATAAAAACCTGATAAATAACAATCAAAACAGGAGGAACAAATCATGAGATCAAAAATTTTACAATCACTTTTGCCTGGAGTTTATCCCGAGCGGAGTCGAGGGGCTTTTATCCTTTTACCTTTTGCTTTTTGCCTTTTGCCTTATCTAACATTCACGCAAATCATCCATGTAAACCCTGGAGAATCAATCCAGGAAGCAATTAATTCAGCAGATACCGGTGATACCCTACTGGTTTCAGACGGAACCTATTATGAGAATATCCAGTTTATGGGTAAGGCCATAACTGTAGCCAGTCAGTATATCATTGATGGTGATACCAGCCATATTACCAATACGATAATTGATGGCAGTCAACCAGCCCATCCTGACAGTGCAGCCGTTGTTATGTTTGTTAACAATGAAGACACAACTTCCATAATCAATGGATTCACCATCACCGGAGGTTCAGGTGTATTGTGGAATGAACAGGTAGACTATGGCGGAGGAATCTTTGTCAACAATGCCGGGGCCAAAATTCTTAACAACATTATTATTGATAACCATGTGATGAACAATCAACAGGCCGCTGGTGGAGGCATAGCCTGCCGACGTGGAGAAGGAGATGTATGGGTAGTGATCAGGCATAACAGGATAACAAACAATACATCAACGGTAAATCCCACTACGAGTTCTTCCGCTTATGGTGGTGGCATATACAGTAACGCCAGTGCTATTATCACCAACAATACCATTAAAAACAACTCATGCATCAATACCGGTACTATAACAGATGCCTATGCAGATGGAGGGGGAATTGAAATTGAACACCTCCTGGGATCGGATCCAGCAACTGTTGCAGAAATATCGAATAATACAATCAGCAACAATACGATTGAGGGATATAAGAGCTTTGGTGGAGGGGTAATGGTATATTATGCCTCGGTACACATAACAAATAACACCATCAGGAATAATTCTGTAACAGCCATAAGAAATGGAGATGGTGGAGGGATTCATATACGCAATGCGCTGAACACTATCCGGATAAACAATAATGACATCAGTGAAAACATGATAACAGCTGGTAATTATGGTCGTGGAGGGGGTATTGTCTACTGGAATCCATCAGCCGAATTGATTCTTGTTGGAAATACCATCAATGATAACCATACCGATGCCGTTGAATGCCGGGGTTCAGGAGTATTATTCAGGAATCCTGTAGGGCGCATTACTGTCACCGACAATAAATTTATTGGTAATGATGGAAACCTTGAGGCAAATACATACAACGGTGGCGGAGTATGTTTGAATGATGCCTATGATTCTCTGGTGATTTTCAACAGGAATAGATTTGAGGATAATTCAGCTATCCTGGGCGGGGGTCTTTTTGTCAGAAGATCCTTCAATTTAAAGATAACAAATAACCTGATTATTAGTAATACAACAGTCAACGGTGGAGGAGTTTATATGTATCATCCTGAAGGCGATGATAAAAGAGCCCTTCGACCTCAGATTGTGAACAATACCATATGTGATAATTATTCAAATTATGGCGGCGGGTTTTTTATGAATTGTGAAACAAATCATCCTGTCATTTTTAATAATATCTTCTGGGAAAATCAGTCACCAAATTACGATGACATATTCTATATTTCCGGAACCGATTCTATCCTGATCTCACATTGTAATATCAATGCAAATGAGATTTACGGAAACTGGAAAGGCAAAGCTAATATCAATGATGATCCGGAATTCACAGATGAACTATGCCATTTGATCGGGCCTGCCAGTCCCTGCGCCGATGGCGGAACAGAATATGTCCATCATAATGGAACGACTTATTATGCACCTGATGATGATTACGATGGTGAAGTACGTCCGTACAACGATGGTTTATATGATATCGGTGCGGATGAAACCTATATCTGGGTTGGGATATCACCCCATAATAGATCATCAGAAAATGCATTTATCCTTAACCAGAACTATCCCAATCCTTTTTCAAATACCACGAACATTTCATTTACGCTGATTAAAGCCCAGGATATGAGATTGGAAGTTTATGATTGCCAGGGTAGAAAAATTGAAGAACCTGTAAATCAACATATGATAGCGGGTGATCATCAGGTAATCTGGAATGTAGCAGGATTTTCATCTGGAATCTACTATTACAGAATTACAGCTGGCGATCAATCAAAAGTCAGAAAGATGATTATACAATAACATTCTGATTCAGGATAATGTGACTTCTCCGAAGTCATGGATAGTTTGGATTGTTATTTCTGGTTACAATAATATGATCCCAATGGGATCAGGAGAGAACCGGGTGAATCCCAAAGGATGGTCTTCAGATCACAAACTATTGACCTCGGAGAGGTCATATTATTGTAACACAAAATTGGCGATAATCGTAAATATGACTTCGGAGAAGTCGCATTATTGATCGGTCAATAGTAAAATCGTTCAATCCCAATCGAACATCGAAAATCGTCCAATCGACAATCGCCGAATTTGTTCCACCCTCCAAAGGGAGAAACGGTATCTGCAATCTCATAAATATTAGCCAACGACCTCTCAACAGAAAACTTAACAAACACCATTCCCTGAGCCCTGTGCCCTGTGCCCTGTGCCCTGTACCCTGTGCAAAACAATTGCCATCATGTGAATATAATATTGTCATTAGGTTACTATCTTTGTCCTGAACTTTCAAGCATGCACTATGAAGAATATAATTTATGGCTCCTTCATTACCCTGTTTCTTAGTTTCACTGGATTTTCTGCTTTATGCCAGACCGACTATACTCCATACGATTACTTTCCGGGCATCATCCGCGATTACAAACCGGCATATACTCCGGATTTTCCCGCCTGGGCGAAAATGCTCTACAGCTACCCGGTAAATTATAATGAACTATTTGCAAAGTTTGAAGCTTACATGCTGCAACATAAAAATGAAAAGAATCCCCTGATACGCTATTTCAGGATCTGGAGCCGTGCTGTTGAGCCCTATGTCATGCCAGATGGCAAAATACAACTCCCCGACCTTAACACATACTATGAAGAACTGATCAGGACACAACTTTCGGTACACAACAGGGATAATGAAAGGGATGAATCAAACTGGACCTTCCTTGGACCTAAAGAAACATACTGGCTAAACACATCCGGCTCTCCCATCGATCCGCTCTCCTGTCCCTGGCAGGTGAATGTGTATTCCTTTGATGTGGCTGCTACCGATAATGACATTATATATTGCGGAACTGAAACAGGATACGTAAATAAAACCACCGATGCAGGTATGAACTGGCAGTTACTGGCTCCTGAATATCCTTTCGGAGGCGGTGTAACTGCAGTTGCCATTCATCCCGATAATTTTGATATCGTATATGTATCGGCAGGTAACCAGGTGCATAAAACTATTGACGGAGGTCAGAACTGGCTTCCTTTATTACAAAGCGGGGAATTGTTTTATGCAAACCGCATGAAAATCGATGATAATGATCCTCTGAAGATTATTACTTCTTCTTCTGATGGTGTTCATCTGAGCCCTGATGGTGGAGCCTCATGGACTGAAAAATGGAATGGGCCGGCCTGGGATGTGGATATGAAACCCGATAATTCCAATATCATATATGCATTGAGTAAAACAGGCGGGAACTTTGTACTGGTCATTTTGACCGACGGAGGCCAGAGTTTTAACATGGAGAATTCATTCCCTTCTTCCATTACTGAATCGAGTGGCGGATTGCTGGCAGTAACTCCATCCAATCCCGACCTGCTGTTTGTTATTATGCTGAGTTCTGATAATACGCCATATTTGTATAAGGGTGATTTTAACGATGGAAACTGGATGTGGGAACTGCTTGCCACAGGTCAGACACCTGCTTTCGGCATGAACAATGGCCAGGGCTATTTCGACCTGGTACTTGATGTTTCTCCTCTTGATCCGGATATCATCCTGGTAGGAACCACAACCCTCTACAGGTCGTTGAATGGCGGCAGCAGCTTCAATGCCGTTGGTGGTTATTCAGGAAATTTCAGTATTCACCCGGATATACAGGATATTAAAATGTTACCTGATGGAAACACATGGGTCTCTACCGATGGCGGGATGAATTTTACAACAGATAATTTTACAACACAATCGAATTATTTTGTCAGGATCAATGGCCTGATAGGTTCAGATATGTGGGGATTCGACCAGGGCTGGAATGAGGACATTGTGGTAGGTGGCAGATACCATAATGGCAATACGGCCATAGCAGATTTATACCAACCCAAAGCATTGCGCATGGGCGGAGCTGAATCTCCCACGGGCTGGGTGGTTCAGGGCAAAAGCCGGCATGCAGCCTTTAATGACCTGGGTAATGGATGGATACTTCCTCAAACTGCTGAAGGCGCACCTGAAGGCCGTTTTATCTTCAGCAAATATCCCAATATGGATGAATATGGAGGCAGACGTGGAAACATAGTCACACATCCCAATTATTATGGAACCTTTTACCTGGGTGAAGGGACAGGATTCTGGAAAAGTACCGACATGGGAACATCATATGACCTGTTATATACTTTCACCGATAAAGTTCGTTACCTGCAAATCAGTTACAGCAATCCGCTAGTTCTGTATGCTGATGTGATCAATAAGGGATTATATAAAAGTGAAGACGGAGGTCTCAGCTGGACGTTAAAGCCGGCCCTTTGCAACAGCCCTTATGGTACCAGCTACTGGAAAGGAAAACTGTTCTTCGCCATCTCCCCATACGATGAAAACCAGATATATGCATGTCTGCAGAACGGGACCTGGTCGGCAGATATAGGGAAAATATTTCTTTCGACAGATGGTGGCGACAGCTGGGAGGACTGGACCGGAAGCCTCTCGGAATACACGAAGAATATATGCATACAACCTGCTGATAACCAATCTGAGATCGTTTACTTATTTACCAACTCAAGAGGTGGATCTGTTGCCGGAGTCTATTACCGGACTGAGGAGATGGATGACTGGGCTTCTTTTGATACGAACTATCCTGCAGGAATGTCTGTGAACCTGGCCATGCCCTTTTTCAGGGATGGAAAGATAAGGGTGGCAGGAAATGCAGGAATATGGGAATCACCCCTGAAAGAGCCTGAATTTGAGCCCATCATCAATCCATGGGTTGAACGTGCCCATTTCAACTGTATGCTGGATACACTCTATTTTGAGGACCACAGCATCATGAACCACGATGGAGCCAGCTGGACATGGAGTATTACGCCGGAGCCGGACTACATTGAAGATGTTAATATGAGGAATCCGATGGTAGTACTGGGCAACCCAGGAACATATACGGTGAGTTTAACAGTTAATAAAAACGGAGTGGATTATACCAGAACTATCCCTGATATGATAACCACAACCACCTGCCCATCGATAGAAGATTGCAGCAATCCCGCTGAACTTCCCAAGGACATCTGGGAACTGGTATATGTCGATAGCGAAGAGGTTAACTATCCAGGCCTGGCGATCATGAGTTTTGATAACGATCCTGAAACCATCTGGCATACCAGGTGGAGTACGGGTAGTGATCCTTATCCTCACGAGATCCAGGTAGATCTGGGTGCTACATACCGAATATACAATTTCACTTACCTGACCCGTCAGACAGGTGTGAACGGGAGAATCAAAGACTATGAACTCTATATCAGCGAAGATCAGTATAACTGGGGTGATCCGGTAAGCAGCGGGACCTGGGTAAATACATCTGCTCCGCAAAGCATTGACTTCCCTGATGATATTATCGGGAAATATTTCCGTTTACTGGCCCTCTCAGAAATTAATGGGAATGCGTGGGCCTCGGCGGCAGAATTCACCATGGTAGGATGTACCGATATTACCTATGGTACCTCTTTTGAGAACACCAGCCAGGAAATTACAGCCTTTCCTGTTCCGAGCAATGCTCAGGTATGTATTTCTATGCCTTCAGGTGATTCTTTCACATACCGTATCCTTAACAGCAAAGGAAACGTCTGTAAAAAAGGAAGTATTGAAGAAGGAACTGAAAATCATTATTTTGACCTGGGTTCGTTTACGCCAGGAATCTATTTCATACAACTTCAGGATGCTCAAAACATTCAATACAATGTGAAGGTGATCAGGAGATAAAAGAGATATTCCCGTCACCATCAATCTTCATTGGGAAAAATTATAATATTCGGGAGATATTGGAATTTTATAAATAATGTGACTTCTCCGAAGTCATGATCGGCTTTCGTTATTATATCTGGCTACATCAATATGATCCCTCTGGGATCAATAGCAAATAATGCACCAATTCATTGCAGAGCACCTGGATATTAAAGTGAATGTTAAATAATATACCACGGGGTGAGCTAACTGTCCGGCCACTGACAAAAATGAGTTCCCCTGCCGCTGAGCAAAGGAGTATCAACCGGATTCTCCACCTCATGGAGCGGAAAATCAATCCCTGTTACTCTAAAAGCGAGATTATCCTGGGCATAAGGTATATCACCAACCAGAAATATGACCTCAGCGAAACCATATTCTTGTATCCAGGCATTACATCAATATGATACCTCCGGGATCAATAGAAAATAATGCACCAAATCATTGCAGAACACCTGGATATTAAGGTGAATGTTAAATAAAATGCCAGGGGGTGAGCTAACTGTCCGGCCGCTGACAAAAATGAATTCCCCTGCCGCTGAGCAAAGGAGTATCAACCGGATTTTCCGCCTCTTGGGGCGGAAAATCAATCCCTGTCGCTCCAAAAGCGAGATTAACCAGAGCATAAGGTATATCACCAACCAGAAATTTGACCTCAGCGAAACCATATTCTTGTATTCAGGCATTACATCAATATGATACCTCCGGGATCAATAGAAAATAATGCACCAAAT
>CAYXUU010000007.1:19322-51063 GCA_964468645.1 uncultured Bacteroidales bacterium
CAGGCATTACATCAATATGATACCTCCGGGATCAATAGAAAATAATGCACCAAATCATTGCAGAACACCTGGATATTAAGGTGAATGTTAAATAAAATGCCAGGGGGTGAGCTAACTGTCCGGCCGCTGACAAAAATGAATTCCCCTGCCGCTGAGCAATGGAGTATCAACCGGATTTTCCGCCTCATGTGGCGGAAAATCAATCCCTGTCGCCCCAAAAGCGAGATTATCCTGGGCATAAGGTATATCACCAACCAGAAATATGACCTCAGCGAAACCATATTCTTGTATCCAGGCATTTACGAATAGAAGGAGACACGACTTCGGAGAAGTCGCATTATTAATCAGTCAATTGTAAAATCGTTCAATCACAATCGAACATCTAAAATCGTCCAATCGACAATCGCCTAATTTATTCCACCCTCTTGTTCACCCTCCAAAGGGAGAAAAGTTATCTGCCAGACTTATGCTATCAGCCAAAGAAATCTTAATCTTATCCTTAGCCTTAGTCTCAACTTTAACTTCACTATTCACCATTCTGCTCACTATTCACTGTTAACTATTCACTATTCACTGTTAACTGTTCTCTGATCTGTAACATCGGGCATATTAATACGTCTTAGTGAAAGATGGGATTTTCCTGATCATTCCAACTTATATTATATTTATTCTAAAGTTTGAACAATGATTAAAAACTTGTTAAAATACAGTTTCCGTGCCCTTAGCCGTCAGAAGGCCTATGTGTTTATTAATATTATTGGTTTATCAATAGGCATTGTCTGCAGTTTAATCATTGCACTCTTCATCATGTATGAACTGAGTTATGACCAGTATCATGAAAATAAGGACAGTGTTTACAGGGTGATCCTTAACGGTAAACTTGGTGGTCAGGAAGTAACGGTAACATCCACTGCTTCACCCATTGGTCCAACCATGCTCAATGAATTCCCTGAAGTGGATGCATTCCTGAGAATGAATGGCTGGGGTGAAACAGTTATCAAGTACGAAGACAGGTATTTCACCGAAAGTGATATTATCGAAGCCGATTCCACGTTCTTTGAATTCTTTAGTATTCCCCTTTTACGTGGAGATCCAAAAAATGCTTTAAATGAACTTCATTATGTTGTTCTATCGGAAACGACTGCGAAGAAAATCTTTGGAGAAGAAGATCCGATCAATAAAATGATACAACTCGGAAACGGTTCTACAAAATACAAGGTTACGGGTATCATGGAAGATATTCCCGATAATACCCATTTCGATGCCAGGGTTGTTGCATCCTTTATGACCAACAGGCGGGCAAATGACAATGAATGGCTTTCCAACAGTTTCGATACTTATGTCATGCTTAAACCCAATACCCTTCCCGAGTCTGCCAATGAACACTTTGCACCCATGATTGAGAAATATGTCGGGCCTATCATTACCCAATTTTTCGGCATCACGATGGAAGAATTCTTCTCCGCAGGAAATAAATACAATATGTACCTGCAGCCTCTTACCGATATCCACCTGGACCCGAGTGTAGAGCAGGATCTAGGTACTCCAAATGATCCAAGGTATTTATGGATATTTGGAAGTATTGCTGTCCTGATCATTGTCATCGCTGCTGTTAATTTTATGAATCTTTCCACAGCACAGGCATCCAAAAGATCAAAAGAGGTAGGGATTAAAAAGGTCTGTGGTTCCACACAGCAAAAGCTTATCAGACAATTTCTTACAGAAACAATTTTCCTTTCCCTTATTGCATTGTTTGTTGCCGTTCTGATTACAGAAATTTCACTTCCATATTTTAACAACCTCCTTGATCTTAATCTCAGGGTTGGTTATTTTGACAACTGGTACACCATACCTGCCCTGTTCTTATTAAGCCTGGTTATCGGAATTCTGGCAGGCAGCTACCCGGCATTTTATCTTTCTTCCTTCAATCCATATTTGGTGCTGAAAGGCAAACTAAGAAGTGGTAAAGAGCACGGAAGGTTAAGAAGTATTCTTGTGGTACTGCAATTTACTATTTCGATCATTCTTATTGTGGGAACGATCATTATGTACAGACAGCTGCATTTTATGCAGAACAAAGAACTGGGCTTCGATAAGGAACAGATTTTTGTCATATCCGGTGCAGGTACTGTTGGTGATAAAGTAAAAAGTTTCAAAGAAGAGTTGAAAAAAGTCACAGGAGTCCTATCGGTATCGGCTTCAACATCAGTACCTGGAAGAAACAATAATAACAACGGATATGTAATCAAAGGTCGGGATGAAGAATCATTCCTGCTGGTAACCACCTGGGCAGATTACGACTTTCTGGAAACTTATGGTATGACTTTATCTTCAGGAAGATATTTCAACAAAGCCAATTCGATGGATACAGGGGCCTGCATTGTCAACCAGCGTGCGGTTCATGATTATATGCTTGAAGATCCTTTTGCAACACGTTTTATTGTTGGTGATGAAAGCCCGGAACAGCAAATAATGATGCCGGTAATCGGTGTTGTCAATGATTTTCACCATGAATCACTGCATATACTCATCAGGCCATATATTATCAGGTTTAAACCGGATGACATGAATTGGGGTTATGTAAGTATCCGGCTTGCCAATAATATTTCATCAGCAACTATCGATGAAATTGAGAATATCTGGAAATCATTTTCCGATGGTTCTCCTATGCAGTTTTTCTTTATGGATCAGGCGGTCGAAAACATGTACCGTGAGGAAAAACAGAATGCACAATTAGCAGTTCTGTTTGCAATACTGGGTATTTTGATTGCCAGCCTGGGATTATACGGACTGACTTCCTTTGCAGTAGCCCAGCGCACAAAAGAGATAGGCATCAGAAAAACTTTCGGGGCTACCATAGCCAATATCTGGTACCTGATCGCCCGGGAGATCATCATCCTTGTTATCATATCAGCAGTAATTGCCATACCCCTGATATGGTGGGTTGCCCATAACTGGCTTCAGAATTACCATTACCGGATACATCTTGAGGTATTCGATTTCCTGTATGGTTTCATCATTGCTATCATCATAGCATTGCTTACTATCAGCCAAAGAGCTGTAAAGTCCGCCCTGGCCAATCCGACGGAGAGTTTGAGGTATGAGTAGTTGGTTGAGGATTGAGGGTTGAGGTTTGAAGGTTGAGAGTTTAGAGTTCGAGGTTATCCGTTTAAAACCTTCCAGAGTAAGAGGCAGTAGTTCCAGGAAGAGTTTTGAGTTCTGGATTCTGCGTTCTTAGTTACTATTGTCCGGGTAGTACAATAACATCACAGAGATTCTTCGGCTACGCTCAGAATGACAGGCAATTACATATGGATAAAGAAGAAAATACAGCTTCACTCTTCCTTGGTGTCAAAGGCTAGTATTATGTCAACATCGTTGCAGAAGATCAGAGCAATACCGACTTTATTATGGATCTGGCAAAAAAGATGAACCTGGATAATATGAAATAACTATTAAATTTAAAGATAAATATTCGCAATTCTTCAAATTCTAAAAATCAATATTATACACATTTAAAAATATCATATATCCAATTACATCAAAAATAATTTGATTTAATAGCATATAATATTTGATAAAAAAGTGTAATCTATATGATATAATAACATCAGGGCAACATATCCCCACAGGATTATATTTATATATTTACTGAACTTTTCTCAATATAAACTAACTAACTAAATTACAGGAGAATTATTATGAAAACTTCAAAAATCAGAAATCGTACAATTGTTTTTTCTACATTGCTTATACTTGTTTTCACAACATTTATTATTTATGCACAAACAATTACTATCCAGGTTTCCCCCCATATACTGAACCTGCAAAGTAATGGAGTGGTTGTTACTATTCATACCGATATTGCCTACAGTTCTGTTGATGGTCAAACTGTAACTTTGAATGGTGTTGTTATCCAGAGCTGGAAATCAGACGATCGGGGTAATTTTGTAGCCAAATTCAACATGGATGATATCAAGGGACTGCCAGGTTTGATTATTGGTGGTTACAATACCCTTACCCTTGAAGGTGAACAATTCAATGGTGATACTTTTACTGGTTCAGAAGATGTAAAGGTAATAAACAAAGTGCCTAAAGGTAAATAGAATTATACCTGTCGTGATACTGGGATGTTAATCACCTTCCGGATGATTACATCTCGTGCATGAACAGAATATAAACCGCTAAGACCGTAAAGAATAGCAGAAAACTAACTGCGCCACTTTGCGGTCTTATGCGGTTTGTAGACCGAAATTGCTTATTCGCAGAATCATATCCCCCAGATTCAAATAACTTCTTAAATTTGATCCCTGTTTAAACAAAACCATATAACATGAAAAGATTGAGTTTATTATTAGGATTATTTATTGTTACAATAAGCCTGCTTGCCCAGGATGAAGCCAGGCTATTAAGATTTCCGACTATTCATGATAACCAGGTTGTATTTTCTTATGCCGGCGATCTCTATACTGTAGATAAAGATGGTGGTACGGCCAGAAAGCTTACCAATCATGATGGTTACGAAATGTTTGCAAAATTCTCCCCGGACGGGAAGAATATTGCCTTTACAGGTCAGTATGACGGGAATACTGAAGTTTACCTGATCCCGGCACAGGGCGGTATCCCTGAGCGCCTAACCTATACAGCCACACTTGGAAGAGATGACCTCGGTGACAGGATGGGCCCTAACAACATTGTGATGACCTGGAAAAATAATGATGATATTATATTCAGGTCGAGGAAACAATCCTTTAACTCTTTTAAAGGGCAATTGTTCTCTATTCCAAAAGATGGCGGTATGTCGCAGGAACTGCCTTTCTCTGTGGGAGGATGGTGCAGTTATTCGCCCGATCAATCGAAGATAGCCTATAACCGGGTTTTTCGGGAATTCCGTACCTGGAAGTATTATAAAGGAGGTATGGCTGATGATATCTGGGTATTTGATTTCAATACAGGAGAAACTATAAATATTACCAGCAATGAAAACCAGGATATCTTCCCAATGTGGCATGGAGATAAAATATACTATCTCTCCGACCGCGACAGAACAATGAATCTTTTTGTTTATGATGTGAACACCAGGGAAACCACTAAAGTTACCGATTATACAAACTACGATATTAAATTCCCCTCACTGGGAGATGAAGCAATCATTTACGAAAATGGCGGATTCTTATATACCTATGATCTGAATAACGGAGAAATAAAAAAGGTTGAGGTACAGATTGCCAACGACCTGCTCACCAGCAGAAGCCAGTTCAAAGATGCAAGCAAGAATATTACTTCCTACGAAGTTTCCCCCGATGGAAAACGTGCCGTATTCAGCGCAAGAGGTGATATTTTTACAGTGCCTGCCAAAAGCGGTATTACAAAGAATCTGACAAAATCATGTGGTATTCACGACCGCTATGTAGCATGGTCTCCTGATGGAAAATACATTTCATACATCTCTGATAATACCGGGGAAGATGAAATTTATATCGTTGATAAGGATGGTAAGGAAGCTCCCATTCAATTGACAAAAAACAGTGACACTTATAAATATTATCCCCTATGGTCGCCCGATGGAAAGAAATTAATGTGGAGTGACAAGAAATTGCGATTGAATTACCTTGACATTGACAGTAAGAAAGTTACCATTGTGAAAACGGCAGAAGACTGGGAGATCAGGGATTATAACTGGTCACCCGACAGCAAATGGATTACTTATGTGCTCCCAAGAACCAATGCTTCTTCCCAGGTATATTTATATAACCTCGAAAGCAAAGAAGCCCATGTTGTAACCGATGAGTGGTATAATTCAACCGGTCCGGTCTTCAGCACAGATGGAAAATACCTATTCTTCACCTCACAACGCGATTTTAATCCAATTTATAGCTGGACTGAATGGAACCATGCTTACAGGGATATGCAGGGAATTTATTTCATTACCCTTGCAAAAGACACAGAAAACCCCTTTGCACCTGAAAACGATGAGGTAAAAATAAAAGAAGAAGACAAAGAAGGTGAGGAGAAGAAGAAAGATAAGGACGATAAAAAAGATGAGAAGAAACCGGATAGTAAAGACGTGGTTATTGATCTGGATGGAATCCAACAACGTATAGTTGACCTCCCAGTCGATGCAGGTCGTTACTGGAACCTTACCATTATTGGAGACAAGGTTTACTATATGAACTTCTCAACCAAAGCTGGCAAGTCAGCACTTAAGATGTATGACCTTGAAAAGGAAAAGGAAACCGATCTTGGTGATATCAATGGTTTTATAATCTCCGCTGATCATAAAAAGATGCTTGTTTCAAAAAGCCGTAAATATGCCATCATCGACCTGCCCAAATCGAAAATTAAGCTGGATAAATATCTTAACCTGGCTGATTTGAAAGCATGGGTGGACCTGAAGGAAGAATGGGCACAGATCTTTGATGAGTACTGGAGACAGATGCGTGACTTCTTCTACGATCCGGGTATGCACGGCACTGACTGGGAAGAGGTTAAAGAGAAATATGAGGTACTTGTACCCTATGCCAACAACAGGTATGACCTGAGTTACATCCTGGGTGAAATGATGGGTGAATTGAGTGTCGGCCATGCTTACGTAGAGGGTGGCGATAAGATAAAACCTGAACGTATCCAGCTGGGATTATTGGGAGCAAAAGTTGTTAAGGATAATTCAGGATATTTTAAAATTGAAAAAATTCTTAAAGGTGAAAACTGGACAAATAATACCCGGTCACCTCTTACAGAAGTTGGTGTTGATGTGAACGAAGGTGATTACATAATTGCCATCAATGGAAATTCAACTAAAGAAGTTGATAACATTTATGAGCTCCTGATCAATACTGCTGGCAAACAGGTTGAGCTTTTGATCAATATGGAACCAACCGAAAAAGATGCTCATGCGGAACTGATTATCCCGACAGCCAATGAAGCTCAGCTTTATTATTACAACTGGGTGCATAATAATATTGAAAAAGTTAATAAAGCCACCGATGGACAGGTTGGATATCTTCATATCCCCGATATGGGCCCCGGTGGATTGAACGAATTCGTAAAATACTTTTATCCTCAATTGAAGAAAAAAGCCCTGATCATTGATGACAGGGGTAATGGTGGCGGAAATGTTTCACCGATGATCATTGAACGTTTGAGAAGGGAACTGGTACTCCTTGGAATGGCCAGAAATACTGGATTAAGAACCAGGCCAGCTCAGATTCATATTGGTCCAAAAGTGCTGCTTGTTGACCGTTACTCGGCATCTGATGGAGACCTGTTTGCATACCAGTTCAAGGCTTATGGTATTGGCCCTGTGATCGGTACAAGAACCTGGGGCGGTGTTGTAGGTATCAGGGGTTCTTTGCCAATAATTGATGGTGGCTCCCTGAGAAAACCCGAATTTGCACCTTATGCACTTGATGGTTCTGAATTCGTGATTGAAGGTATCGGTGTTGAACCGGATATCGTGATCGATAACGATCCTGCAAAAGAATATCTGGGTGAAGATGAGCAGTTGAATAAGGCGATAGAGCTTGCTCTTGAATTACTTGAAGATTACGAAGAGCTACCTGATACACCGGAATTCCCGGATAAGTCGAAGTAAAATACCATTGAAAGATATTAGTTCAGTGGATTGTATGGTTGAGGAGTTGAATGGTTGAGTGATTGAGTAAGTTTGAAAGCAAAGTATATTCCTTTTGCCCATAGGGCGTTAATTCTTATAGTCAGATAATAGCAAAATATCGACTTGCAATAGTTATTATTGATGATCTCTTTGCGAAGCTTTGTGGTTCTTTGCAAACCTTTGCGTAACAGTTCTGAAAAGCTATTACGCAAAGGTTCGCAAAGAAAACCTGCAGGGACTCTAATCCCTCCCTGAAGTCCGGGATTCGAATCCCATGTGTTGGCAACCTTGAAACAAATTAATCAGAAATTAATGCTGTCGCTTCTTTTATTAAATTTTTCATCCGACGAGGGGGGATTCTCAGGTCAGCAACAAGGCCGGGATCAGAAACAATTTCCCTGCACAATACAATCCCTTTATCAAGCAGTTTCTTTTTGTCCTGGTTTGTAAGAGACTTAAGGCTGGTTATCGGATGAAATCCGGAACGGTCTATCCAGTTTTTGAGGCTATTAACCTGAGGATAATCCCAGGAAATAAGTGTCATGCCGGCACATGTCCCATATTGTACCGCATCTTCAGTAAAACGGGTATTCGTGATTAATAACGGCTCAAATCGGGTATCCTGATTTTCCGGTTTTGTCAACCATTCTTCTTTGATATCAAGAAAACGGGAATGAACATACAGACTGACCTTTACATCAGTCTTTGCATTGTCAGATTGATGGAATTTACATTCACCCATGATCACTTTCCCTTCTTTGATGGCCAGAACATCAACCTCATGCTGAACACATTTTCCCTGTACGATCTGCCCGGTTTTCACTTCATATCCTTCAAACTCAAGCAGCCTGGCAATAAAATGTTCAAACGGGTAACCCGAAGGACCCATCTGGTACAGGGACTTTTTCAAACGGAATCGACCGGCAGCACGATAGGATTTTTTATATAATAATGAATATGCAATCTGATAGATCTTCCTGGTGGTTATGCCGTCATAGATTAAACCATCCATCTGGCCAAGAATTAAAGAGAGGTCTTTTTCCGTAGCACCCGAACGGCGTAATGCATTTTTAAGTTTTTCTGTGTCGAAAACCACAACTTCACCCGTGTTCTTCCTTACT
This sequence comes from uncultured Bacteroidales bacterium, assembly GCA_964468645.1. Classification (GTDB taxonomy): domain Bacteria; phylum Bacteroidota; class Bacteroidia; order Bacteroidales; family JAIOZK01; genus JAIOZK01. Next base: position 28,059 of record CAYXUU010000007.1, read on the forward strand.
CTTATGTCATACTGGTTTTTCATTCGCAAGTATCAGATAATAAGAATAGAACGCTGATGGTCATGATTATTATGATAGTTCATGATTGAATTTTAATGATGAATCAGTGAAAATCATAAAGATCATGAAAATCTGCGTTCTATCTACTTTTTAAATTTTTCAGGATGTACATCATCCCATTCACTATTTCGTTGAACATAATCTGCAAACTCCAGCAAACTGGCCTCATCAAACAAATTACCTATAAAGCTGATGCTTGTCGGATGTCCTTCTTCATCAAAACCATTGGGGATTACCACACAGGGCTGGCCTGTAAGGTTGGTAGCCAGCAATTGATCGCCTCCAAATGAAGGTGTGATCACTACATCAAACTCCTGCATAAATTTATGTAATTGCTCAATTAATAATGTCCTCAGGCGATTAGCCTGAATATACTCCACTGCCGGGATAAACCGTGCATACCTGAAAATATTGGGCCAGGCACCCCTGTGCTGGGCAACCAGCAAATCATCTTTATTGCTTCTGGTAAGCTCATCGAAAGCTGCGGAAGCTTCAGCCAGGAGGGCAATAACCATAGCACCAACAGGAAGATTATCAGGAAAATCAACAGGAATGATCTCAAATCCCAGACCACGGATATGTTCAAGTGTGATAGAATCGTTAGTATGACCTAGGTAATCCTCTTTGAAGAAATCCTCAAGGTAAGCTATTTTCAGTTTTTGTAAGTCCTTTTTTGTATCATAGTCAAAATCTGCCTCAACAGTGAACGGATCAAGTGGATCAACACCTCTTATAACATCGAAAACAAGGGCGCAGTCATAGACTGACCTGCAGATTGGCCCAATTTTATCCATGGTCCAGCTTAATGCCATTGCATTATTACGGCTTACCCTGCCAAATGTGGGGCGTAATCCGGTAACACCACATCTTGATGACGGTGAAACGATAGAACCCCAGGTTTCTGTGCCTATGGCAAATCCAACCAGGCCTGCGGCAGTGGCAGAAGCGGAACCGGCAGAAGAACCTGATGAGCCCTGCTTGGTATCCCATGGATTTCTGGTGATACCACCATACCATACATCCCCCATAGCCAGCGCTCCCAGTGTTAACTTTGCCACCAGTACAGCGCCGGCATCAGATAACTTTGTAACGATTGTTGCAGTTTGATCTATTACCTGGTCGGTGAACGGTGTGGCGCCCCAGGTGGTTCTGTATCCTTCCACAGCAAACAGGTCTTTTACACCATAGGGTATGCCATGTAAAGGTCCCCGATAGATCCCTTCAGCAAGTTCCCGATCTGCTTTTGCAGCTTGCTTTAAAGCAAGGTCCTCGGTAAGCGTTACAACACAATGCAGCGTATCCCCATATTGCTTCAATCTTTCAAGATAAAGTTCAGTAAGTTCAACAGCGCTTATCCTGCCGGATCTAATCAGTGAGGCAAGTTTATAGACCGGATAAAAGGCCAATTCCGATTTGTCCTCAGGCAATACAACATCATCTGGAAGGATCCATTCTATGGCTTGATCATCCCTGTGGGATTTAAATCCTGATGGTAACGGATTAAAAACAAAAGCAGGTGGGATGCAATTGGATATTTCATATGCCCTCATTGCCCTGTACATTGAATCAAATTCTATCAGATTGGTAAGCATGGAATCCCTTTCACCGGCAGTGAATTCCAGTCCTGCCAGCAATTCAGCCTCTTCAATAACTTTTGTATTAATTTCGTTTTCTTTTTTCACTTCAGGTATGCAGGAGAGGATAATGATACCCAGGGCCAGAACAACCGGTATTATCAGCAAAATATACTTTTTCATATTTATTGGATTTGATTTGGCGGGATGAAGGTAATAAAGAATCCTGAATGTTCTTCAATGAATTAACCAACTTTGTGGTACCGAACGCATTAATACTTTGTATCTCGTTAACCCGGGAAATCAATAAGAATATTGTCAATCGTCAGTTGTCGATTTTCAATGTTTGATTGTAAAGGATCTAATAAACTTTATCATGCATCAGCGACTCTTCCAGGTCCTCGTCCCTCGGAATCTGGAAGGTCATGCCAATAGCTAACTGCGGTCTGAAACAGCCTTTATAGCACTGTTGTAAATAAGGTGACGTAAGCGACTTGAGCGACTTAAACGAACGAAGTGAAAAGAAGACTGTAATCGTTCATAATATTTAATGAACTTCCAATCCTCATTCGTGCACATTGGTGTAATTCGAAGACAATAAATCTGTACTCATCCACGGTCGAAGATCAGCGTCATCAGCGTTCCAAAAACCACGATTCAAGGTTCACGGTTCACGACTCACAACCCAAGGTTCAATCCTTCACACACCTCACCGAATAACCAAAGCTTTTACCACTTGCAATGTAGAATATCCTACTCGAGTAATTATATAATTCCCAGCTCTTTACACTCACTCCTGCGCCTGAAAAACTCCAGAAACTGGCAGTTGTATTTATACCTGTGAAGGTGCCGGTATAAAACCCTGCAGCCAACGCCGAAAATCCTATTGTATCCGAACCGCTCCCTCCTGTCCATCCGTATATGGTTTTCATCTTATAACCTGCATCTGTTCCTGATGAAAAGGGAGGTATGCACTGCACCGTTGGATCGATGTATTTTGCCATTACAGACCATTCGGCATCGGAAGGAATATGCCAGCCAGGTGGGCAAATACCCTGTGTGCCTTCAGTGGTTGAATACTGCATCATTTCATTCCAGTGATAAAATCCCCCATAATTACCGCAATGTTCAGGATTATTATCATAGCAATATTTTTCGATGAGAGCATTACTGGTCTGGTTAGTCCCTTCTGCAATCATTGTTCCTATGTTAAAATTACGAGACAACCAGCATTGTGTGCCAATAACGATCGTGGGGTAATATTCTCCTCCATAGTTAACCTGGCCACATGATCCTCCATCATTATTGGCCATCATTTTCCATGTAGCACCATGATACCAGAAAATGGTATTTACAGTGGTATTGAAGCCATCAAACCTACAGGTGGTGAAGTGATGGCATTCATCTCCGTAGTACTCATGCGTGGTGGCAAAAATCCTTTGGTGGTTGGTTTTAGGGTATCCACCCCAAATATAAATATTTTTAGGATAGGTAAACGAAGTGTTGTACTGCCTGTATCAAATTCTAATTTGAAATACATATGTAAGAATATCTCTTTATCTATAATTAAAAAAATTGTGCGTACTTTAGCATATTATTTCCCTGATCTTATTGAAGGGGGTTGAGAATACTAATTATATCAACCGGAGCACTTGGAACCTCGTGCATCGTGCGCTCGGATCAGTTCATATCAAAAATCTAAAATTAATGAAATCGATATATTTAACATTGACAATAATTATCCTGTTTTGCTTCAACGGTTATTCACAGGAGTGGATTGAATCTCTTCCACAGGACAAATTGCAAAATGGCGAACTGACTTTCTATGAAATCCGTGATGCCTTCAATGACTACTGGGAATCCTATAATGTCGTAAACGGTTATTACGAATTAAACGGTGAACAGGTAAAAGCCCCATACTGGAAATTATTCAGAAGGTGGGAATGGTACTGGGAGAACAGAATTAATCCGACAACAGGGGAATTCCCTGAAACCACAGCCTACGAAGAACTTCAGAAGTTCCTCGAAGTAAATCCGGGTTCCAGAAGTATATCAGGCACATGGACTTCTATGGGCCCCAATTCCACAGGAGGAGGTTATGCCGGATTAGGCAGATTGAATTGTGTTGCATTCAGAACAGGGGATGCCAATACGCTTTATGTTGGTGCTGCCTCAGGCGGAATATGGAAAACCACCGATGATGGAGCAACATGGGCATCACTTGGCGATAACAATGCAGTGCTTGGTGTAAGTGATATCATTGTTATAGCCGGAATACCTGATACTATATACATCGCTACCGGTGACAGGGATGGAGGCAGTATGTGGTCGTTGGGAGGCGGGCAATCCAATGATAACAACAGTGTGGGTATATTAAAATCAACCGATGGTGGTATCACATGGAATACCACAGGACTCTCATGGACTGCAAGCCAGAAAAGAAAGGTTAGCAGGATGTTACTCGATACGAATGATGTGACTAATCAAACACTGTATGCTGCAACCTCTGTTGGCCTGTATAAAACAACTAATGGCGGTACATCATGGACGCGACTGACCACCACGAATTTTGTAGATATAAAATTTAAACCTGGAACCCCTTCAACCATCCATGCATCAAACTGGTATGGGGATATTTACCTGTCAACCAACAGTGGAGTAAGTTTTACACAGGTATTTTCTTCATCAAATGGCAGAGTAGAATTAGCAGTATCCGCAAATGATCCTACGGTGGTTTATGCCCTGATGGATGGCAGCGGTGGATTAGGTGGAATTTACAAATCAACAAATAGCGGTGCCAGCTATTCCCAGGTATATATGGGCACATTGAACTTATTAGGATGGGATTGCAGTGGTGGAGACTCAGGTGACCAGGGAAGCTATGACCTGTGTATTGCTGCTGATCCAAATAATGCCAATAATGTTTTTGTTGGTGGTGTAAACAACTGGCAATCGACAGATGGTGGAGTAAATTGGGATATCACCAACCACTGGTCTTCAACCTGCAGCGGATCAGCCACGATTGTTCATGCCGACAAGCACTTTCTCGCCTACCAGAATGGAACCTCGGTATTATATGAATGTAACGATGGTGGCCTGTATAAAACTACCAATAACGGTGCAAGTTGGACTCATCACGGAAGCGGGCTGGTAATCAGCCAGATCTACCGGTTTGGTGTTGCCCAGACATCCAGTAATGATGTCATCTGTGGCTTGCAGGATAACGGTACCAAGGCCTTACTCTCCGGCACCTGGAGCGATGAGATTGGCGGTGATGGTTTTGAGTGTGCCTATGATTATACCAACCACAACACCCTTTATGGCGAATTATATTATGGTGCAATAAGACGCTCCACCAATCACGGAGCGAGCTGGACGTCAATAACCTCAGGATTGTCAGGATCAGCCTGGTGGTGCACCCCTTTTGTGCTTGATCCGAATGTTAACACAACCTTATATATTGGATATCAGGATGTTTTTAAATCAACAAACCAGGGTACCAGCTGGTCAGCCATCAGTTCATGGGGTGGATCAAGTCTGCGGTCCCTGGCGGTAGCTCCCTCAAATTCAAATTATATCTATGCTGCAACAACATCATCATTATACAGAACCTCAGACGGCGGTACAAGCTGGTCATCAAATCTTGCTGGTCCATTACCTACAGGTTCGGGTTACATCACTTATATTTCGGTTAAAGATACCGATCCACAAACAGTCTGGGTCTCATTGGGCGGATATAATTCCTTTGGAGTTTATGAATCTACTGATGGCGGCAATACCTGGACAAATATTTCCACCGGACTCCCTGGCATACCGGTAATGTGTGTGATTCAGAACAAGCAATCCGTTGGAATGACTGAATTATATGCAGGTACTGATGTTGGCGTTTATGTTAAATCCGGATCCTCTAACTGGGTTGCATTTAATAGCGGACTTCCCAACGTTGTTGTAACAGAACTTGATATTTATTATGATTATACAACACCGGATAATAGCAGGATAAGGGCAGCAACCTATGGCAGGGGTTTATGGGAATCTGATCTGCACTCGCCCCTGGTAGCTCCTGTGGCTGGTTTCATTGCTGATGACACCCTACCCGGCGACCCGACCAACTGGGTTAACTTCACCGATCAATCCTCCTATACACCAACTTTATGGTCATGGAGTATATCACCCGGCACCTATAGCTTTCAGGGGGGAACAAACAGCAACTCACAGGATCCTACAATATCTTTCAATGCCCCTGGAGCTTACACCATTGCACTTACTTCAACCAATGCTTATGGATCTGATACTGAAACAAAAGTTGATTATATACACCAGGGAACGCCGGGTTTATGGACTGGCAATACCAATACTGATTGGAACACTCCTACAAACTGGCATAATCATAGGATACCACAATCTGCTACTGATGTTTCAATTACCACTGGTTCAAGTAATAAGCTTATCAAAACAGGGAATTTGAGCATAGGAACGGATTGTAATAGCATTAATATGGGCACGGGTTTCACCGAGCTGGTTATTACAGGTGATCTGACAATAATGCCGGGAAAGGATTTTTATGTTGATCCCTCCGGAAATCCAAATATCAATGTTGGGGGAAGCTGGGTTGAGTCAGGCGTCTTCACACCCGGATTAAGCACGGTAATTATGGATGGCAGCAGCAGTAGTTCAATTACCGGCCCAACGGGTACACTACCCATATTCTCCGATGATTTTGAAGGAGGTATCAGCTGGGGCCTGAGCGGAGAATTTGAGATCGCTGCCCCGGGAGGGCTTGGTGGTGATCATGGACACAGTGATCCCGGTACTGCATACTCTGGATCTAATGTCCTGGGGATTGACCTGAGCGGCCTGGGTTCATACCCCGGCGACTATGAGATCAATCTTGGTGACAGGGCATACCAGGCAATATCACCTGCATTTAGTTGCATTGGGTACACCAATGTTCAACTAAATTTCCAGAGATGGCTTGGTGTTGAAAGCCCGGCATTCGACCATGCATATATTGATATCAGCATAAACAACGGAAGCAGCTGGACACAGATATGGACTAATTCTTCTGAAATTGCAGAATTGGCGTGGGGGCTGGAAACCATAGATATTTCATCATATGCTGATAACCAACCACAGGTTAAATTAAGGTGGTGCTTGGGCAGTTCAGATGGTAGCTGGCAATATTGCGGCTGGAATATCGACGACCTGCTGATTGAAGGGGATGGCAGTTTACCTGCCGACTTTTACAATCTGAAAATATCCAAATCCTCAGCAGGTGTGTCAACAAACTCGGATGTTCAAGTTAGCGGTACACTCGATATTGAAAACGGTGCCACTTTCACTATTGGTGCAGGTAAAACCATCAACGTTGAAAAATAAGTATTGAGATCCTGCAGTTTGGGCCATCACCAGTGTATATTCACACTATAAAATGCTAAAACTGTATTAATCCAGTAAAACCATCCGCCTGGCTTCAGTAAGTTCGTCACTGCTCAGGCAATAGAAATAAACTCCTTTTCGGGCTGCTTTATTCTGCTGGTCTTTCCCATCCCAGACAATCTGATGTAAACCGGCTTCAAGCTTTTTATCCAACAATTCTTTGATCATTTTGCCATTCAAATCATAAATGGTCAATGCCACATGCCCTGGATCCAATATTTCAAAAATGATGGTAGTGGATTCGTCAAAGGGATTGGGATAATTTGAGTATAATTTCATGCCATCAGCCTCAGAATCATAAGGTGGTTCTTTTCCTGTATAGATCTCAAAAAAATTAAGGATCCTTTCCATCAATTCAGCCCTGCTTATAAATCCCGATGAGGTCTGGTTTACTGCTTCAAAGCCGAATTCGAAATAAACCACCTTATAATTTCCACTATAATGTATGGCACTGATATTAGATTCATCGGAAGGAAAATAATAAGAAGGCAAGGCATCCCCCAGTGGTGCAATAATACCCGGTGAGTCCTGGTTGTTTGCTCCGCCATTGCCAATGATGGAGATCATGCTCTCCCCTCCTATCGGGTCACCTTCCACACCATATAGAATACTCCCCGTCCAATCGTCATCGATCAGTTCCGCATGTAAAAATCCGGAATAAAAATCGCTACCACCAATATCACTTCCTATATGTTGTCCTGTGAGAAAAAGATTACCCCCATCGATCAGGTGGTTTACCAGCATCACCTGGTCATTGAAGGTAAGCGTATTTTGCGAAGCGTCACCCGTGTACCAGATAACCGTGTTAAACCTTTCTATCAGGGATTCTTCAATATCTCCATAAAGGGCAATATTATACGGCTGGCCTTTTATGCCAAGATCATCAAGGGCATCAATATAATAGTGCTCATAGCCCATCCCTTCATCATCATCAACAATCAAAACATCCCCTATACCTGCAAATAAAGTAAGTGGTATTGTATAATCATAACCATATGATGTAGTCAACAGTAGCTCAAAGGCAATATTCTGAGGTTCAATATTTTCATCCAGGATGAGCTGATATGGCAGATCAGGAGTTACCGTATCATTTTTATAAAGGGTTCCGAAATCTTCTGTATTATTTAACAACTCAAGTTCTTCACAATCCGTTGATAACACTCCGGTAACTTCATAGGAATCAAATATTGAAGAAATACCTGGGCTTATACTTATGGTTTCCCCTGGCTCGAGGATGCCATTCTGGTTTTCATCTTCAACATCAAGCCCATTGAGATAAAAGTGCCCGTAGTTCAACACACTAAAACTATCAACCGGTACAAGGGCAATATCCTCATAATTTTCATAAATTGATACAAATGCCCCCTTTCTCAGTGGATCATAAATAGCTGACCATTGCGAGGTAAGTGCAACTGATTCCAGTGCATCGAATCCCTCCTGCCAGGTGATATTACCGTTCTTTCCTTCAAGATAATCCCACAGGGAGTTAAAGCGCCAGCAAAGCCCTCTCAGTTGTTCAATGGTAAAACCATATACGGGGATATTGGTACAGGTTTGCCATGCCTGGGTATAGGTAACCGCATGCCATGACCCACCATTATATTCAAGTACGGCAGAAGCCCCTGTTGAATCACTCACATGGACATGGTGGGAAAGTGTATAGATGTTATTATCAAATACATTGTAGCTGTTTGCCACTTCAAGTGCTTCTTCCACCGTAAGTGAATGATCCAGTATTTCCCTGATCAGGCGGGTAACGAAAATGGTGTCTTTGGTATCATCAATATTGACCGTGCCCGGTTCAATATATGCCAATCCGGCACTCAGTCCATGTTCATTGATCCCATCAGGCGGCCAGTAGGGTGAATTCACAAGTGGTATTTTTTGCTCATAGGTAAGGTTTTCGAAATTCGTTCCGGCAGGAAATCCCAGGTCGCTCATGCGTGTAAAGGCAACGGAATGATATCCATCCGTTGGTGTAAACCTTGCAACCATTACATCACAGAGCGGGTTATCAAAGTTTCTCCCCATCAGTGGTGATATGGCATCTCCTCTTGCAGTAAAAAGGCTGCATTTAAAATTCGATGAGGGATCTGATCCCCATTGTATCATGATCCTGTTAACATTATCGAGTACATCCTGGTAATCGCCTGAATAATCCATTACCCAGAATTCGTTTTCTTTTTCGAAGCTGTTGATGGTGGCGAGGGTATCTGCACCTTTTACACTTATGCCAAGAAAGATAAGGATTATAGAAAGTTGTATAGTAATTATTTTCATTGCAACTGATGATTTGGTTATTCTATTCAAATTTCGGACAGAAACGATGAATAAACAAGAAGTGATCTACAGATTACCTGTTTCAATCGATAGATGACTGGCAGTAAATGACAACGGGCAAGGATTATATTATATAACGACTTAAGAGACTTAAGGGAACGAAGCGACAGGACGATCATATTCGATCATACCGAGAACAGAACCACTGGTCATATCAATCGCAGCGAGATACCTCCCGGCCACCGGAAAAACCCAGCTAAATTATTGCATAATGGCATTAGTTGCATGGATTGCGGGTGTGATGTATGAAGTTAATAGAACACAGGTTATTATGATTATCATGATTTTCGCAGATAACTATTCTCTGTGACCTCTGTGTAAAACCTCCGTGGTTACACAACAATATATTCAGAATGTCTCAAAACATCCATGTTAATCCGTGTCATTAGTGGACAATAAATCCACTGTCGAAGATCCGTGTCATCTGCGTTCTAAAAACCACGGTTCACGGTTCACGGTTCACGACTACAATTCACTACTCCCCATTCGCCTTTTCAAGCCTCTCCACTATCATCCTGTTCTGCTCCCACAGTGCTTCATTCTGCGCTTTTAATTCGTCGATCATCTCCTGTTGTTCCTGGACTGCTTTAACCAGTTCAGTTAAACCTGATCCAGAGCCAGCATCAACGCCGGGAGGGATAGATTCGTCTGCCCAGCTCAGTACGCCACTGCCATTTGTTTTCAATACCTGCCCGTTTGTGCCATCCACTGTGGGAAACTGATATGCAGTTCCAATATGAAGGGTACCGTTTATCCTGAGCAGGTCAGTATCAAACTCCCCATATATTAATGGGGTAGTACTTGGTGAGTTTTCAATATACAGCCTGTTACTCAGGGTTTCATTGTATCCGGCCTGAAAACCTATAGCAACATTCCCATGTCCTGCCTGGTTTAGTTTAAGTGCTTCATACCCCATTGCAGTATTGTTATTGCCCGTCCTGTTTTCTACCATCGAATAAAAACCAAAAGCACAATTGTAAACACCATTATTCCAGTACATTGAATTATGTCCTACAGCTGTATTCCTATCACCCGTTGTATTTTCATGTAATACATAATAACCCAGGCCAATATTGTACTTATTTACTGTTCCTGCATCAGCATTTCCCGCTTCGGTTCCAAGATAAACACTCATGCCTACAGACTTCCCATCAGCCAATCCGTTGATGTTTGTAGGCCCAGTTGTATCCAATGACCAGGATAATAATCCGCTGCCATTGGTTTTAAGTACATAGCCCGCAGTACCATCAACAGTCGGGAATTGGTAGGCACTGCCTATATGCAGGGTCCCATTAATCTTGAGCAGGTCAGTATCAAACTCACCATATATTAATGGATTTCCTGTTTCCGAATTATCTATATAAAGCTTATTGCTTCCGGTTTCAGCATGTCCCGCCTTGTGGCCTAAAGCAACGTTCCCGTGTCCTGCTGTGTTAAGTAGGAGTGCCTCATACCCAAGTGCCGTATTATTGTCTCCTGTTTCATTAAATAAGTTTGCATACCCACCAACTGATACATTATAACTACCGGTGGTGTTATAAAAAGATACGTAGCTTCCAATAGCTGTATTCCCGGTTCCTGTGGTATTATAATATAAAGCAGCATCTCCAACAGCAATATTGTCCATACCGGTTGTCGTATTCCTTAATGCTTCCGCTCCAAAAGCTGTATTATAACTTGTTGTGGAATTGGATAATGCATAAGCTCCAAAAGCAGTTGAATTATATCCTGTACTATTCTTCAAAGCCATATATCCTGTGGCCGTATTATAATCGTCAATGCTACTACAAGCTTTACCAGCACTGTCTCCCAGAAATAGATTTGTACCAAATGCTTTACCATCGGTAAGTGTGTTAATACTGGTAGCCCCGATAGTATCCAGGGACCAGGACAGCATGCCGCTACCGTTTGTTTTTAACACCTGACCGGCATTACCGTCAATTGTAGGTAATTGGTAGGCAGTACCTATATGCAAGGTTCCATTGATACGTAACAGGTCATTATCAAACTCTCCATAGACCAAGGGGGTGGTACTGGAAGTGTTTTCAATATAAAGTCTGTTACTTACTGTTTCATTATATCCGGCCTGGTAACCTAAAGCAACATTCCCATGTCCTGTTGTGTTTATTTTGAGTGCCTCATAGCCTATCGCAGTATTATCGTCTCCTGTTTTATTTAATAAGTTTGCATACCCACCAACTGATACATTATAACTACCGGTGGTGTTACAAAAAGATACGCAGCTTCCAATAGCTGTATTCCCGGTTCCTGTGGTATTAAAATATAAAGCAGCATCTCCAACAGCAATATTGTCCATACCGGTTGTCGTATTCCTTAATGCTTCCGCTCCAAAAGCTGTATTATAACTTGTTGTGGAATTGGATAATGCATAAGCTCCAAAAGCAGTTGAATTATATCCTGTACTATTCTTCAAAGCCATATATCCTGTGGCCGTATTATAATCGTCAATGCTACTACAAGCTTCACCAGCACTGTCTCCCAGAAATAGATTTGTACCAAATGTTTTGCCATCAGTAAGATTATTGATTGCCAGTGCTTCCCAGCCAACCGGTACCCAGTTTGTACCATTATAAAAACTATAAACATAATTTGCGGTATCAAAGATCATCAGCCCAGTAGCCGGGTTTATTATGGCATCCCTCATTGCCTGGTTCATGCGTGGAATCAGGAATCCACCTGTTGTACTGTTAACATGTAGTTTAGCACTTGTATCCGGATTTGATATTCCTATTCCAATCCTTCCTGAAACATTTGAATACATATTGTTTCCTGAAACCGTCCAGGCGCTGTCATCCACCAGACTGCCAAGACTGGTTTCAATGGTTCCGCCAGCATCGGTGATCTTAAGGATATTATCTATAAGTTGTAAGGATGTGTTTAATTCATTTGATGGATTGGCATCATCATCTGCAATGGAATCATTGAAAGTACCTCCACCATTAGATAGCGTTACGATAAGACCCGACCGGTTGATGGTCTGTAACTCGTTGGATGGATTCGCATCATCATCAACTATTGAATCATTGTAGGTACCTCCACCCTGGGACAGGGTTACAAGTAAGCCTGACCTGTTGATGGATTGCAATTCATTGGATGGGTTGGCATCATCATCAACAATGGAATCATTGTAGGTACCTCCACCCTGGGACAAGGTTACAAGTAAGCCTGACCTGTTGATGGATTGCAATTCATTGGATGGGTTGGCATCATCATCAACAATGGAATCATTGTAGGTGCCTCCACCCTGTGAAAGTGTCACCTGCAAACCAGACCTGTTGATGGCCTGTAATTCATTGGAAGGGTTGGCATCGTCATCGACGATGGAATCATTATAGGTTCCACCTCCGTCCGAGAGCGTAACTATCACACCATTCCGGGTGATTGTCTGCAACTCATTCGTAACATCACCATCTATCTCTACCGTAAGATACCCGGCATCATTTATAAATTCACTCACATTTACAGGTTTGTTCTGTATATAGGCGGCTGAGCCATCCTGGGTTTCATCCCAGTCGGACTGGACAAGCGGACCTATCATTATCCAGATTGAACCATCATAATAATAGAATCCGGGATTGTCATCAGTCTGATAAATTAATAAACCGGTTGCAGGTGTGGCAGGACGGTTGACTTTTGCGATTCGTGGTATAAGAATACCTTTATCTGTCGATTTTACATCCAGCATGGCTGATTCATCCGGTTCGCTGCCATCATTGTTGATGGCTACCTGGGCAACAGTCTTCATACCTGGCACCAGGAATACTGATGCAATCAGCAATAACAATATAATGTGTTTCATGGTATTATTTAATTTGGGATTTGGTTGGTATAAATATAATAAAATATTTTAACTGATTGGTTGGAAGATACCAGTTCAAAGTTTGAAGTTTGCAGACAAACCTTCCAGCGTCCGAGTGTGTGAGAAACTGGTAGAGTTTGGATTGTTCAGGTGGTTGAAGATAGGTATTTAATCCAACACTTATGTGACCTTATGTGCCTTATGTGGTTCAAACAGTTCAAAGAAATAAACCGCTGAGAGCGCTAAGTTGTGCGAATGAGTTTGCGGAATATTTAAGGGCTCCGGGATTTCTCTATCATTTAATTATTGGGATTGCTTTTATAGTTATTCCTACCATACCATTGACCAGTAAACAACGATTTGATTTTTTTCTGATACCACTATTCCCTGGGAGCACCCATGTTTCCATTCTCCAAGTGATTCAGGATCATAACCTAAGACATATACCATAATCAAGCAATTAATAAAATAAACTATAAGAAATAGTAAACCACAAGGCCAAGAAAAAAACAAATGCCAACTGAGATGATAATTATGTCAATAATTTTATTCTTATTAATAAGACGAATTAATATCAGAAAAAACAATACAAAAGAAACTGCACCATTGAATTCGAATTTTTTATGCAATGGATTAATGAGATAAAGGAGAAATAATCCAATAGTGAAGATTAAAATAATAATATTCCAGACTTTTGCTTTTTTCATTTATTTTGGTAAATAATTTTGATTAAATTTTCCATAAACCTTTCCAGTGGATGCATCAATGAGTGTTGTAGATCGATCTATATGCAAATAACCATTCCAGTCTTGAATACTTTCGCTATAATTCATTAGCATTCCTTTTCTTGGTCCAGAATTGTATTCTTTAAGTATGCTTTCTCGGTTCCAATCTTCAATTTGCAATGACATGTCTAATAATAATATAGGAGCAGCGATTAATGAAGGCTTTTTCTTTATCCATTTTGCCAAATCAAATATTGACACTGCCCAACCTCCTATTACAAACATTTTTGGAGTAACTGATTGTGAAAATATATCTACAACTTGTTTATCACTCACATAAATAGTCCCTTTGTATGTATCTTTTGAATATAAAATCTCAGGGAAAGCAGAAATAGTATTATCTTTTGAGCTGACTCCTTTACTATTATTATTTGAACTTACTATCCTTAATACTTTTAATTGTTTCCTTGCTTTCATCTTTAAGGCTCTTGAGGACCTTAAATTTGAAACCTGAGTGCTGCCAAACTGCACTTTATCAGTACAAAAAGAAACAACTTCTTCATCTCCTCCATTAGGTTCTTCCATGTAATTTGGCATCACAAAAGAAATTAAATCTTGTTTCTCAGTCTTTGTTGAATCCCCACCTTCAACAACAAACCCACTCGGATCGGTAAACCTCAATGGATTATTCAACACATAACTATATCTGTTAAAGTTTTGTGAGTATTCGGGCATTTGAACAAAAGGATCAGGTGAGAGGAAATGGCCCACTACAGGATCATACATGCGGCCATTCATGTTGATAAGCTTGAAATCATATAAGTGTTCATGCATGGTGAAACCGCGGTCAAAGATGGGCACAGGAGGTGTTTCTTCCGGATCATAATAGCTCCACGACACGGGATCGCGCCTTCTGCCCCAGGCATCGAAACTTAACTCCTGCTCAATTACCCCTTCTTCATCAAGAATAGTAGATATGCTGCCAAGGTGGTCTTTCAATATATACCTGATCTCACCCATTTCATCATTTTCTATGGTAAAGATACCAAATAATCCATCAGGGGCAGCGAGGTAATGCACTTGTTTCATATTGCCTGTTTCATCAGTAACCTGTTCGTAGATGGCATTGAAGTATTTCTTGGTCATTACTTTTCCTGTGACCTCGTTAACGTATTTCTGCCAGGTCCTTTGCTGATATGGCCCATAGCTGACATCAAGGGTTTGAACAATTTCCCCGTTTTCTTTTTCTTCTATGTGTTTTACTTTGTCGAAAGAAGGATATTCAATATCTTGATCAAGTTTTCCAATGTAATCTGAAGGATCCTGAATTGCTGTTACTGCATGGGGTTTGTCATTTTGCCCGTAAGCGTACGTGCCGGCATCAGACTTGGTTGTTATGTTACCCAGTCCGTTATAGTTTGTTTCCAGTGTCAGCGTATTGTTCAGGAATACCTTTCTGAGCCGGTTATGGTTATCGTACACAAACTTTTCTTTCAGGTTTCTGACGTTATCTTCCCGGAAAGTTAAATTACCGGATTCGTGCCATTGATAGGTGATGTCCTGTAAGGAATTTGCACTGTTCAGTATGCTTGCATTAATTCCTGTTACCAGCCCGTTATTCGGATCAAACTGGTAATTACTGATGATATGATCCCCAAGCTTCTTTTCTATAATCTGTTCACGGGCATTCAAAGCATTCAGGCGCCATAATTCACGGTTTTCGTTATCATGGATAGCGACCAGTAATCCATTATCATCATGAGCATTAATAAGCTGGTAACCCGATGGCCATGTTAATCGTTTTTGCCTGCCATAGACATCATAATCATATTCAAATTGCAACGGTGAATTATCCATAAGTTGTACCTGTTTGATGAGATAACCAAGTTCATTGTACGTATTTTCAATATCGATAAAATGAACCTCCCCTTCCGTATTGCTCCGGGATATTGAATGCAACTTACCTATTCCATGTTCCTGGGTGTCGTACTGCCATTGTGTAATCCCGTCAGGGGCATCGATGCTGGTCATCCGTCCGAGTTTATCACATTCATAGTCGATGGTAGAAATTTCATCTGTTTCTTTTTCCAGGTCACCAAAGGCATTGTACTCGTATGTTGTTGTTCCGTTATCAGGATCATCAATCATATCCAGCTGGCCAAATATATCATAGTTCTTTTTTATGGTTGTGGACGGTTTGTTGTTAATCATAATTTCTTCAACCTGTCCATCTGCCGCGTATTTATAATCAACCTTATCAATGTCATTATCAATAATTCCTGTAATCCAGCCAGCACCATTAAACACAATTTCTTTCTTCTGCCCATCAAAACCGTTGATGATTCTGCTATTCCCATTATAACTGATGATTTCTTTCGATTGATCGGGCCGGGTGACCAAAACAGGACGCCTTAATTCATCGTATTCATTCACTACCCACAGGGGTTCGCCATCGCTAAAAAATGGTACTGAAAGCCTGGCTAATAAACCATTAAATCCAGGGGTATCCAGATAAAGCCGATCCTGGTAAATCTTATTAGATTTCAATGATATTCTGACATCCCTGACATTCCACTTAAATTGATCGAAAAAGGTCATTTTTACCCCTTCACCTGAGGTTTGTGACCATTGATAATAGCATGCAGTTGGCGGACAATCCTCATGCTGGTTTGGATACCCATATGTTGACCAGACAGGTCTTTTTTTGACAACTGATCCGTTCGGATAAGTTACCTTCTCAATTTTTCCAAATGGATCATATTCATAGGTAGTAATAAGATTATTTGGATCAGAAAAGGTCTTTAACAAAGCTGTATTTTCATAATAGGTATATTCCTCCAGATGATTCTCAGGATTGTTGTAACTCATCTTAAACCTCCCATCATCCGACCAGGTGAATGAGTTAATCCTGTCATCGAGGCCAGAGGCTGCGTATTTCCCCTCTGTCAAATTACCATAAGTATTATTTCCATCATCATACTCATAATGTATCGTATAAGATTTCGGATCATTTTTTTCTATTGTTTTCGATTTAATTAATCCGGTGGTATTTTCATAATATTCATAATTGATGACCCGGGTAACATCAGGTGTATCCTCATGCCGATATCTGGCAGTGACTTCTTCAATCAAACCCGGAAGATAGATATTGCTGTTGTTGAGATTTTTATAGTTTATTGTTTTGCTGATACTAGTTGGAAATTGAGCGCCATTGGTCCCGAATTTTTCAACAACCAGCTGGGGATTTCCATAATCATCATAATTATCATTGCTGAGCCTGTAACTCTTAATAATACTTCCATCCAGATCATAGGTTATGATATCTGATCTGACCAGGTATGGGAAATACCTTAACCTGTCGGATTCTGACATATCCCTGAAATCATATACCCGGTTCTCCTCAGAGATCAGTTTCTTAAATTCATCATTGGTTTTTACAGTGTTATTGTTATTGATAATATGATAATAGTCATTATCAATGTTAAAATATCTGTTGGTAAAAGCCCCGGTAAGATCATTGCTCTCGATGATCTCATCGAATCCCAGAAACCCTTTTCCTATCTTATGATATTTAGCCCCGAAATAATAATACCTGACAGGCAGGAACAAACCCTGATTCACTTCCTGTTCATAAGCGGTTACAACATTTATAGCGCCTGTGTATTGGATAACAGGAAAAGTGGGTAAAATCCCGGAACCGTTTACTCCCTGTTTTGACGAAAGAACAGGTATTCCGTTAAAAGGGCAATAACTGATCCTGGTTTGCTTACCAAGTCCATTGGTAATTTTATCAATGGCATGAATAAAGGGATTATATACAGGGGCCGTAAGATTTATCTTCATATACCAGTGATGATAATAATTTTGTTTCCTGTAAATTCGTGAAGCCATAAGCTGACTACCCAAATTACCAGTAAAGTTACCGAAACAAAATCCCACTTCCTGTGGAATGTTATTGTTATTTGTAAAAGTTATCGGATCATTAATTTCAACTTTTTTAACTTCTATTCCGTCATTACGGGGATTAATAAGATAATCAGTCCCGCAAGGGATTGAATTCATCCACAAATGATTCACTGATAAGTTTGCCAGTCTTTCAAGAGTTCAATCCAGAATTAATCGAAAATCGCCAGAACAAACATCGACAACCAAAATGAAACCTGGCTCAGTAAAGCTAATCGACAATCTCTCACTCTTTCACCATCGCCACTTTCACCAGGTATGCGTCCCTCACGTCGGCTAGTTGCCAGGTAAAGCCGCCGTCGGTCGTTCGTATTATCTTCCCGAATTGCCCAGTGGTTTCGCCGCCCACGATCAGGGCATGGTCCATGTTGTAATAATCGATGCCTAGAAGCCACATTCCGGCGGGGCCGGCAGTTGGCTGTGTTTCCCAGTTCACACCGGCATTTTTGGTAATATGGATACCATCATAATCAAAGGCGCCCCACCAGGTTTCAATATCCAGCATAGTCAGGCAGTTGATATCGGCGCCGCCGGTGCCCCCGGTATTTGGTACAGAGTCGTTATGCCAGGTCTTTCCGCCATCATAGGTGTATGAATAGTGTGCATGCCCTCCGTAAACCACAACATGGTCAGCATCGGCTGCTTTCACCCCTATCCACTCATTCCTATTGTAACCATCAGGCAGAACGATCTCTTCCCAGGTCTGCCCGCCATCAATGGTCCTGACGATAAAACCTTCTTCTTTCCAGGTTGGGGTTAAGATCCCACCAGCGGCATAAACAACAGATTCGTTGATGGCATGGATACCCTGCAAATAAGCTTTATGAAAGTTAGCGGTATCAAAAACTGTCCAGGTGTTACCGCCATCGGTTGAATTATAAACAAGAGCCGGTCCGCCACTGATCCAGATATTGTCGGATCCTATTATGGATATAGAGGATAATTCGGCATCATTCCTCGATGATGGCCCGGGGACCTTCACCCAGGTGTCGCCGGCATCTCCGGTTTTCATGATGGTGTTTTTTTCACCCACTACCCAGGCATGATCCTTGTCAATCACCCAGACATCCAGCAGCCCGGTATATCTCAAGGCCGGATGTTCCACTGCCTGCCGCGACCAGTAAGCGCCACCATCAATGCTGTGCAGGATTGTACCATACTGGGTACTATCGAAATCGCCTACCACCCAGGCAGCTATGGCCTTTTCGGGTACAAGCGGTTCGGGTTCATCGCAGTCGTTTTTACAGGTGGAGAATATGATCACAGGCAAAAGGGATAATAGCAAGGTTTTTTTTCTCATTTTGAAATAGATTTAATAAATATGTTTGATTTTTGACGCTAAAGATAAGGTGCTATGATGTTAATTGCAAGGATTGAAAGCGACTTGGGTAAACAAAGGTCAGAACGTGAGAAGCTCCGTCCCGACAAAGTTAGGTAGAACGCGATCCCCTGTATTGTGCAAGCTAAAAATCACTAATGTTTAATGTGCAGATAAACAGAGTTTAAAAATATGCAGGAACTCAATTAGGGGTGCTGCAAGCTAATAAACAAGACGAGTTTCATTCTTTATGTTTTATATTAAACAAGGAACAAATATCAATAAACAAGGGATCAGGAAATCCTTGTTATTTGTTTCTTGTTTACTATTTCTTGTTTTCTAAATAGTCTTCACCGCCTCTGCAGGCAGCCACCCGATACTGCCATTGGCAATACGGATCTCATACCAGTTCTCCAGCTTGTCGATGATCAGGATCTTGGTCCCTTCATGGATAACGAACAGATCCACACTATTTCTGTTGGGGGAGCTCTTAATGGTTATTGTTGGCGTAAATACAATGGCTTCATTATGCTTTTTTGAATAATAGTATTTCTGCGATGCCAGCCCGAAGGTGAAAATGGTCAGTGTAAGAAATACAATGCCAAACCAGAAAGCAAGTTTACGTGTCATCCTGTATGGGGACAGGAAAAACAGGGTAATACATACCAGGGTTACAATAAAAATACCAACCGCTATTTGTGCCCAGGTGTTAACGGAAAACATATTATAAAATGAATTCCACCATCTTTTATAGAAAAGTTCGGGTACGGCTTCGATTTTATCAGGTATTTTACTGTTAGCAACATTTAAATTGAAAAGTATATCCTCGTTGTTGGGATCCAGTTTTTTTGCCTTTTCATAATAGAGGATGGCCGATGGCATATCATCCAGCTTGAAATATGCATTGCCCAAGTTATAGTATAATGAGGCTGATTCATAACCATGATCAAATATTTCAAGGTATGATGTGATAGCATCATTATATAATCCTTCATCATAATAGTTGTTCCCCGCAGCCATCAGTGAATCGTTGCTGGCTGCTTGTAAGCCGATGCCGGAAAGGAGGAACAATATGCTTAATATTATATGCTTCATATTATGATTGCATTTATCTGAGTTCACGCTCTATTTTACTGACGATCTCCAGGGCTTCATCGTATATCTGGTTCATCTGTGATGAACTGTCGCCGGGGGCAAACCTTGCATATTCCGTATTATTTAAGGTTTCTATAAACTGATCGATAAGCTCTTTGTCAATATTTTTTCCGGCAAGTGTTTGATGCACTGTGTCCATCGATAGGCTTGCCTTAGGAATATTGAATTTATTACCAAGGTAACCCCACAAGGCAAGGGAAATCTCGATAAAGAATTCATCTTTTTTTTCTGTTTTCAGGAAATGATGAGCTTTCTTCAGGTTCTTACGTGCAACTTTTGTAGCTTTCTTATTCATCATCAGGGCATGGTCCTGTCTTTTCTTCTGACGTGATTTAAGTAAAATAATCAGGATGATAGCCACCAGCAGCGGGATAAGGATCAACAGATAAAATGGGAGAGAGTTGAAAAAATAGGTATTGATGGTGTTTAAACTTAGCGGGCCGGTCATGATATGCCTGATATCACTTCCTATGTATTGTACATCCTCCTGACTGACACCACTGTATGCAACATTCGAATAGGTGCCTTCCCCCTTTTCCACCTTAATGGGATACCCGGGTGCGGTCCTGGTTACATATTTATTTGTTGAGATGTCAAAGTAGGGGAATTCAAGAGGCTCTATCTCAAAGTCGCCGGCATTACGCGGGATGATCAGGTACTCAAATGCTTTCGAACCGGAAACACCATTGGCAGTGGCAGATATTCTGGAGGTGACCTTAGGGTCATAAACTTCAAAGTCAGGAGGAAATGTGGTTTTTATTTTATCAATCAGATCCAGGTTTCCTTTTCCTGTAATGATTACCTTATAGGTGAGGGCATCATTGGCGGTAAGTTCAGTTTTATCCACAGTGGATTTAATACTGAAGGTTCCGACAGCACCGGTAAAGTTTGCTGGTTTATTGGCCAGTGGAAGCGGCTTGACATTAATTATCAGCGGATTGGATTTCAGTGTTAGCTCAAGGTTCTGAACATTCCGGTTAAAGAAGGGATCATCAAAAAACCAGTCGAAGGGATCATTATTACGGCGTTGCCGTGTTTGCTTCCTCATCTGTACCACGCAATCCAGTTCCATAGGATCGATGGTCAGTTTACCATTTTTCTGAGCAAAGAGGGCAACCTTCCTGATCTCAGCAGTAATATACTCCTGGCCATCGATATACTCTGTCTTGGCCGGTGAAATCTCATTTTCATCCATCAGGTTCTTCGACCAGAATCCCTGGAATGAGGGATAGTTTGAAATACTTTGGGGTGTAACCGGGACCTTGGTGTATATCTTATAGGTTACGATGATCTGCTCTCCCTGGTAGGGATTTAAGTTGCTTGTTGTTGCCTTGATATAAAGGTCATCTTCGGTAAGAGAATTACCTGAAGTCTGTTGCTGTCGTGTAGTTGACTGATTGGGACGTGTGGATTGTGACTGGTTTCCCTGATTGGGATTGGTGCTGGCTTTTGCCGGAACCACTTTGATGGTAACAGCATTGGATTCATATTTTTTCCCATCTACGGTGATGCCAGCAGGAGGTAAGGTGAATGTACCTTCTTCTGTCGACTGAAGGTAATAAGTATAGGAAAGTGTAACAGACTGGGTGACCTTGTTATTGATGATCTGTGTACTGTGACTGGAGAAACTTGAAGGGCCCGATATCACCCTGAAGCCAGAAAAATCAGGGCCTCTAAACTGGCTGCCCTGTGCATTGACCTGGTAGGTAAGCTGAAACCGCTCCCCCACCTGGACCTGCCTTTTGACCGATGCCTTAAAATCAACATCCTGTGCCAACGAAAATAAAGTTGCCACAAAGACGCCTGTTATCATTAAAAATATCTTCTTCATATTTTGGCTAAAGATATCAATTTATACTTTTCACCCTTCAACCTCACAACCATTAAACCTTTCAACTTTAAACTCTAAACTCTCCACCATCAACCAACCAACTACCAATCCTTCTCACTCTTCCCCGTCTTGGCCTGTTTGGCCTTCCCAAGCATTAACTTTTCCAGTGTCTTCTTCTCATCATTCTTCAGTGCTTCCAGCATTCGTTGAGCATCCTCCTTGGATATCTCCTGAGGCCTTGGTGCCTGTTGCTGTTGTTGTTCCTTCTGCTGCTGCTCATTTTGTTGCTGCTGTTGATCTTTCTGTTCCTGCTTCTGTTCCTGTTCTTGCTGCTCCTGTTGTTTTTGCTCCTGATCCTTCTGTTCCTGTTCCTGATCTTGTTCTTCCTGCTCCTGTTGTTCCTGTTCCTTTTGTTCTTGTTCCTGGTCCTGTTCCTGCTGATCCTGGTTTTGCTCCTGTTGTTGTTGCTGCTGCTCCTGCAACTTTAGCTGGGCATAGGCCAGGTTATATTTTGTTTCAAGGTCATCCGGGTTATTCCTGAGGGCCTGTTTATAGGCTTCGATACTCTCTGCATATTTCTGTGCCTCGAGTAAAGAGTTGCCTAGGTTGTGCAGTGCTTCAGCCCTTTGTTCCTCTTCAGGCATTTTTTCTGATATATCAGCGAAAAGCTTTGCAGATTCTTCGTAGTTTTCCTGCTCATACAGTGCATCGCCCAGGTTGAATTCTCCTTTTACCGATTGTTCGTTTAACTCAAGCGCATGGCGGTAATCGATTTCAGCC
>CAYXUU010000007.1:51163-147572 GCA_964468645.1 uncultured Bacteroidales bacterium
AGTATAAAAATCATAACAATTACCGTGGTAAGGAGAAACTTCATTCTATTATTAACTTTAAAAACATGGTTCATCGTATGCAAATATTTAGCCAAACAATTTTATCCTGTCAGCCAATTTACTTTTTTTATCATTTATAAAAATTTCAAATACCAGTAAAACGAGTGCAAGCGCCAGCAGCCACTGGAAACGGTCTTCATAATCTGAAAATACTTTGCTTTCAAATTCTGTTTCTTCAAGTTTATTGATCTCATCGAATATCTTATCCAATCCGGCTTTAGCATTATTGGCCTGAACATATGTTCCATTACCTGCAGCAGCAATCTGCTGAAGCATGGTCTCGTTAAGTTTGGTAATGATGGTGTTATTTTGTTTATCCTTTTTAAATCCTGTTTGGTTACCGTACTTATTATAGACCGGTATCGGAGAACCCTCAGGTAATCCCATTCCAATCGTATAAACGAAGATTCCCTGTTCGGCTGCCAGCCTGGCCTGCTCCATGGCATCACCTTCATGGTTCTCACCATCGGTGATCACAACAATGGCTTTGCTATGGTCATTGTCATCGAAAGAATTAACAGCTTTTGAGATGGCTTCCCCGATCGCTGTCCCCTGGGTAGGGATGATCTTTGTATTGATGGTTGAAAGAAATAGTTTGGCAGCGGCATAATCGCTGGTGATCGGCAATTGCAAGTATGCTTTTCCTGCAAAAACCACGATACCAATCCTGTCACCATCAAGCCTGTCGATAAGTTTTGAGATGGCTTGTTTCGACCTTTCAAGCCTGTTTGGCTTTATATCTTCAGCCAGCATGCTGTTTGAAAGGTCCAGGGCGATGACAAGGTCAATGCCTTTTCGTTTGACCTCTTCCAGTTTGCTTCCAAGCTGCGGATTGGCCAATCCCAATACAAGAAAACAAAATGCAAAAAGTAAGATCATAAATTTCAGAACAGGCCTGCTTTTTGAATATTTAGGCATTAGCCTGGACAGGAGGTGGCCATCGCCGAATCTTTTGAATGCCCTTTTCTTCCAGTTCATCATCATCCAGAAGATAAAAATGAAAGCCGGGATCATCAGGAAACCGTATAAAAATTCTATATGTTCAAATTTCAGCATATCTTTTTCTAATTATGGCAGTGTTCTGAATATTGTATTTCTCAGGAATAATTCCAGGATAAACAATCCGGCAGCCAGTAATGCCAGGATCAGAAACTCTTCATGTTTCTGCTGGAATTCGGTAACATCGATCTTTGATTTCTCAAGCTGGTCGATCTCATCATAGATATCCCTGAGACTCTGATTGCTCGTCGCCCTGAAATATCTGCCATCGGTCATCTCAGCTACCTGCTGAAGCAATTCTTCATCAATTTCTACTTCCATGTTAACATAATCGATTCCAAATGGAGTTTGCCGTGGATAGGGTGCAGTGCCCATTGAACCGACTCCGATGGTATAAATCCTTACACCAAATAGTTTGGCTATTTCAGCAGCCGACAGCGGATCGATCGATCCCGCATTATTAACACCATCTGTCAGCAGGATAATAACCTTACTGATTGCATCACTATCCTGCAGGCGATTCACAGCAGTTGCCAGTCCATCGCCAATGGCAGTTCCGTCCTCAATCATTCCACTTCTCACATCTTTAAAAAGACTCTTTAATACTGCATGATCTGTTGTGAGTGGAACCTGTGTGAAAGTTTCACCACTGAAGATCACCAGACCAACCCTGTCGTTTGGCCTGCCATCAACAAAATCAAGTGCAACTGCTTTGGCAGCTTCAAGGCGGTCGGGTTTCAGGTCCTGCGCCAGCATACTACCCGATACATCAAGAGTGGTGATAATATCAATACCTTCAATAGAAATATCCTTTCGCTGAGAGCTTGTCTGTGGTCGTGCAATAGCAATAATCAGCAATCCTATGGCAAGCAACCTCAGAACAAATAAGCCATGGAATAAATATTGTTTGAAACTCTTAGGGGTATTTTCAAAAACACTGGTTGTGGATAACTGGATATCTGCATTTCTCCTGTTGTGCCTGTACCAGTACCATACTATCAGTAATGGTATTACCAGTAAAAAGTATAAAACAAATCCATCGGCAAATTCAATATTCTGCAACATTACAAGCTATCCTTTATTTGTTTTTAACATCATTTTCTATCATTGTTTCTTCCTCAACAACAATTTCCTTTTCATCAGGATTAATCATCAGGTCTGATGGACCTTCTTCAGGCTCTTCAGCTTCCGGGACTATTATTGTTTGTTTCACAAAACCTTCTGCGGCTTTATAACTACTATCGTTGTCTGTGGGTAAAGGTTCCTCCTTTGCGAATTTTACAAGGTCGGCCAGCGAGAGCAAATGGTTCAGAGAACGCTTCAGGCTGTCATCTATCTGATCTTGCTTCAAATGATCTATAATCTCATCGGTGGTCATCTCCATGGCCTGCATACCAAATCGTTCTTCCATATAAATCCTGAGGATATCGGTCAATCCTGTATAGTAATCTTTATATTTACCTGCCTGCCAGAGCTTGAGCTTTTTAAGTTTCTCCAGATCGTTTAATGCAATGATATGGGCAGGCAGTTTAGGTTTTTGTCTCACCCATGGCAATTTCTCAGGAGATTTCCTCCAGATGAAGACATACAATAACACAAGGACAACGATCACCAATCCAAGTCCTCCGAGCAACCAGGGCAACATCTCACTGAAGGTGACCCTGGCTTCTATGGGTCCCTTTATCGGTTTAATAGCCTGTGTGGTATCAACAGTTATTGTCATAACAGTGAGGTACAACGGATTAGTTTGACTGTATTTCCCCGTACTGTCATCCTGCTTCCGGTAACCAAATGTAATCGGTGGAATAACATGCAAACCACTATCAAAAGAGGTGATTGTCAGTTGCTGGGTAATTAGCAGCTGATTGTCTGTTCGTGAACTGTCAATCATCGATTTTGAGATAAGTTCTATATCCCTGGTAATGGTATCCTGGTAGAAGGGCCACATGATGAGGGCATCTGGTGGGGTGAAGAACTTCAGATCAAGTGCAATCTGATCTCCGATAAGAATGGTGTCGTTCTCCAGTATTGCCTCAGCCCGGTATTCCTGGGCCCTGCTAACTGCGATCAGGTTAATGGTAATGGATAATATCAATATCAGTATCTTCAGTCTCATCTTAAAATCTTGCTTCTCTTTTTTTGAATAAATTAACCAGTGGTTTCACATAGTCCTGATTGGTGGCAATTTTTGCATTATCGATCCCACTCTTCAGGAAAACATCATCAAGATATCTGCTATGCTGAGAAACACGGTATCCAAAATCATTTCTTAATCTTTTATTTGATGTATCAATCCACATGGTCTTGCCGGTTTCAGCGTTTTTAACTTTTACAAGGCCGATATTTGGAATGGTGGTTTCAAGGGGATCATATACTTTCAATGCTATCACATCATGTTTCCTGTTTGCTATTTTGATGGCATCCTCAAAATTCTTATCAAAGAAATCGGAAAGTATAAATGCTGTGCATCTTTTCTTGATGGCATTGGTAAGATACCTGAGTGCTTCAGCAATATTGGTTTCCCGGTTTTCCGGTTTAAAATCGATCAACTCTCGGATAATTCTTAAAATATGTGTGGCACCCTTTTTCGGGGGGATGAACTTCTCAATCTTGTTACTGAAAAATATAACACCTACCTTATCATTATTCTGAATAGCTGAAAAGGCGAGTACAGCAGCAATCTCCGTTATCAATTCTTCTTTAAGCTGTTGCTTAGTCCCAAACTCGTTCGAACCGCTGACATCCAGCAGCAACATCACAGTCAATTCCCGTTCTTCCTCGAAAATCTTAACATAAGGATGATTAAACCTGGCGGTCACATTCCAATCGATATTCCTGATGTCGTCCCCATATTGATACTCCCTCACTTCACTGAAAGCCATCCCACGGCCCTTGAAAACACTATGGTAATGGCCTGAGAAGATCTGGTTGGAGAGACCACGGGTCTTTATCTCGATCTTGCGTACTTTTTTGAATATTTCTTTAGTTTCCAACGTTTCGACCTGTTGTTTACAAATTATAAGATATTTGATTCTATAATAAAACTATTACGCAGAGGTACGCAAAGAAGACGCAAAGTGTCGCTGAGATTTTCTTTGCGAACCTTTGCGTATTCTTTGTGAATCTTTGCGTAACAATTCATATTCATATTATCTTGAAGATTTGTATATCATTATGCAATTTATGAACTACCTACTGCTTACTGCCTACTGCCTGCTGTTTACTACGGTACCTCTACCGTATTCAACACCTCATTAATAATATCCTCCGAAGTAATATTTTCCGCTTCCGCCTCATAGGTTAATCCTATCCTGTGACGAAGTACGTCATGTGCTACGGCACGGATATCTTCCGGTATTACATAGCCTCTCCTTTTGATAAAGGCGTATGCTTTTGCTGCCAGGGCAAGGTTGATACTTGCACGTGGTGAGCCACCATAGGCGATCATTCCTTCAAACTTATCAAGTTTAAATTGTGAAGGGAAACGGCTTGAAAACACAATATCGGTAATATAGTTCTCAATCTTCTCATCAAGGTAAACTTCACGCACGATGTTTCTGGCTTTTAAAATATCTTCTGTTTTAATGATGGGTGTTGTTTCAGGAAACTCACCCAGGATATTCTCCCTGATGATCTGTTTCTCCTCTTCCTTGTTCGGATAACTGATGATTACCTTCAGCATAAACCTGTCAACCTGTGCTTCGGGCAGCGGATAGGTACCTTCCTGTTCGATGGGATTCTGTGTTGCCATTACCAGGAAAGGTTCATCCAGCCTAAAGGTATCCTCTCCAATGGTAACCTGACGCTCCTGCATTGCTTCCAGTAAAGCGCTCTGTACTTTTGCCGGCGACCTGTTGATCTCATCAGCCAGGATGAAGTTGGAAAAGATAGGCCCTTTTTTCACATGGAATTCATCTTTTTTCGGGCTGTAAACCATGGTGCCGATCAGGTCGGCAGGTAATAGATCAGGGGTGAATTGTATCCTGTTATATTTTGCTTTAATGGCATTGGCCAGTGATTTAATGGCCAGGGTCTTTGCCAGCCCGGGGACACCCTCGAGCAAAATATGTCCGTTCGACAGCAACCCGATCATCATCCTTTCGAGCATATGTTTCTGCCCAACGATCACCTTATGCATTTCCAGGTTCAGCATATCCACAAATGCACTCTCTTTCTGTATTTTCTCGTTAAGTTCTTTAATATCGGTTTCTTTCATTTTCCTTCGATTTATATTTTCAAGTTTTCAAACGCAAAAATATTAAGGATGCTTTTACAGTGTATGTTAAAAAGTGTTAAAGATGTTGTTAAGGAATGTTAAAAGAGTTATCAGTTTGTAGTTCGAAGTTACCAGTTTGTAGTTCGAAGTTACCAGTTTGAAGTTCGAAGTTACCAGCTCGAAGTTACCAGTTCGAAGTTGAGAAAGGGATAACTTCCGTGACAGGGGGAGGGATGGCATCCATGAATTTTGATTTCTGGATGCTGAGCAATTGAACAGGAATGAGGGAATGAAGCAATTGAAACGAACTGCATTGGAGCAGAGTGGCTGGATATCAAGTTGGAATAATTATATATGTTCTAGCCCGAGGCTAGACAGGGAATTAAATCCTCGTCTAGCCATAAGCGGGATTAAACAATTCAACAGACACCTTCAAATTTAATTTATTTCTATCTGTTTCATTATCAATAACAATATTTTTCACTATATTTATTGAATATTAGAACAATATGGAAAATACTCGTTCATATTCTAGTATCTTAACCTGAATATTAATCATCAAAACCTGATACCCCATGAAAACACCATTAGCAATTATGATCTTATCTATTCTGTTATTAACAGGATTTACAATTAAGGCACAGGTATCGATCAGCGATAACGGCAATCTTCCTGATAATTCGGCCATGCTTGATGTAACAAGTACGGGCAAAGGTGTCCTGATACCCAGGATGACATCAAGCCAACGGGATAATATTCCCAGCCCGGCCATTGGGTTGATCGTATATGTTACCACCGATGGGCATTATTACTATCACAACGGCTCTTCCTGGCAGAAGCTGGTTGCCGGATTCGATGATGACTGGACAGTATCCGGAAATGATATGTACACCACCATGACAGGTAACCTGGGCATAGGTACTTCTTATACCCCTGCCAAAGTAACCATTGTGGATGGTTTTACAACGAATAACACAGTTGAGGAAGTTCTTCAATTTGGTGGGTTGACACCGGGAACCCCCTTACCCGGAACAGGCACTGCCCTGGGATTTGTCTGTAGTTTAAATCCTTCAGTATTCGGTACTGCAGGAAAAATATCCACCATCATGGAAGTTGTTAATTATCCCACCGCCTATGCATCGGGAATGTTGTTCCAGACCCTGAATACCAGCGGTCCGTGGATTGACGCCCTTTATCTTGATCCTGACGGCAATGCTGGTATAGGAACCCGGGATCCGGGTTGCCAACTAGAGATTGTCGGGGACAATTCTATGATCACCCTGAATGCAAATACGGGTACCTCCCCAAACATCGCATTTGAAGAAAATGGAAGTGAGATATGGACCATAGAAGCTATTCATTCGTCCGGAAGGCTTGAATTTTCATCCAGTTCCCACAGCGACCTGTTCTGGTTGGGTCTTGATGGGCATATCGATCATGACTATGAAGGATCTGCAGGAAACGCATTAAATTCTTCAGGGACAACAAGTGCAGCCATGTTTGCCATTACAAACTCTTATGCAGGTAACACTTATGGCCTGTCAGCGGGTATGATCAGTGCATCTGCCGGCAGCACCTCTGGTGGTGTGCACGGATACAACCATGGAATCGGATATGGCGTGTATGGTGAATCTGATCATAGCAGTGGAAAGGCAGTGTATGGAATGAACACCGTTTCAAGCAATTTCGGATATTTCGGAAGTGCAGATTATGGAGCTGTTGGTCAGAACAGTAACGGTAACTATGGTCAATTGGGCCTGAGTGGGTTTGGAATCCATGGAAAACTGGAAACAACCGTTGACGGCAATTATGCAGTCTATGGCGAAGGAATTCACGTTATAGGTGAAAATGGTACAGGATATTCATACAATACTTCAATGGGTGGTGTCATGGGAAGAAACTACCGCGGCAACAACTATACCTTTGGTGTTGCCGGCTTTAAGCATTGGTCGTATATACGGAGCGGTGGTGTTCTGGGAGCTAACAATGTCGGAACCATATGGGGAAGCCTGTCGTACAAAAATTCCGGCGGTACCGAATATGGAGGTTATTTCACAACCTTTACTTCCGGTACAGGAAAAGTCAATGACGCCAGTATTGATGTAGGACTCGGTGCCTGGGGAGATCTCTTCGGTGCCGATATCCATGGCAATATCTATGGCCTGTTTGCAGAAGGGAACAATTATGCCATGTTTGCCAATGGGGATGTTTATAACAACGGACTGGAAATCCATCTACAGCAAACAGAAGAAAATCAGAACACCCCGCTGTACACTTTAGTTTCCGAAGATGCAATGGTGCAGACCTGCGGGTATGCCACGCTTAATAATGGCAGCTGTAGCATCAGCTTTGATGAGGGTTTTGCAAAGGCAGTTTCTCAAGTTGAGCCAATTATTGTCACCGTTACCCCCCATGGGGATACAAAAGGGGTTTATCTGGCAACCGTTGATAATGAAGGATTCACCATTGTTGAGAATGAAGCAGGAAAAAGCAATGTAATGGTTTCCTTCATTGCCATGGGCAAAAGGGCCGGATATGAGAAGCCGGTACTATCCCGGGAGGTGGTATCACCGGATTATATCACCAAACTACAGCGAGGCCTTCATAATGATGCCGATACCGATACCGAAGGTGAAGGGCTTTTTTATGAAAATGGTAAGCTTTCGGTCGGGATACATCCGGATACTTTTAAAGAACCGGAAGAGCCCGCAACCGGGGATGGAGAGGAGTGATTTGACGATTGTCGATTTGGCGATTGAACGATGTCCGATTGGAAGTTTGATGTTAGATGTTAGGATTTGGATACAAAATACCCCACGAACAATTTCAATTTCCAAATCTTTCTTCCTAAAACGTTTGGTGGAATTACAGGGGGGGCACGCACACTCCACAACTTCGAATATCGGGCAATCTTCTACCTCGTGCAATCGATCAATCAATTCTTATCCTGTGGGATTGATTGCACGCCATGCCTCACGGCAGGCATGATTGCTGCGATTGCGCGATGTATGAGATTGAGCGAATGACCTTTATCCAACAATTTCTTGACATTTGAACATAAATGTGCTATTTTTGAATACTATCTGTACCATAACTTTTTATCATAACACAATCCAAATTATGAATTAGAACTTAGAATCATGAAGAAATTACTGTTATTCTTTACCTTTTTGTTAGCCGGGATATTGTTATTTGGACAGGAGCCCATACCTGGTATGATCAGGATCGATTCTGCTCCACCGGCTGACGGCAATGCCATGCCTATAAATTGCTCAAGCGGAGCTATATATGGTCAGAATGTCAAAATAGAAGGTTATGCCTATGTTTCTGATATTAGTGGAGGCTTTCGTGCGTATGATGATTTCAGCGGCGTAACCGAAGATATCAGGTCTGTTGAATGGTGGGGGTGTATATTAGAATGGAACGGTTTAGTATGGATACCCTGTAATGAAGATCCTAAATCATTCGAGGTTGCATTTTACCAGGATAATGCCGGTGCTGTCGGAACCCTGGTGACCAGCCATACAGTTTCGGTTAATCCCGTAAACACAGGAATAACAACGTTCTGGGGAGATATTATCTATAGATTTAATGTAGAACTGCCTGCACCCATTTCAGGCTTGTCAACAGGATGGGTTTCAGTTTATGGAAATCCAGCCGGTAGTTGTATCTTTTTATGGTTGAACTCTTACCAGGGTAACGTAAAAATGTATCAGGATGGCGCAGGCTTTATACCCAATGATGAAGCCTATTGCCTGTTTACTGAACATGCTTATCCAATGCCTCTTTCCAGCTGGGCAATCTATATTGGCATTTTCCTGATCGTTGCCTTTATCCTACTTCATTTCAGGAGAAGATTTGTATAGATTATTATTATGACATGGAAATATAGCCGCTTCAATTGGAGCGGCTTTTTTGATTGTTGGTTATTGATGGAAGCTGGAAACTAGAAGCTGGATGTTGCTGCAGTAAGATGACCCACCACCTCCGGCGGGATTTCCCGATTTAATCTCGCATTTAGGCGAGACGGTTTCACGATATTCGAAGAACTTTCATTCAGTGGCCTTACCTAAGGATTATCATCACAAATTAAAATGTGTAAATAGGGTACCCATCCAAGGGGATTCAGGGGGGCAATCAGAAATCCTCACGTCCATTGCGCCTTTGCGATTAATTTTCTTCGCTTCCTTAACTTTTAGCCTGGAGTTTATCCCAAGAAGACGAGGGTCCTTTTTCTTTTGTCCTTTTTTTGCCTTAATCCCGCTTAACTCTTCCAGTTCCTCCTCCATCGGACTCTGGAGGTTAACCTGCAACATGCAACCCGCAACCCGCAACTATTTACGAATATAATAACAATTGACCTGCAATTTCATGTATTTCACATCCAATAATATGTATCTTTGCTGGCTGTAAACCCAAAAACAAAAATGATAACTATGAAGAGATTTAATACCCTTTGCATTTCCCTTTTATTTATTATGGGATTTGCATTGCAGTCCTTTGCGCAGATCAGCCATGGCGGAACCCCACCAAGTTTTATTGATGGTTCTGTAGCTGATAATATCGAAGTGATCAATCTTGAAAAACCCGATATGGAGCAAATCATGATCGAGGATGAAATGAATGTCAACGACAACTTACGCCCCAGGGCAGGTGTTTCAGTAACAGTAAATAAAGGAATAGAAAATTCAGGTATATGGACAGAACTTGAAAATGGTGGCCGTCTCTGGCAACTCAGTCTCCATTGCCCCGATGCCCAGGGACTGGGTGTTTATTTCGACGATTTTCAGCTTCCCGATGGTGGTGAATTATACCTGTATAATGAAAATAAAAAGCAGGTACTGGGCGCCTTTACAAAAAGCAATAACAAGGAAACCGGTTTATTTGCAACCCAGCTGGTTCAGGGCGATATTGTAACCCTTGAGTATTATCAGCCTGCATGGGTGACAGAAGCAGCCGTTATGAATATTTCAGAAATCGCCTATAACTACAGGTTTTTCGATTTTCTGTTCCCGGAAGAAGATGGATCCAGGTCGTGGTGGTGCATGATCAATGTAAATTGTGAGGAAGGCGACGACTGGCAGGATGAAAAACACGGTGTAGTGAAGCAATATATGAAGATCGGCTTCTATTACTACCTGTGTTCCGGCTCCCTGGTTAACACCACAACATGGGATCGTGACCCTTATGTTCTCACAGCAGCACATTGCGGTTTTGGCGCCACTACAAATGACCTCAATACATGGATATTTTATTTTAATTATGAAGCGGCTACATGCAATGGGACATACGGGCCTCAAAATCAAACCGTCACCGGTTGTGAACTGAAAGCATGGGATCATTTTACAAGCATAGAAAATATAGACGATTCTGATTTTTACCTGGTATTGCTTAACAGTAGCGTACCAGCAAGTTATAGTCCTTATTATAATGGCTGGGACAGAAGGGATGTTCCCGGAGAAGAAGGTGTGGGTATCCATCACCCTGATGGTGATATAAAGAAAATATCTACCTATGATTATATGGTTTCTTCAACCTGGTGGACAGGGAAACCTTCACACTGGCAGTTATGGTGGATAGAAACCGTGAATGGTAAATCAATTATGCAGGGCGGTTCCTCCGGCTCACCGATTTTCAACCAGGATAAAAGAGTTATTGGTGACCTAACCGGCGGTTATACATCAAACTCCTGCGAATCGCCATCACCAGCTTTTTATGGTAAATTTTACTGGTCATGGGACAAAGCAGGCAGTGGCCCCGCATTTCGTCTGAAACCCTGGCTTGACCATGCCAATACCGGTGATACCGTTACTGACGGCATCCCCGGCACACCCATACCTCCGGAAGCAGACTTTGAAGCTGATGTAACAAATATCATGCAAGGAGAACAGGTTCAGTTTACCGATCTTTCGGGAAATAAACCGCAATCGTGGGAATGGTCATTCCCGGGAGGAGAACCAGAAACATCCAATGAAAAAAATCCTGTTGTAATTTATGCTGATACCGGTTACCATGATGTGACATTATATATCGAAAATCCCGATGGCAACGATGAACTGACCATGGAAAATTATATCTATGTCGGTTCCGTAGCCCCACCGGTTACTGACTTTGAAGCCGATACCACCCAGATCGCCCCTTTCCAGACTGTGAACTTCTTCGATCTGACAGCTAATGATCCCATTGCATGGCAATGGATATTTGAAGGTGGTACACCAAACACCTCGGATGAGCAAAATCCCGAAAGCATCAAGTATTATTCATCCGGGTTGTATGATGTTACACTCATCGCTACCAATGGCGGAGGAGATGACACACTGACAAAGGAAAACTATATCAATGTGGTCTGGGTTGGTGTTGATGAAAACAACCTGCCACAGAATGTGAAATTATATCCCAATCCAACCACAGGACATCTTATCCTTGAGGTTACCAATATAGAATTCGAAAAGCTGAATATTGAAGTATATAATTCAGTTGGGGGCCTGGTTTATGAAGAACAGAAGGATAATGCAGGCAAATACCTGCTTAACCTTAACGATCAGCCTGAAGGGATCTATTTTGTTACCCTGAGGGTGAATGATATGAAGACGGTACAACGGGTATCGTTGATCAGATAAAGATCCTTAATTATTCTTAAACCTCCTTCTGCGTTGCAGAGGGAGGTTTTTTTATTTCATGGATTCACTGTTTCATGGCTTCATTGTTCCATTGTTTCATTGTTTTTTCTTTGTGCAACTCCGTTTTCCTCCGTGTTCTCTGTGGTTATATTTTACAATTCAAGCTTTCAACCTTTCAACAATTCAAGCCTTTTTCTTACTTTTATCCCCTAAGTTTTCTTCCCAATATGAAAAAAACACTATTTGTCGTTTTAAGTTTTTTATACACAGCATTTTCCTTTGGCCAGATCAGTCATGGAGGTCTTCCTCCAAGCTTTACTGACAGGTTAGTATCCGATGAGATATATGAGTTTATCATTCCCAGGCCGGAACTGTCTTCTCCTGATCATGAAAATGGTGCACAATTAAAACCGGTACAAACAGGTGTCCTTTCTTCTGCTGAGATAGACCTTTTAAAATCCGGAACATGGCAGGAATTAAAAGGTGGTGGAAGGATTTGCAGGCTTAAAATATCGAGTGAAGGTGCAGAAGCACTGGGTGTTTATTACAGCAATTTTCATCTGCCTGAAGGTGGGCAATTATTTCTTTATAATGAAAACAGGACAAAGGTCATCGGGGCATTTACATCGGCGAATAACATTGAAGGGGGTGCATTTGCTACGGAGCCCTTACCCGGCAATTCATTGATCCTTGAATACTATCAGCCAGCAAATGTAAAAGAATCGGCAGAGGTCATTATTAATGAAATCGGGTATCTCTTTAAGTTTAATAATTATGATAACAGGGGATTTGGGGATTCAGGCCCCTGTGAGGTTAACGTGAATTGCCCTGAAGGTATTAACTGGAAGGAACAGCGAAACAGTGTGGTACGAATTCTGCTTAAACAAAGTTCTAGCCTTTTCTGGTGTACGGGCAGCCTGATTAACAATACCAACCTCGACAACAAACCTTATATCTATACGGCCAATCATTGCGGGAAAACGGCATCTCCTTCCGACTACGAGCAATGGGTATTTTATTTTAATTACCAGTCGCCTGATTGCGAGGATCCGCAGAATCAGCCTGATGCCCCATCAATAACCGGTGCAAACCTGAAGGCAAAAAGCCTTGATAATGAAATTTATGGTTCCGATTTTAAACTCTTATTGCTCAACAATGAAGTACCGCAGGATTATCATCCGTTTTTTAATGGTTGGTACCGTGAAGATGTTCCTTCTCCCAGCGGTGTGGGAATTCATCATCCACAGGGGGATATCAAAAAGATATCGACATACTATAATGAGGTCATCTCTTCCAGGTACCAGGGGAGCCAGTACGATCCCGATGGTAAGTACTGGAAGGTTTACTGGTCAGAAACAGTTACTAATCATGGTGTTACAGAGGGGGGATCAAGTGGATCTGCACTGGTCAATAATGATGGTTTGATTGTAGGCCAGCTTACCGGTGGGGCTGCTTCCTGTACCAACCTCAACGGCCCTGATTACTATGGTAAGTTCTCCTTCAGCTGGGAGTCGAACGGGATCTATGATTCACTGCAGTTAAAGCCATGGCTGGATCCTCAAAATACCGGTGTTAATTATCTTTCGGGTATAGGACCCGATGTCAACGAGGTGGTGGCAATATTTAAAACAGATCATGATACAATAGCCATCGGAGAACGTATTAAGTTTGAAGATCTTTCAACAGGTGATCCTACACACTGGGAATGGACCTTCGAAGGAGGAACTCCCTCAACATCCATACAGGAGGATCCGGTGGTTACATATAATAGTTATGGCAGTTTCAATGTAAAACTTGTAGTCCGTAATGATGAAAGCACTGATACCCTCATGAAAAATGACATTATCCATGTAATGCCAAATATCTACCCCAACCCGGCTACCACAAAGGTGAATATTTATTTCGGACAGGAAAATACAGGCCCCGTTGATATTTATATTTATAATTCAATTGGGAGGTTGATTGAAGCCCGGGGATATAACCTGCAATCCTCTGATCTTGAATTAGACATACAGCACTTTCGTAATGATATATATTTTTTCCAGATAGTTAAAGGAGCTTCTGTGACTGTACAGAAGGTGGTGAAGATGGGGATGAAGAAATAGGCAGTTCTTCAATCGCGCAGCGATATAACCAATCAACTAACTTTTCTTGAATATTGAATATCGATTAGCCTGTCTTCAAGGTCAAATTTGATCATGATAAAATGGATTAGCTCCTGCTCATTTACTATTAATATCTTTAATAATCGAAATGTTCCTCTCTGAACAAATATAAATTTTATCAAATCAATGATGAGGTTCTTTTAAATCCCTGATCTTCAAATCAGATCTGAAATCGGCGTTCCCTGCTCTTCGGCGGGACAGGCGTTAATCGGTGTTCGGTGTTCAGAATAAATGTTGGGGATTTGTTTATATCGCTTTGCGATTGACGGACTATATACTGCTACCTTCAACTATTCAAACTCCTCCTTACTAAATTTCACATAACTCTCCCACTTCTCTATAACTGCATGCAAATCTTCCGGTAGTTCCGAATCGAATAACATATATTTGCCAGTGGTTGGATGGGTGAAGCCAAGTGACTTCGCATGCAGCGCCTGCCGGGGTATTAACTTAAAACAGTTCCGGATAAATTGTTTGTATCTGGTGAAGGTGGTTCCTTTCAAAATCTCATGGCCGCCATAGGTTTCATCATTAAACAGCGGGTGTCTGAAGTACGTCATATGAGCCCTGATCTGGTGTGTGCGTCCTGTTTCAAGCCTGCATTCCAACAGGGTTACATAACCAAAG
Source organism: uncultured Bacteroidales bacterium (assembly GCA_964468645.1). Lineage (GTDB taxonomy): Bacteria > Bacteroidota > Bacteroidia > Bacteroidales > JAIOZK01 > JAIOZK01. The sequence goes on from CAYXUU010000007.1 coordinate 65,851, forward strand.
CGCTGTAATACTTTATAATGCGTGATGGCCTCTTTACCACGGTCACCACCCGGGAAAACAATCATTACCCGACGGTCCTTAGGACTTCTTCCAATGTGACCCTCAATGGTTCCTTCATCATGTTCAACATCCCCCCATACAAGGGCAACGTATTTTCTTTCGATGGTATGATGATAAAACTGGTTGGCCAGTTTGGATTGTGATAATTCATTCTTTGCAGCAATGATCAATCCTGTAGTGTCCTTATCGATCCTGTGTACGAGCAATCCTGATTCACCCGCTTTTGATTTATCCATGCCCAGATGAAATACCAGGGCGTTCAACAGTGTGCCTGTATAATTGGCATAGGCAGGATGCACAACCATACCTGCTTCTTTATTGATCAGAATAACATCATTATCTTCATAGACAATATTGAGGGGTATATCTTCAGGAATAACTTCCAGCTCACGCGGAGGCTGTGGTAACAGGATAGAGATCAGGTCATCTGGTTTTACCCTGTAATTGGGTTTCACCTGATGATCATTAACCCTTACATTCCCGGCCCTGATGGCATTCTGTAGCTTATTACGGGTGGCATGCTCGATGCGGTTCATCAGGAACTTGTCTATCCGTAGTGGTTCCTGGCCTTTGTCGGCAACAAGCCGATAATGCTCGTACAATTCGGTAGGCTCATCAGTATGCACCGGATTGTCGGTCATGGGTATTTAGTGTTTTCTGCTTATAATAAACTTTGAGGTATAAGGCTTGTCTGATCCCTGAACATCAAGCCTGATGATATACATTCCATTTCTCAGATGGGTAAGATTGAGATGTCTTCTATACATATCCTGATAAACAATCTGACCGAACAGGTTATAAATGGAAATTTGTGCAGAAGAAATATCAGTGTCATCAATTTCGATATTCACCAGCCCATCGGTTACAGGATTGGGATATACAGTAAGCTGAAGGTTCTTTTCAACTTGAGTTTCTGATACACTGGTGATAATCTCCTCACCAAGCACGGGACGCATCATCAGGGCACCATCAAATTGAGACTGGTACCATTCACCGGTTACATTATAAAAGGTAAATTCCCTGGCATTGTTATAGCGGTCGAAGCCTACATTAAGGTTGACACTTTCATGCTGTATCCATCCAATATAAAATACATTATTCACAGGTACAGCAGAATCGAGTTTATAGGCCTGGATCTTATACAGGCTCTCCGAGAACTTTGGTTTCTCATATTCCTGGATATAGATCATTTCTCCCGGTACACCATTATTATCACGCCAGACAGCCAGATCGAAATAGGCATCATTGGCATTCTCCTGTGTCCTATTAAAAAACATCAGAATGGTATGCAGTGTATCAGGACGATTGAGCTTGAATTTGTAAGCCAGCATGGCTCCTGCAGGATCAAGTCCGTAACCATTTTCAGGTGTACCATCATCGTAAGCATAGTAATTATAGAAATTCTGATAATAGTTGAGTGTATCGTGTATGGTATCTGTTGATGTAATATCTCCCAGCAGCACATGCTGTATCTTAAAGATACCGTATTCCTGACTGTAATCAAGAGGGAACAGGAATTTCCAGGGTGGGCAGGCATGTTGCCAGCAGGTATGGCAATTCTGATACCCATCCTCTGTATAAGGGGCCAGGTTACAACTACCACCGTCATATATCCTTTCAAAAGAGCTGTTCTTATCAGTGAGGGTATATTTGTAGATGGTGTTAAATGTTTTGTTATCCAGGTTTGTTATATACAATCTAAATGTATCTTTAATAACATTGGTCGGATTATTTTTATACTGATCATACGGCATCAGTTCATAATCCTTTAACATGGACGGGGAGCGTTCAACGAAGCCGATATCCCTGTAAAAAGTATCTGCAATTGATCTGCCTATATTCAGATAGATATAATCAACATTCCACTGATCGCAATTACTTTTCCAGCTGGGATACTCGGCAAGGCTGGCATAATTGTAAAACCTGAAGAAGAAATCATCACGATAGAATTTTGCACTGTCAAGAATAGGGATCATCACCTGCCTGGAATATGTTCCGTGTTTTTTATAAAAACTATCGATATGCATACCGTGGTCACTCCATATCCATGTCCACTCAATATTGGGATAAAAAACAGAATCACACGGAACAGTAACCATGTCGTCGTAATACAGCGTATCAAATACGGGCATACCCCAGGTAAAATCACAGGGTGAATAAAGGGTGTCGCCGGGGAAGATTGTATCGTTGGGGCCAATATACGAACTTACCGGAACCGTTATACTGTCAACACTTACAAACACCGAATCAATACCATATTGCCCAAATTCAAGCACCAGGCTGTCAAAATGCTGGGGAGGCTCAGAAGCCCTGCCCTGTGGCTGGTAGTAGAAGCTGAAATATACAGAGTCTTTTTGTTTAATAGCTTCCGGAACCGGGTGGAAAACAGAATCGAGCCTGATGGGCTTTGAGGTAAGATGATCGGCTATAAACGGAAAAATACTGGCATTTGAATATACATAACCGTTGGCATCGATCACATCTAAGGTCGCTGCGCCGAGATTGGCAGAAAACATTGGAAAATCGTCATTCACATAGGCTTCATCGTCTATCCACCTGTTTGTATCAGGATATCCTATATAGGATTTAAAATCCTCAAAAACAGGCAGGTTCATAGGCATCCAGTGGTATAGTTTACCCGCACGGGAAGATTTGTAAGTTTTCTCATTTGCAGCCTCTTTAAGTACCGGATTTTCCGATAGTCCGGTCAGGATCTCCTGAGCCTGAAGGCCGTTGGTCAGATAAAACGTTATAATGATAATCAGGATTTTCTTCATTCTACTTCTGTTTCTTCAATAATTTCACTGTCGGGATCCACCCTTAAATTATCAACCTGTGTGGTATCCGGAAAAAGGGTATTAAGATATTCATCAAAATCGAACAACTCATCAGATCTGTACCACAGGTCGATAAAGGTACCGTGGCTGAGCATAGTATCAGCATCCCATGAAGGTTCCTGCTTATAAACCCTTGCATGCGTCGTATCACGCCCATCAAGAAAGTATTCATTTCCAATATTAAACGATGACTGCAGCAACATCCTTCTTGCATCTTTTTGTTTCCTGCCAATGAGCAGTGTTACGGGAACATTATTCCTTTTGTAACCATCTCCAATAACAAGTTCTATCTTTGTTCCTTTATCAATCATTGTATCCATTGATATCTGATGTTCCTGGTATCTTTGTTCAAGAACTGCATTCTCTGCAAAATGTGGGACATAGGTCAATAATTCCACTTTAAGCCCGACCCCCTTGAGTGTAACCAGTGCCTGCCGGAGTGTAAGGTCAACCAGGTCGGGCATGATAACTTTCTCGGGCATCTTCGCAACAATCGTAATATATACTTTCCTGTGTTTCTTAACATTTGAGTATGGAAGAGGGTCCTGCTGAATGATCATCCCTTTTTCTTTAGAAGGATCATAAACCGAATCCATCACGACAAAGGTAAATTGTTTTTCCAGCCCTTCTTCCTGAATATGTTTCAGGGTAGCGCCATAAAAATCAGGTACGACCAGGGTCTTTCCATGACTGGTATATAACCTCAGTAAGCCAAAAGCCAGCCAGAAAATAATGATTGTAATCAGGATGGCAAAACCAAGATGTTTATAAAATTTCTTACGTCCTAAAAAATATAAGAACCCCATTTTTCGTATATTTAACCTTTTTAGGGCTTTGTTTGATGGATCAGTTTTCGGATTTTCAATATAACTTTAAAAACCCCTCTTTATTGCCCTTTGATGAGCAAAGATAAAATAAATTAGAGATTACTTTTAAGGTAATAAATCATTAAATGACAATCAGTTTATGAAGAGAAATATTGCTATTGTGGCTGGTGGTGATTCTGGTGAATATGAGGTTTCGCTAAAAAGCGCCGGCGTGGTTGCCCGTAACCTCGATAAGAATCTTTATATACCATATATTATTATTATAGAAGGTAGCGACTGGTATTATTTATGGGGTGATGATAAAATACAGGTTGACAGGAATAATTTTACGATGAACCTTGATGGCGAGCAGATCATTTTTGATTGCGTATTTGTGGCCATACATGGTACCCCGGGTGAAGATGGTAAATTACAGGGTTATTTTGAATTACTTAAGATACCCTATACCACCTGCGACTGGATTGCATCAGGATTAACTTTCGATAAGGAACTATGTAAGACTGTAGTACGCACACTGGGTATTGATGTTCCCGCTGCTGTTTTACTTCGACAAAATGATGTTATTAACGCAGGCGATATCATTGAACAAATAGGCCTGCCGTGTTTTGTAAAGCCCAACAAGGGAGGATCAAGTGTTGGGATGACTAAAGTTATGGAAGAAGCAGGCCTGCTTGCTGCCATCGACTTTGCTTTCAAGGAGGATGATGAAGTATTGATAGAGCAATTTATCCAGGGCCGGGAGATTAGCTGTGGCATCTTCAAATCTTCCGGCAGGCTTTACGTGCTTCCCATTACAGAGATTGAAAGTAAAAAGGAATTCTTTGATTATGAGGCAAAATATGATGGTATGGCAGATGAGATCACACCGGCCGACATCGAGGAAAACGTTGATTGGGAATGTAAAACGGTTTCTACCCTGCTCTATAACAAATTAAATCTTAAAGGTGTGGTCAGGTTTGATTACATCTATAATAATTCAGGGATGTATTTCCTGGAGGTCAACACAGTTCCTGGATTTTCCGAAGCCAGTATCGTTCCACAGCAGGCTGTTGAAATGGGCTTTTCATTGGAGGAATTTTTCGGGATGATCATTGAAGAGGCCCTGTGTTGAGTCGTTATGTTTAAAGCACCAAATAGATTGTAAAATCACTTACAGAATGTCCAATATCCAATCGGGGATTGGAAATTTAGAATTACTATTGTCCGGTTAATACATTAACATCACAGAGATTCTTTGGCTCAGATGACAGGTAATTATATAGAGGGGCTGTATCACAACCTTCATGAAACCCTGAAATGTCTGTCATTCAGCGTAGCCGAAGAATTTAAGAACTTTATCCGGACAATAATGATTTAGAATCATAAAGTTTAACCGAAGACTTACTTACCTTACTCAACCTTCTTACTCACCCAACTACTCCACCATCCCATCAAGAAACTCCACCAGTTTTTCTGATGCCAGGGCCCGGTGGCTAATGAGGTTCTTTTCAGCCAGTGACATCTCTGCAAAAGTCAGTTTGTAGCCATGCGGTTTAAAAATGGGATCATAGCCAAATCCCTCCTCTCCTTTTTTTTCAGTTAGAATATCTCCCCTGATTATTCCTTCGAATAAAAACTCCTTACCATCGATGATACAACAAATAACCGTTCTGAATTGAGCTGATCTATCGGAGGCATCAGCCAGCTCTGACAATACCTTATCCATATTTTTCTGAAAGTCATGCCCGGGGCCTGCATACCTGGCGGAAAATACACCAGGATCCCCGTCAAGGGTATCTATTTCGAGCCCTGTGTCATCAGCGAAACAATTAAGCTTATATCTGTCGAAGATAAACCTGGCTTTCTCTGTAGCATTGTATTCAAGTGTATCTCCTGTTTCAGGGATATCTCCTGAAAATCCGATATCTTTCAGGCTGAGCACCTTAAATTTGGCACTGATCAGTTTACTTACTTCCTGAAGTTTGTGTTTATTGTTGGTGGCAAAAACTATTTTCATATCCTGCTAAGGTATTAAATCTGTTGCAGGTATTTACTTAAATGTCATCGGATTAAACGAAGATCTTTCTGTACCTATAAACACCGAATATAATGATCAATAAGACTCCTGAATATATTGGCCAATCTTTTAGAGGTGTTTCAGGAATGACTTCACCATAAACTGCAAAGCAAAGGTCGTGTGCATCATTGGGTACACCAGAAAGATTGTATCCTGTTACCCAATCAAGCGGGCCATATCCTAATAAATTATCTAAATCCTGTACCTTGAAAGGATTACCGATTTGCGACGGATTATGATATTGCCAGTACCAGCCACCCTGTGAAGGATTATGCTTTTCCCATACATTTGCATACATATCCAACCAGTATGTTCCTTCTGTCAATTGTAAACCTGAGGGATGAAACAATGAAGAAACATGGGCAGTATAGATCCCCGAGTTTTTAGTGGCCTCAAAATTAAAAGTCCAGCCACCACTAATGTCAGGTTTTCCACCATTATCAGGATAAATATAGGTCTGAATCCATGTAGGCCAGAGAGGTGTAAAATCATGATGGCCAATAAATTCAATCTTCCGGACATCCCATGTCTCACCAGCAGGAACGGTAAAATCATCAGCACTTTGAACATACACTAATCCCGAAGGATCACTATACATTCCGCAAACAATACCCTCATCTGGTGTTGTTCTGTCCATCTGGGACCATAATTCCGTATCCTGCGCGGTTAAACTGATTACAACAATGATTGTGGCAATTAAAAGCGTTAATTTTTTCATTTGGTTTGGTTTGGTTTTATTTGGTAGAATTTGATTAGATCTTAATCATGGATAAGAAAATTACTTGATTTATATGAGGCTTCAATGTATAAAAATTTTTGGGGAAAATACAAAAAAAGCTGGAAACTGATTATTATCAAGTTTCCAGCTTCTAAGTCAAGCTTCAATATTGTATATAATTGCTCCTAATTAAGGGAACACCAGCCCATCATAATCAGTTAAAATGGCCTTTGGAATATTTGCATTGAACTTGGCATTGATCGCCTCAATGAAATAGTTAGCAGCAATAGCATATCCACGTGGATTCATATGAATACCGTCAGTTGAGAATGCACCACCAAGGATGAACCTGGTTGAGAATGTTTCTCCATCGAATACCATACCTGTAATAAAATCTTCAAGATGTGAATTCATATCAACCAGGGCTATATTGTCTAAATTTGCATACCCTTCAATTTTATTGTTAAACTCAACAGTTGCAAGGTCAATAGCCGTTATCTGTGATTCAAATAAAGTATATGCTTTTGGAACCGGCACCTGGCTTCCCCATCCTGCACATTTCAATGAGTCCTGCGGAATTGAAAGCAATACAAGTTCATTTGGTTTAATTTGCCTGAATCTCATACCCTCATACGGTGCAGGCACCGGCATGGAAGTATCCATAACTACAAGTGCATTGGCACCTGCCTGGAAATTGATTCTGTATTCAAGCCCCAGTTGTTCCATCAATCCGTTGTACAGGGCATAACCTTCATTTAACTGGGTTGCCAGTTCCTCTGTAAGCACAAGGGCATTGTAAGGAACGGTTGTAAAATAAGGGATTGATTTGATGTCAGGGATATTTGCAACAGCTCCTTTTGCGCCATTAGCTGTAAGGGCAGCCATCACAGCATCCATAGAATTTGAAAAAAGCTGATGGTCTGTAATAGGGTCAAGAGGGCTTGTGCCTCCTGAAATCGCATACATCAATACGTCGTTTGATCCAAGCCACAGGGTGAAGAATGTTGGATTAATTTTCGCGATCTCATCTGTTAGTATCATTGCATCTGCTGATTTGAACCTTGCCCAAAAAGGATTAAATCCCAGGAACTGGCTAACAGCTTCCCATGATTTTAATCCGGGCACCCCGATATTGTTAAATGGCCCATCTGCTGTTACAGGAGTGGTTAAATCTGCTGCAAGCTCTTGCTGAGAGGCGTTAGGATCGGCAAGAACAGGTCCCAGGGAAGTTACCCCCATACAATCGGTTCTGTAACCTAATATATATTTTGTATTGAAAATGAATTGCAATCCAACAGCGGAAACACCCACCCCATTGGCAGTTGGCATTAATGGTTGTTTGAATTCCCCCTGGAAACCCACGCTTTTTAATTGGTGTGCAATAATGCATGGATAAGAGTTTTGCTGACCTGTTAAGGACAATGCACCATCGGCAAAGCCAGCTGTAAGTGAGTTGCCAAATGACAAATATCTTGTAAAGTCTGCAGTTCCCTGGGAAGGTTCAAATTCATCAGTTAAATTTGGCTTACATGATACTAAAAGCGCAAGTATGCTTATATAGATTATTCCTTTGTATTTCATCGCTTATAATATTTAAAGTTAAAAACTATATCTGATACCTAATCCGGGAATGGAAGTAAGCGTTTTATACGTTCCTGAGAAATTGGCAGGATCGTATGATTTTTCTGCTTGCTGTCCGTGTAATTGAAGGTATGACAAATCTATATTTAGATTTTTAATAGGCGTAACAGTTAAGCCAAGTGTCCATGCAATGGTATTCAGGCTAACTGTTTCGGGATTGAAATAATCTTCGTTAGTTGGTGTTGGATCATAATAAACACCAGCTCTGATAACAAAATTATCATTGAGCTTATATTGACCGCCCACCCTGGTAATCCAGCTATCTTTATAAAGCCGTGGATTTTTTGAATCAAGCAATTCACCTGCTTCTTCAAATGTGAAGATCAATGAATCATAGGTTTCCCACATTATCCAGTTCACTTCAAAAGCAAGGCTAAGCTTTTCGTTTATTTCATAGGCTATCCCAAAATCAAGATTTGCCGGCATAGGAAGTGTGGCATCAAATTTATTATCTGCAGGCAGGGTTGTTTGCAATGACCCGGGTACTGTAAATGTGGCATCACCCCCTTCAATTTCCATTTCTATTTTAGAGCGGTAACTGATCCCAAAAGAAACACCATCGAACGGAACCAGGTAGGCACCGATGTTAAATCCAATATTTCCTGTTGAACCATCAAGTTTGGCATAGGAATTATCATTGTAAGGTAAAGCCTTTTCGAGTTCTACTTTACCTGTTGCATAAATAAATCCAGCGCCAATACTTAACCAGTCTGTAATTTTGTATGATAACGTTGGCTGATAAAAGATAGCCTGCAGGGAGATGTTTCGAATAAGGAATTGTCCTGCCCAGTCATCGTCCCATTTTGCACTGCTTCCAAAAGGTGTATATACACCCACACCTATCGAAAGTTTATCAGTGATCTTCCCGGCGGCATAAACATAAAACGGAGTACCAACCGGGTTATCTGTTCTTGCAGTATAATCAGTCCCAGTTTTTTCAAACACATGGTTTGAGAATATTCCACTCACCCCGACAGAAAAATCATATTTTTCTTTAATCATTGCCAGTGCTCCTGGATTATAAAAGATGGTACTGGCACCGAAGGCGAATGGGGTACCAATTAAACCAATTCCTGTTTGTTTCTGACCCTGCAACCTGACCTGATATCCACCTCCATAGGAAGACCAGGCAGCAAGCAGAACAATACACATCAGTAATGTAAGTTTTCTCATAATGCCGATTGATTTTAGTTAATAACCGCGCAATATAATAAAAATTTATTTAAAGGAAGTTACAGGAAAATAATACAGGCGGCTGGATTCTTTAAGTTTATCTTCCAAGAAAGTATTTTGTAACTTTTAAAACGAAGGCAGTCCAAAGGTTGATCAGGTTAATTATACCTATCCAGATAAATATTCCGATAAAGAATACAAAAATTGCTTCAATAAAGGAATCGGTCTGGTAAAAACTGAAGATCCTGATATGGCCAAACATGGCATTAAAGGGGGTGTATATCAACATAAAACTCAAACCTGCCAGTATTAACGGAATAGCAAATGAAACAAGGCTCAATAACAGTTTAATACAATGAAAAGATAAATACTTCCATGTTCTATGGTTTCTGATAAAGGAAAAAAACACTTTAACCTGGCTGTAAACATTGATCTGTGGTTTGGAAATAGCCGGAATATGTTCTGCATAGATCTTATTGGCAAGATATCTTTCATAGTCTGCAAAGCTCCAGGCCATAATAAAAGATGTATTTATAATAGGAACCCCTATCCAGATGATTATCAACAATGCTCCCAGCAAAAAACAGAAAAACACCAGGAAGAAGAATACAATACTGACAGGTAGTTGTAATACAAGGAACAATCCATTCAGGTATGAATTTTTCTCGAAGGCTGCATTGAAATACCCTTTCTTTGAGTATTCCGGGTCGTTCATCGAAAAAATATTTTTCATTATTACCTGATTAAGAATGATTAAAGATAGATTATTTTTATGGAAGGCTCCAATCTATTTCCTGCTTGCCTGTATTTTTCAGTAGTTCATTTGTTTTTGAAAAATGTTTGCATCCAAAAAATCCCCTGTTGGCCGATAATGGGGAAGGATGCGGGGCCTGTAATATATGATGTTTTGTCAGGTCAATCAACTGTTGTTTTGCTCGTGCATAATTTCCCCAGAGTAGAAATACGAGTCCGGTTGCTTCATCTGAAAGCTTTTTTATTACAGCATCTGTAAATGTCTCCCATCCTTTTTTTTGATGAGAACCGGCCTGGTTGGCTCTTACAGTAAGGGTTGCATTGATAAGCAATACTCCCTGCCGGGCCCATTTTGTAAGGTTACCGGTTGAAGGCATTTTAATCCCCAGGTCATCTTCTATTTCTTTGTAGATATTGATCAGGGAGGGTGGCAGCCTGATACCCTCAGGTACCGAAAAACAAAGGCCATGTGCCTGGCCCGGACCATGATAAGGATCCTGGCCAAGGATCACCACTTTCACCCTGTCGAAAGCTGTATTGTCAAATGCAGCGAAGATTTGTGCTCCAGGTGGATATATCGTGTATTTCTTTTTTTCCTCCAGAAGAAATTGCTTCAGGTTCATAAAATAATCCTGGTTGAATTCTTCAGTCAGCATCCCACCCCATTTTTCTTCTATAACCGGTTTTATTTTCCCCATAAGTTATTGTGTTGTTTTCCACAATCCGATATTGACAATATATTCAATATTTTGTTGTTATTATTTAATAAATAGGCTTACTTTGTATAATTAATCGCGAATCATTAATTTACGTAAAAATATGAAAAAAGCAGCAATAATCTTATCAGCCGTTATCTTAATTGCTCTTGCATTATCATCATGCAAACCCAGTAACAAGTGTCCTGCATATGGGGAACACTATAAGTATCAGAAAGATCAAAGGTATTAGGATTGCTTCAAAAAACATAACTCCGTGATGGGATATGCAAAGGTTCCCATTAATCATATCAGTTATTCTGGCAGTGGTAATCGGTCTGGCAACACCGGTATCCTCGCAGGAGTTGGGTGAGAATCTGGCTTCCGACAGTGTATTGTATAAAAAGACCATGGCGGGCGGTTTAAACCTGCATACCCTGGGATATGGTATCCAGTTTCAGAAAGGAAAGAATATTACCGTCTTTAAGAATTTCTACTGGGAGTTAATGCTGGTGGAAATGAAATCATCCAAACAGATCAAGTCTATCAATCCATATTTTACAAATGCGAAAAGTTACGTTTACGGAAAGCTTAACAACGTTTACATGCTCAGGGGAGGTGTTGGTCATAACCGCCTGCTTAACCGTAAACCATATTTCGGCGGAATTGAATTACGATATACCTATTCAGGGGGAATAACCCTGGGCATTGCAAAACCGGTCTATTTGTATATTATCGATTTTACAAGTAATCCTTATGAATATGAGATTACCACGGAGAAGTACGACCCTGATGAACATTTTTATGATAATATTTACGGCCGGGCTCCTTTTACCAAAGGATTTGATCAAATAAGAGTGTATCCGGGAATTTATGTGAAGGCCGGTCTTGATTTTGAGTTTGGATCTTATAAGTCAAAAATCAATTCTCTTGTTGCAGGTGGTATTATTGAATACTATCCCAAAGGGATACCAATCATGGCTTTCATTGAACCTAAAAATCTTTTCCTGACATTGTTTATCAGTTATTCATTCGGAAAGAGATACAATAAATATTAAAAAAAAGGCCGGTGTTTACCGGCCTTTTTTTTAATCTTTATTTATCAAGTATTAGTTTCCTGGTAAATATTTCACCTTCTTTCTCAATCCGTATGAGGTAAATTCCATTTGCCAGTTCTGAGGCATTCAGTTGTTCCCTGTTTAGACCATCGTTAAGCTGAAGCTCCCTGTCGGAATAAGACTGACCCAGAAGATCCATGATGCTCAACCTGATCTTCGCAGGTTCAGCTAGGTTAAATTCTATATTAACAAGACCATTGCTTGGGTTGGGATAAACAGTAAGTCTCTCTTCGAAATTTTCATCGATACCAATTCCACCTTCCGTTGTGCAGGTCCAGACCTCACTCCATTCTGATGAATCAATGGCTGTAAGAGCTTTAACCCTCCACCAGATTTGCTGGTCTTCAGCAAGGATAAAGTTAACCTGGTAACGAGGAGTGCCATTTCCTATAAGCTGACTACAACATGGTGCTGAAAAGTCTGGTGTTGTATTGTATTGAATACGGTATAACATAACCCCAGGTATGGAATCCCATTCAAAAAGTGGAAGTCTCGGAACCCCTACTTCATTATTCTCCGGTTCGCTCAGCATCACCGTATTTGTAGTTGTAAAACAGTAAGGAAATGAATTCCACATGGATTCATCTTCAGCATGGTACGCTTTCACTCTCCAGTAATACATCTTGCCGAACTCTTCACCACTGGCAAAAACAGCATTTGAGTCAGTATCAACTTCATCAGCATTTGTAAATTCCGGGTTGTCACTTATTTGCAGTTTGTATCCTGCCACACCATCAAGTGCGTCCCATTTAAATTTATTTCTTAAGAACTGATTTGTGGATGTATCAGTGGGAGTTTTCAATTCCACAGAATCAAGCACCTGGAATGCAAACGGGAAAGACCAGGAAGATGTATCCAAGGCATGTATGGCTTTCATTCGCCAATATATATTCTTTCCGAATGGTAAAAGTTTTAGTGTATCTTCCTTACTGGGTGCAAGAAAACCTATTGTTGTAGAAAACGGGCTATCGAAGGCAGTACCGTTGAATTTAAGAATTGCGCCTTCTTCGCCAACAGCCCATCCGCTTCCATCAATACCCAGTGATACACCATAAATCTCTGCTGCAGTACCACTGGTATTATTCATCCAGCTGGTACCATTATAAATAAATATATTTTCGTCATCACCAAAAGCATAACCAGACATAGCACCTGTCATCACAATTGCGAGAAGATCATCATCAGGCTCCAGCTCGGTAAGAGTCCATTCCGTTCCATTGAAATATGCAATGCTACCTTTCTCTCCAGCAGCCCAACCATTGTTTTCATCCACAAAACTGATACCGAACATATCCATACCTGCATCAAATTCCTCTGTCCAGGCAGCACCATCATATTTATATATTTTACCGCTGAGACAAACAGCCCAAACCATATTTTCATTAACAGCACTTAACCCAACAACATCGTCATCAATCTGATCTGTTATGATCCAGTCTGTGCCATCATACATGGCAATATCTCCACTTTCACAACCAGCAAAACCAATAACATCGCTTATCATAAGCAGTGAGAAAATATCCCCGTTATAAGGTGAACCTCCATCATCAATTTCTGTTTCTTCCCATACTCCTGCACTATAACTCAATAATAGTCCGCCTTCACCACCTGCAAAACCCATTTCGAAGTTATTAAAAGCAACCGCAAAAAGGTCATCATCGGTTTCATATGTTTCATCGATCATCCATCCCATGCCATCATAATACATCATTAATCCGGCATTCCCGACTGCCCATGCGTTATCCAGATCAATTGCTGAAACATCATTCAGGTCTTCTTCATTAAAATTAAACTGGTTTTCCCAGTAAAAGCTTGTATCATACTGAACAAGGTATTTGGTAACTCCTGAAATGGAGTCCCACTTAATAACTTCCTCAGGTTCTTTACCATCAGAGTTATTACTTGGTTTGTCAAGTTCAACCATCGAAAGAACCATAAAACTCCATGTAGGTGACCAGTATGAGGTATCAATACCATCGCTGGCCCTTACTTTCCAGTAATATTCCTGCCCAAAAAACAGATTGTCTGTCTGATAAGCAGAGAAGGAAGTATTTATATCAAGGGGATTAGGGAAATCCGGATCAATGTCGAGCCACATCTCATAAGTAATATCCAGGGTTCCACCGGTGACGGCATTCCAGTTGACATAAACATTTGGATTTTGACCAGTTTCACCATTCTCAGGCGCAACCTGTTCAGGAGTATAAATCCTGACCTGTGCAAAAACAAATCCACTTAAGAGAATAAAAGTTATAGCAGTAAATATCTTTTTCATATTATATTGATTTTTATTTTCCTTACTTAAGAATTATGAATTTACCTGTGGCAGTTGTTGTGCCTGTATTTAATTGCAATATATATGAGCCCTCAGTAAGCTTATTGGTACTGAGTTTAATATCATAAGTACCAGCCGGCAAGTTCCCAACATCCCTTGAATCAACGAGTCTTCCATTGATATCATAAATACTGATGGAAATATTTGCCAGGTTATTCAGCTCAAAGTTAACATAGGCATATGTGGTAACCGGATTGGGATAGATCTTAAGTGTTGTTGCCAGGCTTTCTGTTTCTATTGGATCATCAATACCCACCAGTTCGTATTTATCTGACCTGTAAAGTCCTCTTCCATAGGAAGCCCCATAAATGGAACCGAAGTTATCAGTGCCTGGATATACAAACCAGAGTGTATCTATTCCATTAACAAGCATAACAACCTGGTCATCCTGATCAACAAGTTGCTGTTTCAGCATCATCACCGGAACATTTCCCATTCCATCGGCAGCTAACGACCATTCAGGGCTCTGTTCGTGAATATTGCTTGAAGTAAATATACCATGCTCTGATCCGACAATCGCCATGTTTGAGTTTTTCATCTCTATGATCGATGAGTAAACCGGCATGAGTGGTAATCCACCATTTTCAGGATCTCCCTGAATTGATTTGAAATCAGGTAATGAATCCAGGGCATCATCTGACATAAATATATAATTCTCATTGCCATAATTACCCAGTGTAACAATTAATCTGTTATCATTTTGAGGATCAATTGCAACTGAAGTAATGGCCTGGGTATTTTCTTCACCAGTAGAAGGATCTATAAGCGGGATATGTTTGGTTGCCACTATACATTCCTCATAGTTACAATCGGCAGTTTCAATGGTATATGCCAGTGCGATATTTGATATTCTGAAAAGTTTTCCGTCAAGTGTTCCAACAAATAAATGATTGGCATCACTGGAGGCAGCAAAACATGAAGGAGTTCCTTCAAATTCGGTTTGGGTATTATTGGCCAAATCCCACCAGGCCAGGTCACTGGTAAAGTCAAGAATACTGAGTGTCATCCAAACATGATTTCTTGCGCCCAGGAAGTATTTCGCCTGAACTTTATCTTTGACCATAATTGAGTCACCCTCAGCAAGGGCAAAGGGTAGCTGATAGTAGAAAGGATATTCAAAATTATTACTCCTTGCCTGGACATAATCACCCTGGTTGTAGCTTTTTCTTGCATAGAATTTTACAGAGTCACGACTATTATCATCTGTAAAACTTTCCCATAAAAGGGCAGGTAACAAAAAATCATCCTCACTAACAGAGATTTCATCCAGGAAAGCAGTTGCGGACCAGTTAACACCTGCGTCTTCACTTCTTCTGAAAGCAGGGGTCCCGGCAATACTACTATATATATATACTTCTGGGTTGATTAAAGAAATGGCACAGGCTCCACCGGTTTCTGCAGCCCATATCTGGTTACCTGCCTGAGCAGTATTTCCATGGCCGGTAATTTCAATAGTACCTCTTTCCTGGGCCCCACCAAGTACAAGTTCTTTAATACCTGAACTTGATATGGTGTAAAACTGTGAGGTCATATAACCTTTCATCATTGGCTGGAAAGTATAATCAATACCATCAATCAATCCCAGGAAGATACCTCCGTCGGTAACAACCATGAGCTGATTATTAAAACCAGGATGGAAGACATATGCATGGTGGTCAGCATTGCAATAATATGGAAGGAAGTTACCAGCAGCGCTGTTTGATTTTTGCAACCAGTTGAAAAATCCTGTTTCATTGATCTTCATACCTTCCCACATATCAGTGCCACCTACAAGCACCATGTCAGGATTTTCGGGTAACACTTCTATCGTATTTGCATAAACACCTTTATCCCCCCAGATATTAATGGGTGGTTCAGATGAAGGGTTGTCAGAACCGGGTAAGATTATGTACCATGAATCACCCTGATTATTTGATCTGTATACATTTAATCCGTATCCTGTTGAGTGCACTGCAGAAGCGTAAATAATATTTGGATCTGAAGGTGCAAATGCGTATTCGATTCTTCCGGCAAAATTAGGCAGATCATTTCCCTTGCCTACATATGGTGCAAATGGGTTAACGATGGTTTCCTGAAATGATGTATCTGCACCTGTTGCTGCCGTAATTGATGTATTTGAGTTAATAGAATCCTTAACAATAAAGTAAGGATTGGTGGGTACACTGGCAATATTGAAAAAATTCATTCCTGTACCTCCTTTGCGAAGGAATGTGTATCCATCAACCATGGCAATTACCGAACCGTCAGATGCAACTTTTACATCCATCGCATTCCCCGTTACCATTTCCTGAATTGTAGTATTGATATCAACTGATATGGTATCAATGGTTTTCGCTGTTGTATCTGGATTATATACTACAATGTTATTTCCCTGTACCTCAAAAGAATCACATTCAATGGTGTATGAAGAATTGATCACGTGAAAACTGCTGTCAATTATCATATCCGGTGCTCCCCAGGTCTGACCGTTATCGGATGAATACTTCAGGCCACTGTTGGTAGCTGCCCAGAGTTTTCCTGTCGATTCATTATAAGCCAGATCGCTGACATAAGCCCAGTCGGGGTTGTTCATCTGTGATTGATCCACGGGGGTAAAATTTTCACCGTCGGTTGATTTGAAAACTCCTGTGCCCTGCAGGCCTCCATCATACGAGTATTTTCCAAAGACAGAGAATTCCTGCGCATCAAATAATTCTCCTGTACCTGCAAAAATGGTTCCGTCGCTGGATTGAGTCATACAACTAACGAAAAGATTGTTTTCAGAACCGTTGATTTTACTCCAAACCAGTCCGGCAGTTGTGGATTTCCAGATACCTCCTGTTACACCCGCTGCAAACAGGGTTTTGTTATCGGAGTCCTGATTGTCCCAGATAATTGCTCTTGTCCGGCCTGAAAAATTATCAGGCCCCAGCGATTGCCAGTCCATGTTAAGTGTGGAACGGTTTGCATTCTGGTTTTGTACGATCTGTTGCCTCGACAGCAATACATCATCTACATTAAGCAAGCCGGTATGCTGATTATTCCTGATCTTGGCCAGGTAAGCAGCAGCATCCCGGTTAGAATCATTACCCTCCGTATTGTCCTTTTCTTTGGTTATGATTGTAAAAGAAAACAATAAGAAAGCAGATAATAATACCAGCAAGCTAAAGGGTAAAAATTTATTCTTCATATCATTTAAATATTTATTATTACTTGTTTAGAATAATCTTTTATTCCCGCAAAAAAAGAAGTGCGCAAGTTACACTTTTTTTTCTTTCACTTTAAAACAAACAAACAAAAAACTTAACAAAATTAAGTTAATTTATTAGTATCCACAAATATAAGATATTTTAGAAATAATACAAATCTGAGTAAGTTTGCGGTCTGCTAAAATCAGGAAACGGTATATTTTTTTCTGCCGGCTTTTATTCTGACTTTAACAACAAAATAGTTAGGAAAGCTTCTAAAATATTCTAAATTTGTTTGATAAAAAATAATTGTAATGGGAAACTACTGTTTGAAATTCATCATCCTGTTTATTTCACTGATTCTTTTAACTCCAGGTTACGGACAAGAAAACCAGAATACTACTGATACTGCATATGTGTTTAAAAGTATTTATGAAAATCCGGCCACCCCGGTGAAGAACCAGGCCAGCTCGGGTACCTGCTGGGATTTCGCAGGCATTTCATTTATTGAAAGTGAATTGTTACGTATGGAAAAAGGTGAGTATGACCTTTCAGAAATGTATGTTGTCCGGTGCATTTATCCTGTTAAAGCAGATAAATATGTACGGAATCATGGCAGGTCGAATTTCAGTATGGGCGGACAGGCGCATGATGTAACCGATATAATCGGTATTTATGGAATTGTACCCGAGGAAGTATATCCGGGTTTTGTTGGCGATTTTGATAAGCATAACCATGGTGAGCTGGATGCATTGCTTAAAGGATTCTGCGATGTTGTGATCAGAAAAAGAAGTAAAGAGATCACAACAGTATGGTTAGATGCCTATAATGCTGTACTTGATGTTTATCTTGGTGAAATGCCGGAAACCTTCGATTATGAAGGAAACACATATACCCCGAATGGTTTTTTGGAATACCTTAATATTAATAAGGATGATTATATAGAACTTACCTCCTATACTAATTATCCAATGTATGAACAGGTCTGCCTGGAAATTCCTGATAACTGGACAAATAGCCTTTATTATAACATTCCGCTTGATGAACTGATAGAAGTTATGGAATATGCATTAAAAAATGGATATACCATGGTATGGGATGGAGATGTCAGTGACAGGAATTTTTCTTTTACGAATGGAGTAGCCATTGTTCCTGAAAAAGACTGGAAAGATAAAACCGAAGAGGAAAAAGACAACACCTGTTTAATCCCTGAACAACAAAAGAATATTACACAAAAGATCAGACAGCGTGCCTTTGATGGCCAGACATCCACCGACGACCACCTGATGCATATCACAGGGATGGTTGAAGACCAGCATGGAGTGAAATATTTTATTACCAAAAACTCATGGGGTACCAACAGAAATGAGTTTGGGGGGTACCTTAATATGTCAGAGCCTTATGTGAGGTTGAGGACGATTGCAATCATGTTGAACAAAGAGGCCTTGCCACCAAAGCTGGCAAAGAAGCTTAGAGTTGAGTAGTTCTGCCCTTCGACTCCGCTCCTCAGGATGAGTTAGTTTTGAGTTCTGAGTTTTGAGTTTTGAGTTCTGAGTTCTGGATTCAGGGTTTTGAGTTTTTGATTTTGTATTTGCAGGATACTTTTCGAATTTTTAACCTGAACCTGTGGAGGTAAGCACCACAGAAGAAACAATAGCAGCATTCACTGCCGCCTGTGTTTCTCTGATCACCTTATCCACACCCTGGGCTATGGGTTCATTCCTGAGGATATCCTTCAACTTTTTCCTGATCTGTTTTAGTTCCGACCTGTCTTTGCTGATCACCCTGTGCATACCACAGGCATGGATCAATCCCAGTAATGAGGCAGTTTCATCGCCGATCTCCCTGCTATGAGTGACGATATCATGCAGATGCTTGGCCAGATCCCGCCTTTCTTTTGTACCGGTTAAAATTGCTTTCTTGTATGGAAATACAAGGAACTTTTTATCTTCCATCTTTACCAGTCGCTTATCCTGCATTACATTCATCATCGGATGCCTCCATTTCTTACCCTGGTGTGAAAATTTCGAAACCCAGGCCCTGATTTTCTTTGGTTTCCAGGCATCGGCCATCTTTTTCAGGATTTGATGGTGTACCGCCGACAGATCTGTTCTTGAACCCTTCGTGATCAACATATTGCCTTCAATGTTTATCTTCTCATCCATGGCCAGATCAAGAAGGATTGCACCGACCATTCCGGCATTTAACATCGTAAAGGAAACTACATAACCTGACTTTTCAGGCTTAAAGCAGAGTAAAAGAAATTTTTCTGCAATATTTAAATTCATGGTTCCGGTATTAATATTAACGGGTATAAAAATAATTTCAATATTGTACAATTCCAAATAATCACATGCTAGCTTTACAATGTGAAATGGCCGGGGAGGGATCTCATTATTGTTGCACAGAGGTCAACGGGAAATCACAAGAAAAAGGACTTAATAATAATACTCTAATTCACATTTCGTACTTTTAGAAACAGCCCATTACTACTGGATATATATCCCACATCCAATAAAATAATCTGTCCCGGAAATCTTGTGTATGTAAGTCATCTTGAGTTCATCCTGACCTGTAGCCGGATTATTCCAGTAATATTCTGTAAATCCAAAGCCGGGACCTTCAGCCAGGGTGATCATTTCCCTGATGAAATAAACCCCCTTGGAGTCCTGTAAATTATAAACATCAGTACCTTCAAGACTCTGGCTGGCACCGTGAGATATACACATACCATCCAGATCAACAACAAAAAAGTAACCTGAATTATCCTCGAAAAATTTCACAGGATCAAGTGCTGTGCGGCAATAATCAACCCTGTTGAGTGAATCAGTATAAATTGTTTCAAAAATATCTGCAATTCCTTCTGCAAAGCTTATGGTTGCATTTCTTGAAATTTCTTTATTGCTTTCCAGCAGTGTTATTGTCGGATCGGTGGAGCGGATATAAAATCCAGATCCAATATAATAATCAATACCAGGGATATTATGGAGATATGAGAGTTTTTTCTCGTTCTCACCGGTAGCCGGATTGTTCCAGTAATATTCTGTAAAACCAGCACCTGCTGTTTCTGCAATGTCGCTCATGGTCCTGATAAAATAATTACCTTCAGCATCCTGCAGATCCCAAAGGTAGGTACCTTCAAGGTCTTTATTGATAGCATGGGCTATATTCCATCCGTTAAAAACCTGTATAAAATAGTACCCCGACTGGTCGTCAAAATAACGAACCGGATCAATATAAGTACGACAGAATTCAACCCTTGCTATAGAATCTGAAATTAAAAATTCAAAAACAGCTCCAAAGCTGGTTGCAGTAGTACCTACAACGGTTGACACTAAAAATTTGTCACTGTCGAATTGGCTGATCATGCCTGTGTTGTCAGGGTCATCATCTGCTTTCTTACAAGACATAACACTTATCAACAACAAGGTAAAAAGAATAATAAAGGAGATGATTAATTTTTTCATATGGTTTGGTTTTGGTTGAATAGAATATCTAGAATTCAAATATAATTAAAATAAATTTATATTATACAAATTATTTATTTAAACAGCTGGTATATTACCTCAATCCTTTTTCTTCTGCCAGGGGAATCTCCCCTCCAACTCTGCCTGAAGCGAAAAACTCAGGAAAGTTCTGATTAACACAATCACTCCCAGTGCGAATACCTGGTTAAGGGTAGGGTCAATGATCACTGTATGGATGATATCTGCAGCCACAAGAATCTCTAGTCCAAGTAGTATGGTTTTTCCAAGCCCCATTTTCAGTGATTTGTATTTATCCTGTTTATCCCTTGCCAGGCTGACAAGAAACTTAAGGAGAAAAAACAGAATGCCAATGACAATAACTGCTACACCCGCAGCTTCGAGAATGCTTGATAATATTTCAATAATAGACTTGAGGTTTTCCATGATAAATCGTTCGTTTAATATGGAGGTACAAGTTAAATAAAATATTCTTTAAGCAGACTTATTCTGAAAATAGAAATAATAACAATTATAGTAGAAAGGTTGTTCTGGAATCAGTGAATTAAATTTAAGGCCGGCATTTTAGGATAATTCATTATGTTTGTTAATAGTAACTGTGGAAGATAAACTGTAACTATCTTTGTTGTAAATATCATAACAGGATAACAGCAGGCCATTCAAGAACATTATAATGAATAAAAAAAATGAAATTGCAATTGTATTAGGAATGCACCGTTCGGGTACCAGTGTTCTTGCTAAATTATTGATTGACCTTGGATATGATCCTGGAGAGAACCTGATGCCCGCAAGTGAGGAAAATCCGCTGGGATACTTTGAAGATTTGATAATCCATGATTTGAATAATCGTATTTTAGATTTCCTATTCCTGAGATGGGATCAAATTGAAGATGTTTCTAACAGAAGAATTGATCTTGCTGTGGATCTGGTGTGGGAAAATTTTGGACAGGAATCCACCGGGATTATTGAACAGAAATTGGGGAAATCGGGGAAAATAATGATCAAGGATCCGCGGTTGACTATTCTGCTTAAGTTCTGGCTGAAGGTACTGGATCAATTCAAAGCACAGAAACATTATTTTTTAGCTGTAAGAAATCCACTTGAAGTATCAGCATCACTCAACAAACGTAATAACATGAGTGAGAAAAATGCACTTCAATTATGGTATTACTATAATTATTCCTGTTTAACTGATCTTGATGAAAGGCTATGTATTGTTAGATTCGGAAAATTAATCAGTGATCCTGAAAACGAAGTTAATAGGATCCTTAATCACATACACGTAAAACATAGAAATACAGAAAACCTTTTAAATAATTTTGTTAATTCGTTTGTTGATAAGAAGCAAATACATCATCATTCAACAGCAAGGGAATTAATTAACAAAACCGCTAATATTCCGGAAATAGAATCACTTTATGATTTCCTGATTAAAAATGACATGCCAGATATTCATAAGAATGAAGATCACCTGAATGCATACAATAACCGGTTTCTGAAACCAAAAACAGATGATAATGATACTATCAACCTTACTTCAACGTTGTTTTGCGAAAACTCAAACATTGACGATCATCAGGTATATTCAACCAGTCTGCGTCATAAAACCGGATATCAGAAACTCTCCTTTAAAACTAGCACTAATAATTTATATGATAAATTCAGGTTGTTTTTATGCGACCATCCCTGTGTAATTACCTTAGAATCATTAAATATACACACCTTTGAAGATGAGCAAGAAATTTTAAACCTTACAGGCAACTTTTTCTTCAGGCAAAATAATTTATACCTTTTTAATACCAATACACCATTCCTGAAGTTTGCTTTGGTCCAACCGCACAAAATATTACATCTTGATATTGAATTTTCTGTTAATGTTCAAAGTGATGAAATTGCCGGTTTGTTAATACCTGTTCAATTTCATAAAATTAAACAGGCGGGCAAAACCATTGAAGAGCAGGTACAAAAGATCCAATCCCTTACTGAAAAGGAGATTTCCACTGGCCATCAAAACGATATTCTATTAAAAGAAGGCACCAGGTTACAAACTGAAATCGAAGATCTTAAGAATGAACTTGATATGGTTTCCGGGACTGTAACCAAATTGGAAGAACAAAACAATATACTAACCGGTGAAAAAAGCAAACTTCTAAAGGATGTTAAGGTATTTAATTTGAATGCAAACAGACAAACAAAGGAAATTGATAAAATCAATAACAAGCTGTTATTAATAGCAGAAGAAAAAGAATACCACATTCGTAAAACTAAAAGTTTGTTAAAGGAAATAGCTGTAATTGCTGATAAAAATAAAAAAGTCAGTGATGAACTTACCAGGCTTAACGACGAAAATAAATCAATAACTGATCAGTTAAGGGAGAATAAGGTCAAAGCCGATGAATTAGAAGAACTGACAAAGAAAGCTGAATACTTATGGTATCTGAAGCAACAAAATGATGCCGAGCTTAATCAATTAAAGGAAGAAATCGCAGCACTTAAAAATTCCTGGTCATGGAGATTTACCTTTCCGGTCAGGCTGGCAGGTCGTTATATGGTCTTTGTTTTAAAACCGGCCGCATTCATATATAAGGATGTTAAATACGGAATAGAATTATTGAAGCGAGAGGGATTTAAGAGTTTCATAAACCGAATCTTCTGGTATGCAAGAGGGAAACGCCTACCAGAGGATATATTTCTGGCAAAGAACAGGGAGGAATTTAAAAGTTTAACGCCCCAAAAGATCAATACCACGGACAAAATTGAATTTCCTGATACAGTAGAGCCCCTTGTTTCCATTATTATCCCGGTATTCAATCAGTGGGAGTACACTTATAAATGCCTGAAATCGATCGTAGAAAATACCGGAGATATCCCCTATGAGATCATTATAGCCGACGATGCCTCTACCGATGAAACCCGTAATATCACCAATTACATTAAGAACATCAGGATTATCAGAAATGAAGACACCCTGCACTTTCTGGGCAATTGCAACAAAGCCTCAAAGCAGGCAAAAGGTAAGTACCTGCATTTACTGAACAACGATGTGGTAGTTCATCCTGAATGGTTGAGTTCATTGATTAAAATTGCAGAGAAGGATAATAAGGTTGGTATTGTTGGTTCAAAACTAATTTATCCTGATGGTAAGCTTCAGGAGGCTGGCGGGATCATCTGGAATGATGCTTCAGGATGGAATTATGGAAAATTTGATGATCCGGAGAAATCCGAATATAATTATCTAAAGGAGGTTGATTATATTTCAGGGGCAAGTTTGTGTATAAGGAAAAATCTCTGGGATCAATTAGGAGGTTTTGATGAACATTTTACGCCGGCATATTATGAAGACACCGACCTGGCCTTCAGAGTCAGAGAGAAAGGATATAAAGTCATCTATCAGCCACTGTCAATTGTCACACACCTTGAAGGTGTATCTCATGGAAAAAGCGAATCTGAAGGGATAAAGAAATACCAGGTTGATAATCAAATAAAGTTCAGAAACAGGTATCAAGATATTCTGGCTGATGAGCATTCCAAAAACGGGACCAATGTTTTTTCTTCAAGGGAGCGTTCAAAAGATAAAAAACAGATTCTGGTTATTGATCATTATGTACCACATTACGATAAAGATGCAGGTTCCAGAAGCACGTTCAGTTATCTAAGGTTACTGGTTGAGATGGGATATAATGTGAAATTTATCGGGGATAATTTTTACAGGCATGAACCTTATACAACAGTGATTCAGCAACTTGGTATAGAGGTTTTATATGGCAATTATTATCAATCAAATATACAGAAATGGATAAAGGATAATGGTGATTATTTCGACTTTGTAATTACTCATCGTTTACATATCGCTCCAAAGTATTTTCAAATCCTTAAACAAAACACCAATGCAAAGATTATTTATATCGGGCATGATTTACAGTTTTTGAGTAGCAGACGTAAATATGAGGTTACAGGTGATGAAAACCACAAAAATGAGAGTATAAAATTCAAGGAGCTTGAATCATACATTTTTAATACAGTAGATATTATCTTACCATTTTCAACGTATGAAGCACCTTTTATTAAAGAGATTGCCGGTGATAAAGTTGTTGAAACAATACCAGTATATTTTTATGATAATATCCCGGAAACAAACAGTAATTTTCATCATCGCAAAGACATACTTTTTGTTGGCGGGTTTGGTCATCCGCCAAATATTGATGCCATCAAATGGTTTGTGACTAAAATTTTTCCACTGGTTAGGTCCAAGATACCTGAGGCCAAATTATATGTCGTTGGCTCAAATCCAACCGATGAGGTAAAGGGACTGGCGTCAGAATCAATTATCA
The DNA here is from genome assembly GCA_964468645.1 of uncultured Bacteroidales bacterium. Taxonomy (GTDB): domain Bacteria; phylum Bacteroidota; class Bacteroidia; order Bacteroidales; family JAIOZK01; genus JAIOZK01. The sequence goes on from CAYXUU010000007.1 coordinate 91,047, forward strand.
TCACCGGTTTTGTATCCGACGAACAATTAATTGAATTCTACAATCATTGCAAAGTAGCGGTTTTACCGCTACGTTTTGGTGCAGGAGTGAAAGGAAAGTTACTGGAATCACTTCATTACCAGATCCCTGCAGTTATTACTTCTGTAGCTGCCGAAGGTGTGCCTGAAATAGAAAATTACAGCCTCATCACCAACCAACCTGAAGAGTTTGCAGAAAAAATACAATTGTTGTATTCAGAAGAAAAAATCTGGCACAAATATTCCAGTAAGGGAAAAGAACTAATTCAGAAGTATTACTGTACCGAAGCAACAAAAGAAATACTGGAAAAAATTTTAACCTGATTGGATAAATGAAACGTAGGGTAATAATTCATAATCATTTGTTTAAAAATGCAGGAACAACGTTCGATTGGAGTTTAAGCAAAAATTTTGGTCATGCATTCTGTGATCATCGTGATGATGAACCAATGAAAAGGTACGGGGAATCCTTTCTCATTAAATATCTCGAAGAACATCCTGGAATAAAAGCCCTGTCGAGCCATCATATCTGGTTTATGCTAACACAACATCTGAAAATAGAGCTTATTCCGGTGTTTATTTTACGGCATCCGATTGAAAGAATACTTTCGGTTTATAACTTTGAAAAGCTACAACCACCAAACACACCGGGTGCCCGTATGGCAAAGAACATGGACTTTATTGAATATGTATGCTGGAGAATGCAGGAGGATGTTCCTGCTGTGATCCGTAACTTTCAGACAAGAAGGATGGCAGGGATTAAAAAAAACAGAACACTTACAGAACAGGAGTCTCAACAAGCCTTTCAGCAAATTAAAAAGTTATCCTTTGTAGGTATTGTTGATCGTTATGATGAAAGCATGAAAGTATTCGAATACAATTTTAATAAAATTGGTACAAACATCAACCTGTCATATATGCCACAGAATGTCAGTCAGCACAATAAGAAGCTTTCCCTTGAGCAAAGAATAAATGAGGTATTAGAAAAACTGGGCAGGCAGGCAGATCAAGTTATGGAAAACAACAAATATGATCTTCAATTATACTACGAAGCTAACAGTAAACTAACAGAACAAATACAGTTCATGAATCAAGATACTAACGAATCACACTCAGGGTAACATATGCCTACGATATTTATTCATATTGGATACAATAAGACCGGCACAACTGCTATCCAGCATTTTTTATCACAAAATCGTAATTTGTTAAGCATGCAGGGAATACTTTATCCTGAGAAGTGTTTCATTAAGAAAAATGAAATAGCCCATCATACATTGGCCCGGACCCTTCTGTTTGAGGCAAATAAAAAACAACCCGATTACATAAACATAGATGAATGTATTAAAGATACAGAGGAAGTGTGGGGATCCCTGCTGGACGAAATAAATGAATCATCCTGTACACGTGTAGTGATAAGCAGTGAAGGATTTAGCAGGTTAAGGAAAACGCCGGCATTGATTCAGAGAATAAAGGATTATTTACCTGAATTTGAGATTAAAATTATATGCTATATAAGAAGACAGGATGAGATGTTCGAGTCGGCCTACAATCAATTGATTAAGGCACAAAGAGCCAGGGTATCGGTGAGCAAGAGATTAGGAACTTTCATAAAAAATATTGATTATTACAATGAAATTAAAGCATGGGCAGGTATCTTCGGTAAAGAGAACCTGATTATCAGAATCTATTCTGCGAACACCCTGAAGGATGGTATTATTCCGGATTTTCTCGGAATCTTTGGGATCGATCCTGCCGGTTTCTCATGGAAACTCGATTCTAATCCCAGATTGCCGAACAACCTGGTACCTCTTAAGTTGTTCCTGAACAGGATACATTTTCAAAAACTTATGCCCAATCAAAACATCAATAAAATAATGCTCTTGATGAAACCGCCCAGACAGAATAATTATAGTTTTCTGTCAATGCTCGACAGGCAAAGAATACTTGATCATTTTGAAGAAAATAACAAGCTGATTGGAAAGGAATTTTTAAACGGGATTTATCCATTTGACAAGAATACCAATACCTACAGTAGAGTAAAAGGAAGATATCTTCCTTTTGATTTTGTCAGGTTTTTAATTACCCTTAAAAAGCATATAAAAACATTATGAGCATGCAAAACCTGACAAATAAAGAAGCCCTGGCAAATATTAAGAATAATGATTATAGTAAATGGTATGATCAGAATGAAAGCACAAAGCATCTTGCATCAGGCCGATTAGAAAATGAAATTTTCGAGCCTTTTATTTCACCTGAATTTAAATTCAGTAGGTCTGATAATGTATTTGCCATTGGATCCTGTTTTGCACGGGGATTGGAAAATGCGTTGCTGGGTGATAAAATCAAGGTTCTGAGTGTCACCGATAAATTTGATCAATATCCGTTAACCATGAAAGGTGTAACCCCCCGTGGTTACATGAACAAATACAATACCTATTCAATACTTTATGAATTTCTCTGGGCTTTTGAGGATTTGAATAATAATGGGCAATATTTCATAGAATCCAGGGATGGCAGATTCCTTGATCTGAACACCAACCATACCCTTAACGAATCAGACTTCAGCACAACACTTGAAAAGCGCAAAAAACTTAAGGAAACCATGTTGCAGGTTAAGGATTGTAAGTTATTAACAATTACCCTGGGGATGATAGAAACATGGTATGATACACAAAACAGGATATATTTAAACATGACCCCGACTCCGGCTATACTGGAGAAATACCCGGGCAGATTTGAAGTAAGGATACTTGACTTTAATGAAAACCTGGAAAACCTGGAAAGGTTGTATGCCTTGTTAAAGAAAAACTGCAGTAGCAAATTGAACATTGTTATCACCGTATCTCCTGTACCCATCATGGCAACCTTCACCAAAAGGGATATCGTAATAGCCAATATGCTTACAAAAGCAACACTGAGAACAGTGGCCGATACCTGGGCAAGCATGCATCCTGATGTACACTATTTTCCCGCTTATGAAATCGTGATGTTCTCCGATCAAAAAACAGTCTGGCAGAAAGACCGACGGCATGTAAAGAACGAAATGGCCACATACATCATGGAAGTATTTAAGAAACACTATCTTAATAATTATGAGGGATGGAAAAACAAACTTGATATTCTCAGAACTACTTGGATAAAACAGAAGAAGCTGCTTGATGTGGAACAAAACAATATCCTCCCGAATCAAGTTGCAATTAAACAGAAGTTTATATTTATTGGCGGCTGTGCCAGGTCAGGTACTGGTATTTTGACAGAAATCCTCGGAAAACATAAAAAGATTGTCCTGGGAAAAGAACGTTACAATAAACTCTGTCATAAAGAAACATACCGGTTATCAGAAAAACATTTTGAGAAAGACCGCTTTTTTAATATGCAGGAAGGGGATACATTTTATATGGATTTTAACAGATATCATATCAAGTGGGAACCACAGATATACAAGAAATTTGATCAATGTATTTACTTTGGTTTAAAATATACACCTATTCATCAAATCATCAAGGAATTAAGCGACAATTTCCCTGGAATGATCATCTTTTACATATATAGAAGTATATATGATGTTGCAGAGTCATGGAATAAAAGGGCTGAAGAGGGAAATAACTGGCCGCCGGCAAAAGACTATACACAGGCGGTTACGGCATGGAATGAATCTCTAGGCATGACCAGAAAAGCAATTGAAAACCATTATAATATCATGTGCATTAATTATGATGATCTGTTGCATACCAATAAGTCAATAGCTCCAATATTCAATATGCTTGATGTAAATCCTGATCGTGAAACACATAAATGGTTAAAGAAAGCCAGGCGGGAAGCTGCAAAAAGAAGAAGAAAGAAAGGATCGTTAAGTGAATCAGAAAAGGATTTTGTTTATAGCAATGCTGATTTTTTACAATATCAATACTTTAATGAAAATTTTAATATCATGAAAGATGCTTAAAGTGATCTGGAAATAATTCCTCATGCTGTGAATTGAAAGTTATTTATTTATTTGCTTTAACATCTTAAGGAGTTCCTTCCTGTTATAATGTACAAAATCGGTTTTTAAATGTGTCAGGTCCCTGAAACAAGTATCCGGCAGAAAGACCATGTTCTCAAAATAATCATGAAAGACACTGTCGAGTCCATATTGGTTTAATTCATATTTAAGTACCGGAATTCTATGATCATCTTTCCAAACCTCATTCAGATGAGGAGAAACAAAGATTAATTCTATATCATTGGTTTTTGCAAAGTGTAAGATTTTTTTCAGGTAAGTCAATGAGAAATCAGTCATTATAAAACGGCTGACAGGAACATCATCATAATAGTTAATATCATCTAGCGGAAGAAGCTTAACAAAATTAAAAATACCCATTAATGCAAGCGGTTTCTGTGCAATTTTCCTGATCAATAAAGTATCAAAATATTTCAGGTTTTGATAAGTATAAAATGGCTTGAGAAAATAACCATAAGTTAACTTACGCTCAAATTTATAACAAATGCCTGCCGGATGAACTACGAAAATAATACATTTAAGAGATGGATTGTTTTCCAACACATTGTTAGCTATCATATAATTACCAGCAAAATATGTAGATCCGAATGCAGCCATGTAATTTTCCGCCCACTTTGCCGGAAAAAGCTGGTAACCAACACTGCAACCTAAATATATGGTATCGGATTTAATTTCCGATGTGCTTTTATAGTTAACATATAATGATCTGTACCAGAGTAGTTTTTTTGTAAATTTATTATCAGAAGATAAAATCAACGTACTGAATATTTCTAAAATCCCAAAAAATATCAGGCTGAACAAAATAATTTTTTTGAAGAATCTTATCATGTTAAAACTGGAAATAGATAAATTGCTTCTGGCTGAATACACCAAAATTAATTATTGTAAAACATATTAATAAATATATAAACCATCTGAACAAAATGTGTTTGCCACTGAGCCAATCTTCCAGAGTTTTGTTCCTGCGCAAATATTGAAATAATTCCATCAGGAATATTGCAAATAATAAAATAGCTAATTCAAGATTATCGATGTCAAAAGCCAGCCAGGGCAAATTGAAATTACTAAAAATCTTCCCAAAATAATGAAACGTATCACCAATAGACTGGATTCTAAAGAATAAAAATAACACGGTAATAAAGGTAAATGTCAGCAACATACTTATACCATCGTATAGCCACAGGGGCATTAATTTCGATAACCTTAACCTGAAGTTCACCGTTATCAGCTCATAATAAAATGCAACTCCCATGCAAAACCCAAAAAACAGATATACCCAGGCAGCTCCATGCCAGATTCCCAGAAATATAAATGTTATAAACACCGCATAAATTGTTGCGAAATGACCCCATTTACGTCTTCCATAAGAGATGGGCATAAACAGATAGTCCCTCGCCCATGTTGACAGGGAGATGTGCCATCTTCGCCAGAATTCTGAAATGTTTTTTGAGATGAATGGTTTGTTAAAATTATCCATCAGGTCGATACCCAGGGTTTTTGCAGTCCCAAGGGCAATATTGGTATAGCCGGCAAAATCACAATATATCTGAAATGAAAACAACACCATTGCTAAAAGCAACTGATATCCATTATATTGATCCGGGCCAGCAAATACGGGATCAACAAGGATGGCAATCTTGTCTGCAATAGCAATCTTCTGGAAAAACCCCCATAATATCAGTATAAATCCACGTTTCACCCGCTGATAATCAAATACCTGCTTCCTGTAAAACTGGGGTATTAGGCGGTCTGCTCTTTCAATAGGGCCGGCTACCAGTTGAGGGAAAAATGAAACATAAAGTGCAAATATTCCGGGATGCCGTTCAGGTTTGGTTTTACCCCAGTAAACATCAAGAGTATATCCGATAACCTGAAACGTATAAAAGGAGATACCTACGGGTAGAATGATATCCAATACGGGGAATCCCATTCCGGCACTAAGTTTCTCTGCCGCATCATTAATAGTTTCAACTAAAAGGTTAAAATATTTGAAATAGATAAGCATACCGAGAACAATGGCCAGATTTAGAATCAGCCAGAGTTTCTTTTGTCGGTTTGAGGTAACCTTTTCAATAAGCAACGCCGTTGCATAACCACTGACAGTAGTTGTCAGTATAAGAAAAAAGTATTCCATCCTGAAGCTGGCGTAAAAATACCATGATGCAATGAGCAATAAAATCCATCTTAATCTGTGAGGTAGCAAATAGAATAAAAAGAAGACAGTCGGAAAAAAGATGATGAAATCCAATGAATTAAAAAGCATAAAATCTAAAATAGATTTATTAATAGTTAACAGGCACACAAAAATAGCATTCTGAATTAATTAATCATATTTTATTCAAATTCTCAGCTTTACTTATTACAAATCATTAAACCATTACTTATCCTTTCAGGTTCCGGTTCTTAATTTTGCAGGAAATTGTTTTACCTTTGATTTATTTCTCAAGTGACTGATTCTTAAAAGAACAAAATGTGTTATTTGTTGACCTGCAATAGTTTACTGATCCGAAACACTTTAGGGAATTGTAATGATTGATAAATTTCTAGAAATATTTAGAAAATATGCCGATCGCACAGCATTTGTTATTGAGGAAAAGGATTACTCCTATTCAGATTTATACAATCGGATATCATCCATCTCCCGAGTTCTTAAGTCCAATCCGGATCATGAGGGGAAGGTTATCGCCATCTGGGCATGCGATCATATTGATACTTATGCTTCCATCTTTGCGATCTGGTCACGAGGTTACGCCTATGTCCCACTCGATCCAGACATACCAATAAACAGGCTTGAGGGCATCATAAAACATCTTGGAGTAAAAACCTTACTGATACCCGAAAATGATCAGAATCCGTTTGAGAATATTGTTGAGCATGTTGTAAAAACCAGTGAAATCCATTCTTCCGAGAGTGAAATCGATATTATTGATCTTACCGGCAACAACCTGGCATATGTTCTGTTTACATCGGGAAGTACAGGTAAACCAAAAGGAGTGATGATCACCCGAAACAACCTTGAATCTTATATCAGGTCATTTTTCAATCTGGGCTATCGGATTGATGAGCATGACAGGGTTTTGCAAATGTTTTCCCTGGGTTTTGATATGTCAGTGATGTCATTTGGCATGGGACTGTGGAGAGGTGCAGCCATATACACAGTGCCATCAGTAGCCATGAAAAACATGACGATAATACAAATGTTGGAAGATCATAAAATAACAGTAGCCTTAATGACTCCATCGGTTATTCAATCAGTTTCAAGTTGGTTGGATGAAATCAACCTTCCAAATCTACGCTACAGTATTTTTGCCGGTGAGGCTCTTTCATTGAACCTAATGACTGCTTGGAAAAAATCCGCGCAACAATCAAGTGTACATAATATTTATGGCCCAACGGAAGCCCTGGGTTGTTTTAATTACAATTGTGATAGTGATATAGAAAAATCAAAATCTCACCAGGGTATCATTTCCATTGGAAGGCCATTCCGGGGAATGACTGCAAAACTTATCGATGAAAAGAATAATTTCCTGAAAACCGGATTGACAGGAGAACTGGTCATTAGCGGCGATCAGGTTATGAAAGGATACTGGAATAATCAGGAAAAAACACTGGAAGTCCTGATGAAACTAAACAATGATCAAAAGCTTTACTATAAAACCGGGGATCTGTGCTTTAAAGATGAAGATGGGGATTATTATTATGTTGGACGCCTTGACCAGCAGGTTAAGATCGATGGTTTTCGCGTTGAATTACAGGAAATAGAATATCATTTAAAGAAGGTACAGGGTGTTACTAATGCAAGTGTTGTCTTTCCTGAATCAGGTAAATATGCCAATAAGATAATCGCCTTTATGATTTATGATAAGCAGGATACGGAACTGATAAAGAACATACTAAAAGAGCATTTGCCGGATTATATGATCCCATATCATTTTGTTTTTCCGGATGAATTTCCCATGAATAAAAACAATAAAACAGATGTTCAAACATTGCTTGCTTTGATTTATGATTGATGTTGGAAAATTACCGGGTATTGAGATCAGGTTTGCAACTCTTAAGGATATTGATTTTGTTGCCAGGGCCATTATTGAGGCATCCAAAGGCGGTACTGGTATCTTTCCTTTTGAAAGGATTTTTGGCATTCCTGAAAACGAATTCAACACCATATTTAAAAAAATCCTGAAAGAAGATTTTCCAGGAAGTGAATATTACTGTGGGCACTATGTACTCTTTATTTATAAAAACAAGCCACTTTATGGTTTTACTATTTGGGAAGAAGGGTTTACAGGTCAAAGCAGTAATATGATCAAGGGTTTATTACTTTCCCATTTTATTGGTAAAGACAGATGGGAAAATGGGTTACCCATCCTTGAGGAAATTTCAGAAATTGAACTTGAACGCAGAAAAGGAGCTATACAGATTGAATCAGTTTATAAGGACTTTAAAATCTATAATTGGTTTTTGGATGAATTATACCTTAACAATCAGATTCCCAAAACCGGTAATGCCAGAAAACCCAGATTAAACTTTTTTGGTTACCTGCTTAATAATGCACTGGAGAAGATGAGTAAAAACAATCCACTGCCAGAACTTATACAAACTTCTGCCATCGCTAGGAACATTGCAATCTGCAAAACCTTTGAACGAAATAATTTCAAATGTATTGGAAGGTGTACTTCAAGGTTTAATGAAATCAAGAAATACTTCCCCGATGCGGAAATGCTTTATTACGAGAAAAACATTAAAAATTTATCATAATGACTGAAGAATTGATTATTGACAAACTAACCCCTGTTTTCAGGGAAATATTCAAAGACCAGGAGTTAATCGTTACACGGGAACTTGCAGCTTCTGATGTACAACACTGGACATCCTTAACCAATACCGTGATGATCCATGAGGTGGAAGAAACTTTCGGGGTAAAGCTAAATTTCAGGGAAGTAATTGGTTTGCAGAATACCGGCGATTTAATTGACCTGCTGAAATCCAAGATTGTTAGTTCGTTATAAACACAACAATATGTTTGATGGAAGGAACAAGGAACAACCACAATACACTATTTCTTTTTAGGTATTTCCTCACTTAAAACAAACACAAATAAATGCAATGAACCTGCAAAGTTTTACAAATATTGAAGCACTGGATAATTTTAAGAAGAATGAATACAGTAAATGGTATGATCCTGTTGAAGGCACAAAACATCTTGCCTCAGACCGTTTGAATAATGAAATTTTTGAACCTTATATTATTCCCGAATTCAAATTCAGGAGGTCTGACAATGTATTTGCCATTGGATCCTTTTTTGCACGGGAATTGGAAAACGCGTTACTGGGTGATAAAATCAAGGCGCTGAGCGTCACAGATAAATTTGATAAGTATCCATTAACCATGAAAGGGGCAACCCCCCGTGGTTACATGAACAAATACAATACCTATTCTATTCTTTATGAATTCCTGTGGGCTTTCGAGGATTTGAATAATCATGGAGAATATTTTATAGAATCCAGGGATGGCAGATTTCTTGATTTGAACACCAACCATACACTGAAGGAATCAGATTTCAACACGACACTTGAAATGCGAAAAAAACTGAAGGAAACCATGTTGCAGGTCAAGGATTGTAGGTTATTAACAATTACCCTGGGAATGATAGAAACATGGTATGATACACAAAACAGGATATATTTAAACATGACTCCGTCTCCGGCAATACTGGGGAAATACCCGGGCAGATTTGAAGCGAGGATACTTGGCTTTAATGAAAACATGGATAACCTGGAAAAGCTGTATGCATTATTAAAGAAATACTGTAGTAAGAAACTAAACATTGTTATCACAGTATCTCCCGAGCCAATCATGGCAACCTTTACAAATAGGGATATCGTTGTCGCAAATATGCTTACAAAGGCAACATTGAGAACAGTGGCTGATACCTGGGCAAGCATGCATCCTGATGTACACTATTTTCCCACCTATGAAATCGTTATGTTTTCAGATCAAAATAAAGTCTGGCAGGAAGACCGAAGGCATATTAAAAATGAAATGGCCATGTATATCATGGAAATATTTAAGAAAAATTATCTTGCAAACTATGAAGGATGGAAAAAAAGACAGGGTATATTTAAAAAAATTTTTTTAAAACAAAAAAAACTGCTTGCCAGCCTGGGACTAAAAATCACCCTCCCTCAACCAGAAATTTCAGATAAACAAAATTTTATATTTATTGGTGGGTGTGCCAGGTCAGGGACAGGGATACTCACCAAAGTGCTTGGCAAACATAAAAAAATAGTTTTGGGAAATGAGCGCTACAATAAACTCTGCCATAAGGATAATTACAAGTTGACAGAAAAACATTTTGAGAAAGACCGTTTTTTTAACATGCATGAAGGGGATACCTTCTATATGGATTTTGACAGGTATCATATCAAGTGGGAACCACGGATATACAAGAAATTTGATCATAGTGTTTACTTTGGTTTAAAATATACACCTATTCATCAAATCATCAAAGAATTAAGCGACAATTTCCCCGGAATGATCATCTTTTATATCTATAGAAACATTTATGATGTTGCAGAATCATGGAACAAAAGGGCTGAAGAGGGAAAAAACTGGCCATCATCAATGAACTATAGTCAAGCAGTGGTTGCATGGAATGAATCCCTGCGCATGACCAAAAAAGCTATTGAAGACCACTTTAATATTATTTGCATCAATTATGATGACATGTTCCATGCGAAAAAGTCAATAAAACCAATATTCAGGATGTTGGATGTTAAGCCTGACCGTGAAATAAAAAAACGATTAAGAAAAGCAAGGATAGAAGCTGCCAGAAGAAGGAATAGTAAAGGATCGTTAACAGAATCAGAAAAAGACTTTGTTAATAAAAATGCCGATTTCCCATTGTATCAATATTTCAACGAACATCTTAACATCTTGAAAGATAGCTAAGTTTATCAAGAGTTAGGCATTATTGTCTTATCCATTTCCAAATATTATAAAAAATTTGAGTTCTCTTTTTTGAACTCATCTCCAATTGACATGCCAATTCCTTAATCTTATTGTCCTGGTTCATCAATAACTCTATAAGCACCATTAAGGCTTCCCCCCACAACAAGGTATCATCTTCAGGCTTTATTTCAATTTGATCTGTTTCCGGTTCTGTGAATAAGGAACCCTGTTCCTTCCCAAGAAACAATCGCGCAATTTCATCATTCGACTCCTTATACTGGTCAATGATCTGCCCCCTTTGTTTATTGTTCAAATAATTGATCTTTCTAAAAGTGTACGGATTGACCATGTTCTCTTTGAAATACCTGAATATTTCAATCTTGTCTATATCTAATCCGGATGTATTTATCATTTTGATCATTTTGACAATCTCCGGTCTGAAACTGACATTCCTTTCATGATCTGGCTTTATAAACTTTTCCAGATTATTAATGTTTAGAATATTTAGAAAATCATCAATTAAATCCTGGTTGACAAACTGTGATCTTTCAAACGGCCTTATAATTATATTATCCGAGCCAAATATTTCCTTATAAACAAGCAATCTATCAAGCCAGTTACAATTTCTCCATTTAATAAATTCTTCAAGTGAGGATGTATTGCCTACCTTAACATGTTGATTGTATGAACTCTCGATAAACAAATCCTGTCGTCGCAAATAACAGATGATCCTGAATTCGAATTCAGGGAAAGCTTCTTTCATCCGGAGTAGTTTCTCTTGGTCAGCATAGGCGAAAAGTATTTCGGAGCTGATCAATATATCTTTTGCAGAGGCTTTGATTATTTTAAATTCATTTTCAGTTTTAGCAAACTGTTCATCATTTTTCTGAAAGTCATCCAGGCTTTCCTTATTGCCTATCTCAAAATATAATGAAAATGGAATATGCTTTGATGATATGGTGAAATCAGGATAATAAATATTGAACTTACTTAATGTATCCCTGTTTGAGTACATGAAATCCTGGATTGATTTTGTACCGGTTTTTGCTGATCCGATATGCAGGTATAGCTTTCGTTTCATGCTAATATGCTATTTGATTCCCAGGGGTTTCTAAATAAAAATTATTCATTGTCGAAAGTTAACATTTTTTTTGAGACCGATTATTGTTGAGAGTAGTTGGTTTGCTAAAAACTGTTGTTCTAATTGAGCTGCTCAAATCCAAAATCAACGGATAAACTATTTTTAAATTAGAGTACATGAATATTCCTTTATTGTCAGTTATATCATCCTGATTCTTAGTGTTAAGCTATTAGGTTTTATTAGCAAATATGATTCAGGCTATTGTTTTGGATTAGTCTCAGCATGGTAATTGCTATATTTGAAGAAAATATTATGATGATATACATTCAGTTGATATGGCCGGTAAATGGATAAGAACCGCCAAAATAACCAGTGAATTATTTATTCTGGTTTTCGGATTATGGACGATAGCGACAAACCTGGCTGTAGTTACCCAATTACCATTTAAGTATTTACCGGTATTGTTTTTGGCTCTAACTGTTTCTGCTCTGTTTTTCATGTTCAGATCAGGTTTTTTTAATGCCTGGAGATCGAAAACGGAAGTTCAATACAATTCTGTCGTATTCCAAAAACATAATTATGTGTCCTCGCTATTTTTGGGTCTTACAGTTATCGCAGTAGTACTTATTACAATATTTGGGCATAAAGCAGCCCTTGATGAAGCACACTATTTACGTACTGCTGTTGCTATGGTTGACAATCCTCAGAATCCTGTATTATTGATGGATGCTCTCGGTCTCTTCGCAAATGCCCCTTTATTCATTACGGTATATAAAGCTCATTCCATTGAAGCATTTTGTGCAACGATTTCTTATTTAACAGGCTTACCTGTTATATATATCTTTCATTTCATTTTACCTGCCATTGGAGCACTTCTTACTGTCATGGCCTATCTGTTCCTGTTCAGAATTTTATTCCCAAACAAAGCCGTTCTGGCCACGATCATATTATTTGTTTTGTTATATACTATAGCCTTTCGTTCCCAGGGCTTAGGTGTCCTGATGCATATGCAATTAGGCAAAGGGTTTTTACTGGGGGTGGTTTTACCGCTAATCCTTGCATATGGTTTAAAAGCCTCTACTGAAAAAAGTGGAAGGAACTGGCTGATGCTAACCCTGGTTCAAATTGTTGCTATTGGGATGAATGCTACTGCATTATGGCTGGCGCCTGTGGTTGCGAACCTGGCAGTACTTTCAGGCACTATTTATTCTTACCCAAAATTAAACTTCAAAAATATTGGCTTTGGTATGCTCTCTTCATTATATGTCATACTATTTGGCTTATATATTTATTTCATGTTCAAAATGCCTCCCTTTTATGTAGAATTGAATACCAGTCCCCTATCACTTATTGTTGGATCATACCAGTATGTTTTCGGACATGGCATTGTATTATATCTGTCAGTTATTGTTATATGCTTTTCCTGGATTTTTGCACCGAACAGATTGTCGAGAATAGTGTGCATTGTGTTCCCTGTTTTCACATTATTGATTTTTTTTAATCCCATTACCGCCGGCTTTATGGCCAGAAACTTTATTTCTGAACAAACTTACTGGCGCACCATCTGGATTATACCTTTTCATCTATTCATCGGAATAATAGGAATAAGTCCATTTTTCTTTAAAAAAATAAAATGGTCACTTCTTCCCAGGATATTATTTATTGTATTTGTTTTTAGCATGTTTCTTTTTTACTCCCCTTTCCACCATATTTTCTCAAAACACAGTAAGGTCGAATTCAAAGCACCATCTTTAAAGGTAACTGAAGAGTATAAAGTTGCCAAACAAATCAACACCTTACTTGATACTGATGATGTTCTGCTATCCCCAAACATAATATCTATCTGGATATCTACCATGCATCATCATCCGGGGACATTGATATACAGAATAATGATTGCAAAGAAAACAATGAGATCATATCTGAAGATACTAAAAAAGAAAGATCCGGACGATCTCAGAGAATTTAAAGAGTGGTCGTACTGGTATAAACCATTTGATTATGTTTATCCATCAAACTCAAAAATTGCAAATGATATAAGGCAACTCCGAAAGGAAAAGGGTTTGGCGGCACTTCAGATATTTCTTGACTATGAATTCAAACTTGATTTAAAACAATATATAAGTGGAAATCCTTCGACTAAGAATGTTGATGAGTATCTACAGAATGGATTACAGTTTTACAATATAACCGCTGTCTGTCTTCCCGAAAAAAACAAAAAGAAAAATGAAATCATAAAGGTTCTTCAATCATTGAACTTCATAAAAATTGATACATTTGATGGTTTCGAATTATGGGGAAGGCGTTAGATACAGAGAGTAAAGTAATGGGGAAATAACAATCAACAGAGGGATGAATAAATTGATAAATATATTCAGGTTATTCAGGTGTTTTGAAGCTGCAGTGTTTACCGGTGTGCCTGTTATGGGAATTGCTTTGTCTATTTATTATAACGGGCTACCACAAATTGGGTACCTGAGGGTATTATTATATATTTCTGCTATATACCTGTTGGCAGTTCATGTTTTTATGATGAATGGTTATGCCGATTATCACCGCGACATAAGAGATTCAAATAAACTGAATCATAGCAGATTACTATCTGGATCTTCTACCGGATTATTTTTTGCTTCAGCTATAATTACCGGATTACTTTCATTAAGCCTACTTTTGATATTTTCGGTTAACTCATTCCTCATCGGAGTAATACTGGTCATATTAAGCCTGGCATATTCTACTTCTACTTTGTTTGTTCATGGAAAAGGCTTGCCAGGTTTATCATCCCTGTTGCATCTGACAGGGGGAATTCTTGCATATATACTCGGGTATATTCTATTTGGCCAGCTTCATATCCAGGTTCTCTTATCTGGCCTTGTTTTTGGTCTATTTATCACTGCCGGTCATTTATTTCAGGAAATTCAGGATCTTCAGGGGGATAAAACAAACAATATCAAAACATTGACAATTATCCTGGGTCATAAAAACAGTTTTGTAATTGCAGTAATACTTATAATGCTTGCACATGTTTTAATCTCATTCCTCATGATTCATGAAATTTTTCCTGACCTTATCATGATAAATTTCATCGTCCTGATAGCAGTCATGCTTTTTGCAATGCTTACCTTTTTCAACGGACTGAATTACAAAAACATAAACAGGTTCAGGTTACAATATAGAATTGTATATGCATTTTTTGCATTAATATTAATACTTAATATTTATTTCAATAATCATATTTATTACTAATTCATGAAAAAAAGCAGGATGAAGCGGTTTAGAATATTTCTAACATTTATCATTATCATTTTAACAGTTTTAGGTTGTGACAATTATTCCAAGAATAATGAACTGGACAGTTTTGCTTTAATGGCTTCTGGGAAATTAAAACAGAAACAACACAAAAAAGGTTATTGGAAATCATTTTTTTCATTCGACACAATACCTGAGAAACTCAGGAAAGATGTAAATGTTTGGAACAATTTAATTCTTATTGATATCATCCGCCCCGTTTCAACCAATCTGGAATTTGACACCATGATAGGTAAGGCATTGGATTTTGTTGCGTCCAGGGTTAATAAATCAACAGGTTTATTGAGATTTAATAACAGAGCGCTGGATTATCCTGATGACTCAGATGACACATCCCTTTTTTGGGGCATTGCCGCAACTGAAGATACATCATTACTAAAAGGAGTTATTGACACCTTAATAAAATACAGATCTGCAAATGGTTTGTATTATATCTGGTTAAGCAAAAACGGGGTAATAAACAAGCGGGCAGCTGGAAAAAATCCTAATCCTACTGATTTTTTATCCAATGTCCATGTTTATTTGTTCTTGAAGAAATATGCTCCAGACCTTGCGAAGGCGTTGTGTTCAAGTTTAAATAATGACATAATTTCAAGTGTAGATTACTGGACATATAATGAAAGGTGTCCCTGGCTATATTACATCAGGGAAATTGACCTGGCAAACAACGATTGTAAACTTACGGCAATTCCTGATGATAAGGTTAAGTGTCTTCACAGTCAGAAGGACTATACGGTGATGTCGAAACTAATCAGTGATCTGGCACTGGGACGTGGCGAAAAGTCGGTTTACAATAAATCAAGAAAGCTACTCAGGAAAATAGCAAGAAATAATTTTGAATATATTAATAACAATCCCCTGCTTATGTATCATAATGACCTTTCGGCAAAAAAACCGGCATACTTCTGGTCATATGATTTACCTTATGCACTCTGGTTACGTCTTAATTATGAATACAAGGTTAGCTTTAAATGACCGGCCCTGTAGTCATCGGAGGTGTGGGAGGAAGCGGGGCCAGGGTCGTTGCCCAAATACTCCTGCAATTAAATTATTATTTAGGGAGTGACCTCAACAGGCAGATATAAACTTCAAGATACTTCAGGTTTCCTGAAAGAAGATATTTCTTATCTGAGCAAATTGGGTTTTGATGAAGAAGCTTCTTTACTCTTGCCATTTTATTGAGACTCCATTTTAATGCCGGGAACCAATGACCGATGCCTAATGACCAATGACCAGTGACCGATATCTAACCTCCACTTTCACATTTCGCGTTCCATATTATTCCTTACTTTTGATGCTCAATTAAAAACACCTTCTTAATTTATGGTAGAACAAATCAAAAAGACACTGCGGGATAAACCCGCTGCACGCTGGATAATGATGATCCTTGTATCTTTTTTAATGGCAGCCAACTACTATTTTTATGATGCCCTCTCCCCGCTTAAAGAAATACTAACCGAGAAGTTACATTTTTCCTCTGGCGATTATGGCATATTCACCGGTATGTATGCCTTTCCAAACACCTTCCTGCTGATGGCTATTATTGGGGGTATCATCCTCGATAAACTTGGTATCAGGCCTACCGGATTCATGTTCGCCGTATTCATGCTAATCGGAGCATTTCTTACCGCCTATGGAGCTTCCGATTATTACAGTTCAGGAGGATTCGGGTATAAGTTGATGGGATCATTCTGGAAATCATATTCACCTGAGCTTAAGATGATGTCGCTTGGTATGCTTATCTTCGGGTTAGGCGCCGAAACAAGTATTGTTGTTACAAGCAAGATTCTTGTGAAATGGTTCAAGGGTTATGAAATTGCCCTTGCATTTGCCCTTAACCTGGGAATTGCACGGGCAGGTACCGCACTGGCTTTCAATCTGTCGCCCAGGTTGATTTTCGGTGATAACTGGACCTTTCCGATATGGTTTGCCGTTATGTTACTCCTTGCCGGTTTCATAGCTTTCCTGATATATATGATGTATGATGTTAAACTCGACAGACAGGTGAAATCCAATATCAAATTAATGGACAAGGAAGATGAATTCCATTTTGCCGATTTCGTAAAATTGCTTACCAACCGGTCTTTCCTGTATATCACCGCACTCTGTGTCACTTTTTATGCAGGTGTATTTCCATTCCTGAAATATGCACCGGACCTGTTCTATAATAAATATGGTTTTTCGCTACGTGAAAGTGGTGATATTGCATCCCTCCTGCCCTATGGAACAGTACTCTTTACACCTCTGTTTGGGTGGATTGTTGACAAATATGGCAAAAGTGCCTCGCTGATGATCTATGGTTCCCTGTTACTTCTCGGGGTTCATCTGATGTTTGGACTTACCCATTTTGATGTTTATGTCCTGATGGTTTTACTTGGGATTGCTGTCTCGCTTGTTCCTGCTGCTATGTGGCCATCAGTAGCAAAAATCGTCCCTACTTCCAGGATAGGAAGTGCATACGGAACAATGTTCTCATTACAAAACCTTGGTCTGTTTGCAGTTCCGATACTTGCAGGATTTATTCTTGACAATTCCAACAAATATGCGGATACAATTTTAGCACCTGCTGAAGTAAATAAGATCACTGCAAATCATTATGAGTTTCAATCGGAATACTTTGATGATAAGAAGAATCCTATTCCTGATAAAGACCTCAGGGCAACAATCTCTGTGATCGCCATGGATAAAACTATTCAATGGGATGATACAAAAGCTTTAAAAGATTCCATAGCTGATAATGGATCGACCATCTGGTCGGAATATGACAGTACAAGAACCAACCAGCAGGGCATGTATGATGTTGCCTTTGGCAAGGGAAATTTACTTTCTGTTGATCTTGGATATATGGATATCACATCCGGAAAACAATGGATAAATATACAGGCTGAAGATAAAAAGTCAGGCTCACCCATAACGATCTATAACGGCATTTTTACCTTTCAGAAGGATTCTCTCGAAATGAACAGGTCGCAGTATCCCATTTCCACCGGAATCTTAAAAAAGATAGGTAAAAAACGTTTTGATATTGATATCACCATCTCTGATACGAGTAATAACAAGATCAATTCAATTTTTAAAGAAACACAGGAAGTCAGGGTTGATAAAAACAACAACATCACCTTTGTATTAGGCGATGGTGATCTGAAATTTGCAAATATTGCATACCTGAACATGGCCGAACCTGATCAGGCGTATTTTATTAAAGTCAGAACACCACTTGATTACACTTTTACCTGCCTGATGTTTGCATTGTTTGGTATTATAGGATTCATCTTTGCATTGCTACTAAAGCACAATGACAAGACTTCCGGATACGGGCTTGAACTACCTTCCAATGCTGAGGTGACGGAGGAGGAAGAGAAAAAATAAGATAGTTTATGGAACAAATTAAAAAAGCTTTAAAAGATTCGGCAGGGATCAGATGGGGTATATTGTTTCTGATTGCTTTTGTCCAGGCAGCTAATTATTATTTTTATGACGCTATATCGCCTTTAAAAAGGTTGCTTGAGGACAATTTCAATTTCACATCTTCAGAATATGGATTATTTGTAGCGGCATATTCCATTCCCAACACCTTCTTACTTATGGCCGTTTTGGGTGGGATTATCCTTGACAGGATCGGAATACGCCGGACAGGATTTATGTTTGTTGGCATGATGGCCATCGGAGGGTTGATCACTGCCTATGGTGCCAGTGAATACTATACCAATGGTGGATTTGGATATGCATTGTTTGGTTCATTTCTGAAGGATTTTTCCCCCGAAATAAAAATGATGCTCCTGGGGCGTTTCCTGTTTGGTCTTGGGGCAGAAACCAGTATCGTTGTAGTAAGTAAAGTCATTGTAAAATGGTTTAAAGGCAAGGAACTGGCCCTTGCATTTGGTATGAAAATCGGTATTGCCCGGGCAGGCTCTGCCATGGCAATATTCTATTCGGCTGAGCTTGCTCAATTGACTTCCAGCTGGACCATTGCCATCTGGTTTGCTGCCATATTACTGCTGGTCGCTTTTCTTGCCTTTCTGATTTATACAGTTTTTGATGTTCGGCTTGACAGGCAGCTTAAGGAAAAATTGCAATACCAATCAGCTGACAGGTTCAGTTTTGCAGATCTTATGAAACTCCTTACCAATAAGTCGTTTATTTATGTTACCATGCTATGTGTAACATTCTACTCTGCTGTTTTTCCATTCCAGGCATACTCACCCGATTTCCTGTTGAACAAATTTGGAATGAGCCTAACACAGAGCGGCAAAATTGCTTCTATCCTTTACTGGGTAACCATGGGCGCCACACCCTTCTTCGGTTTCCTGGTTGACCGGTTTGGGCGAAGTGCAACCTTTATGATCTTTGGCTCAATTTTGCTTACACTCATACATACCAGCTTTGCATTTACCAGTATTAATCCTATTGTCCCGCTGGTTCTGCTGGGTATGGCCATTGCACTTGTACCTGCAGCCATGTGGCCTTCAGTTGCAAAGATCGTTGCTGAGAAAAGGATAGGAACAGCCTATGGTGCCATGTTCTCTATTCAGAATCTCGGATTGTTTGCTTTTCCTATTCTTGCCGGCGTAATTCTGGATGCATCGAATAAAAATGCAGAAACTTATTTACTTCCTAACGAGGTTGAGAATATTAAGATCAACCGCACGCTTACAGCAGATTACCTGGATAATAATAATGCTCCGTTGAGAAATAAAAGTTTGCTTGCATCTATAAGCCTGTTTGAAATCCCCGATACGCTGAAACCCGATGAAAATAAATCTAAACTCAGAAAACAGATCGATCAGCAAGGCAAACTGATCTGGACTGAATACTATCAGACAATTTCAGATGATAATGGGAAATTCACATTTCATCTTGGAAATGACAGTACAGACAGGTTCAATATCAATTATCTGGATGTCACTCCGGAAAGGAATCTTATTCATTTATCCCTTGCCGATCTGCCTGAAGAGTCAATTCTAATGACCTCAAAATTTATGATTGATCCTGGTATAGATCATATTAAATTCCAACCCCAACTGAATTCCGACCAGATCAATTTATTGGATGGGGATAACAGGATAATGATTACAGTTTACGACACCTCCGTGAACACCATAATTTTTAAGGAAGAGCATGATGCAACGATAGATAAAAACGGACAACTGGATATAAGGATAGGAAAAGGGCAGGTCAAATACCTGAATGTAGATTATTTAAAGTGGCCTGACAACCTGATTATCAAGATCAGGAAACCGTTGAATTACACCAATGCCATTCTGATGTTTGCCATTCTTGGCATATTTGGTTTTATCTTTGCATTGTTATTAAAACGGGAAGATAAAAAAAGTGGATACGGACTGGAGCTGCCATCCAATATTAAAGCAAAAAACTCAAACTGATATGAATAAAATAATATCTTTTTTTCTTCTGGTAGTATTTTTCACAGCTAACAGCTTGTTTGCCCAGCATACACATGATCCATCACATTCTCCCAGAAATATTATTTTAATGATTGGCGACGGGATGGGATTTGCCCAACTGTATAAAGCTTATGCCTTTAAAAAGAAAAATTTAAATATTGTCCGCTGCAATTATACCGGCATTGCCAATACCAATTCCGCCAGTGATCTAATAACGGATTCCGGTGCGGCCGGAACTGCTCTGGCTACTGGCCATAAAACAGATAATCGCCACATTTCGATGAGCCCGGAGGGTATTGAGCTAAAAACAATACTGGAATATGCAGAGCAACATGGAAAGGCAACCGGCCTGGTAGCAACATCACGAATCACACATGCCACACCAGCGGCATTCATTGCCCATGAACCCAGCCGGTATAATTATGAAGAAATTGCCCTTGATTTCCTCAACTGTGATATCGATGTTTTTATCGGGGGAGGCTGGGATCATTTCTATAAAAGAAGTGATACGCTGAACCTCCTTGACAGCCTTCATGCAAACGGTTACAAGGTTGTATTGAGTATGAAGTACCTTGATACGATTACCTGTGGTAAAGTTGCCGGTTTAGTTTATAAGGGCCACCCTCCTAAAATTTCCGAAGGCAGGCATGATTTTCTTTCCCGGGCAAGCATTAAAACCATCGAGATTTTGAACCAGGATCCTGATGGATTTTTCCTTATGATAGAGTCATCTCAGATCGACTGGGGTGGACATGCACGAAAGGAAAAATATATTTTAAATGAAATGCTTGATTTCGATGATGTCGTCGGGCAGGTACTTGACTTTGCTGAACAGGATGGAGAAACGCTGGTAATTATTACTTCCGATCATGAAACAGGAGGTTATGCTATTGTAAAAGGTGATCTGGAAAGCGGCGAAACAAAAGGGAGATTCTCCTCATGGGATCACACCCCGGTATTTGTCCCATTATTTGCATATGGCCCCGGAGCAGAAGATTTCACCGGTTTATATGAGAATACTGAGATATTCCATAAAATGATGAGGGCATTTGGATTTGCTTTGGATAAGTAATAAAATCCAGAACCCAGAACCCAGAACCCAAAACCCAGAACTCAAAACTCAGAACCAAAAACTTAAACAATGATCGTAATTACAGGCGCCGCAGGTTTTATAGGAAGCTGTATGCTCGGCAAAATAAATCAGGAAAACAGAAGGGATATTGTTATTGTTGATGATTTCTCAAAAGTTGAAAAAAACAGAAACTTCGAAAGCAAATCATTTATTGAAAAAGTTAACCGTAATGAGTTTATTAAGTGGATGGCAGCTAACTGGAAAGATACTGATTTTGTTTTCCATATCGGAGCCAGAACAGATACAACGGAGTTTAATGTTGAGGTATTCAATAAACTTAACCTTAATTACAGCAAGGATGTCTGGAATACATGCAGTACATTCAATATTCCCCTGATCTATGCTTCATCTGCGGCGACTTATGGGATGGGCGAACTGGGATATATAGATGACCATCGTATTATAAAGGACCTGAAACCGCTGAATCCATATGGCGAATCTAAAAATGAATTTGATAAATGGATACTGGACCAGGATAAAAATCCCCCTTATTGGTATGGTTTGAAATTCTTTAACGTTTACGGGCCCAATGAATATCATAAAGGGAGAATGGCTTCGGTTATCATTCATGCTTTTGAACAAATTAAGAACACCGGTAAAGTAAGACTGTTCAGATCGCATAAGCCCGAATTCGAAGACGGTAAACAATTACGTGACTTTGTTTATGTTAAGGATGTTGTTGATGTTATGTATTTCCTGATGAATCATCAGAAAGATTCAGGTATATATAACCTGGGGACAGGAAAGGCCCGTACATTTCTGGATCTAGCAAAGAGTACCTTTAATGCCCTGGATCTGGATGAGAACATCGAATTTATTGATACACCGGCCGATATTCGTGATAAATACCAGTATTATACCGAAGCCAACATGGAAAAACTCAGATCGATCGGATACAATAAAAGCTTCAGCAGTCTTGAGAAAGGGATAAGTGATTATGTAAAAAACTATTTGGCGAAAGGCAGGTATTATTAGTGTTATATCAACTTGATTTAACTGATATTCATCGGATGACTTATTATCTGGAGTATTCTGAAATATCAAATATTTATGACCATTTTGCAAACAGCAGTCATCCGATGAATTGTTGTTTAGTTGCGTCATTTTATAGTTGACACAACACAAGGTTCAAATCAATCCATGCTATTTTTCAATTCATTCAGAAAATCTTTTATCTTATTCAGTGACCTGACGACCTCGACATTTTTAAGCGTATCCTCTTTATTCTCCTTCAGCTTTTTTCTGGCACCATCAAGGGTAAACCCACGCTCTTTCACAAGGTGGTAGATCACATAAAAATTATCAACATCCTGCCGTGTAAAAAGGCGGTTCCCTTTTTTATTCTTTTTTGGCTTAATGATATCGAATTCTTTCTCCCAATACCTGATCAGTGAAGTGTTAACTTTGAACATCTCTGCTACCTCACCAATCGTATAATACAGTTTTCCGGAATTTAAATCCTGTTTGATCATCTGAATACCAGTAATCAGTTTTTATCAAATCTTATCACGAAGGTATTAAAAATATCCTATTTATCACCAAAGCAATAAAGGTAACCATTTCTTGAGGCGATATAAATCCGCTTATTATATGCTATCGGGCTGGCTTCAAAAGGGGCTGTAAATCTGTCGAGTAATTTAAATCCGGATTCATTGCTGTATGAAAACAAAAATATACCATCATAACCGGCTGCAATGATTTTATTCTCAACGAAAATTGGAGTCGAGATGGAAGAGCCAATTCTATATTTGAATACCAGTTCTGGCGTGTTATATACAGTCATACTGTCAGGGCCCAATACCACCGAATCCTTTACAGTTATTTTGTGTTTGACCACATAAAGATACCCATCAATGGCAGAAAATGCAGCCATGCATGGTAATGAATCGCCTGCATAGGTATCATTTACTGTAGGTGAACCTATAATACCACCTTCCCAGCTCGAAAACTTATGATCACCAACAGGAAAATACCAATTAACTGCACTTTGTGGATCCCGGGCAGGATCGAGTTTTATTGCTCCCCCCTGACCTTTAATATATTGTTTCTCGATTGGTACAATAATACATGAATCAGAAGTAACTACAGGGGTTCCATCTATATCTGACCCTATAAAAAAATCCCAGTCCAGTTCCCTGGTTAATAAATTATATCCCCAGATATGCCCCGATCCTGATGCTATATATATCCTGTTATTGAGAAGGCATGGCGAAGCTTCAGTTACTACATTATGTTTATGTGGCAAAACATCTTTTTTCTCATATAACAACCTCTGCTGGTATATGTGGGGCTGAAACATCCCGTCTTTCATTGCTGCTGCCCGTGGATCAGGATCAAATACAGTAAATAATGAATTTTCCAGCCCGATATATGCTGTATCGTTAATAATCAATGCAGATGCATCAACATCCCGGCTATAACTATCGGTCCATTTTACATTATGCCGCCATAATTCCTCACCGGTAATCAATGAAATTGCACGGTAACTGGGAATGTAGTTATAATCGAGAAATTTACCAACGCCAAGCCTGCTGCCCTGCAAAATGACATAAGCTTCGTTAAGATCACCAGTTTTACAATTATTCCAGATCGTACCTGTACCCTTAATTACATCATCAAACTGGTACTTCCATATTACCTTTGCAGTCTCCGCATCCAGTTTATATAAATTATGATCGAACGAACCCTGTATCAGGTATTTCCTTCCTGCTTCTTCAACCAGAAGAGGTTGGCCTGTCCATCCGGCGCCCTCCCATTCTTTTTCACCTATTCTTCGGGAGATAACAGTAATTCCTTTCCCCAGGTAGAACTCCCAGACTATATCCAGTGCATCCGGAGCAGTATTGCCATAATAATTCCTTTCACTATTTCCCAGAAAAGTAGGTATCAGCAAATTAATATCCAGGGAATCACAGAAAGAAGAAGCATCCTGAAGTTGTTTTTCTTCAGAATTTATCGGGTTCTGAGCATATATCGGAATAGTAAATAACAATAACAACAATACCGGAAGATATTGCTTATGATTCAAAGTTAATAGATGCATCTTTAAATTGCTAATCCATTGTTTGTGTGGGTATGGTTGAAAGTTCAAGCATTTCCTCAAACTCCTCAGGGGTAAGGTCATTAAAGAAATAGTATATTGGATTTACAGTCTTTCTGTTTTTTATCACTTCATAGTGAAGATGAGGTGCGGTGGATTTACCGGTATTGCCAACGAGCCCTATCACCTGGCCTCTTTTTACTTTTTCCCCTTTTCTGATCTTAAACTCGTTTAAATGAGCATATCTTGTCTTATACCCGTATCCATGATCAATAATGATTTCATTCCCATAACCTCTTCTTGAAAGTTTTACCCTTTCTGCAATGCCATCACCCGTTGCATAAACTTCAACACCGATCGAAGATGAGAAATCAACCCCTGTATGGAACTTATTGATTTTATAGAAAGGATCAATCCGGTATCCATAATAGGAGGATATTCTTCTCAGGTCTTCATTCTTCATAGGCTGAATGGCAGGAATGCTTGCAAGCATTTCAGCTTTATTCCTGGCTATTTCAAAAACTTCATCAAAAGAATTGGATTGAACATATAGCTGACTTGCAATATTATCAAGTTTCTTTGCCGTTTCAATAATGATATCTGAATTTTGATATCCGTCAAGTTTTACATAACGATCGGAACCACCATAACCGGCTTTCCTGATTGCAGAAGGTACGGGCTCCGCTTCAAAAATAACCCTGTAAATATTGTCATCTTTATCCTGTAAGTCAGCCAGTACTTCCTGAACCTGATCCATGCGATCAGAGAATACCTGATACTGGAGTTTCATTTGTTCGATTTCCCTTCTTTGCATTCTCTCCTTGGGGGATTCGAAAAAGCTATATGCTATAGTCATTACCGCAAAAGCAAAAACAATTGCTGTAGCCATATATGATAAAAAACGGAAGAACCTGGTTTTAAAGGAGGGTTTTACCTCTTCATACCTTAAAGTCTTCGGATTATACCGGTACTTTCTTTTTGGCATATGCTAATTAATTAATAAATATTGATCTCCGCCACTAGGTTACTCACAAAAATAATTAAATAAACTAAATTTGCAATCTTATTCATTCTTTTTATAAACAATTACATTGTTAAAATCAAAGCGAATATGAGATCCGCTGAAGTAAGAGAAACTTTTCTGGAATTTTTTAAAACGAAACTCCATCATATAGTGCCTTCTGCACCCATGGTTATTAAAGATGACCCGACATTGATGTTCACCAATGCCGGCATGAACCAGTTCAAAAATTTTTTCCTGGGCAGTACCATTTCAAAATATCCCCGGGTTGCCGATACGCAAAAATGTCTTCGTGTATCAGGAAAACATAACGATCTTGAGGAGGTTGGACATGACACCTATCATCATACCATGTTTGAAATGCTTGGTAACTGGTCGTTTGGTGATTATTTTAAAAAAGAAGCTATTGCCTGGGGGTGGGAACTGCTTACCTGTGTTTACGGTATAAATCCTGATGATCTTTATGTAACTGTATTCGAAGGTGATAAAAATGATAAACTACCTGAAGATTCGGAAGCATTTAACTACTGGAAAGCACACATTCCTGAAGACAGGATACTGTATGGTAATAAAAAGGATAATTTCTGGGAGATGGGTGATACCGGGCCCTGTGGTCCATGCTCTGAGGTTCATGTGGATATACGAACTGATACTGAAAAGAAGAATATCCCCGGAAGGGAACTTATTAACAAAGATCATCCGGAAGTGATAGAAATATGGAACCTGGTGTTTATTGAATTTAATCGTACCTCAAACGGGGAATTAAAAAAACTCCCGGCCAGGCATGTTGATACCGGTATGGGGTTTGAGCGTCTTTGTATGGTATTGCAAGGGAAAAGGTCAAACTACGATACAGATGTTTTTCAGCCATTAATAACCAGAATAGAAGACTTGTCAGGCCGGTACTATGGAACAAATGATGACATTGATATAGCCATGCGTGTTATAGCAGATCATGTCAGGGCTGTAAGCTTCGCCATATCTGATGGGCAATTACCTTCTAACACAGGTGCAGGATATGTTATAAGAAGAATACTGAGGAGAGCTGTCAGATATGGCTATACCTTCCTGGGATTCAGCGAGCCATTTATTAACAGGCTTGTACCTATATTAGCCGGTCAGATGAAAGAAGTTTTCCCTGAATTAGAAGTTCAGGATGAAATGATAAGAAAAGTTATCACTGAAGAAGAGACCGCTTTTCTAAGAACACTTTCACTGGGTATCAGGAAATTTGATCATTACATAAGCACACATGAAGGAAGTAAATGCATCGACGGAAATTTTGCATTTGAGTTATTCGATACCTATGGTTTTCCGATCGACCTGACAGGACTAATGGCACGTGAAAATGGATGGACCATTGATATGGATGGTTTTAACAAAGGTCTGAAGAAGCAAAAAGATCGCTCAAGAAATGCTGCTGTTGTCGATACCTCCGATTGGATCATGGTCAGAGATCAGACAGATACTGAATTCATTGGTTATTCGGCAATAACGGCTGAGGCAAATATTATCAAATACAGGAAAGTTGTTGCCAGGAATAAACAATATTATGAGATTATACTGGATATTACACCTTTTTATGCTGAATCGGGGGGGCAGGTTGGCGACACCGGAACCTTTTATAGTGGAGATGAAAAATTGGAAGTTATTAACACTGTAAAGGAAAATAACCAGATTGTTCATAGAACCACAGGAATATTCAGCGATACAGACAAACCGGTTAAAGCAGTTGTAAATGCCCGCAAGCGGGATTTAACAGCGAACAATCATACTGCAACCCATTTGCTCCATGCGGCATTGAAAGAAGTACTTGGTGAACATGTTGAGCAAAAAGGATCTCTTGTGGATTCCAGCCGGCTTCGGTTCGATTTTTCTCATTTTACCAGATTGTCTGATGAGGATATCCTGAAGGTAGATAAAATAGTTAACAGAAAAATTCGTGAAAACATACAATTTGAGGAGATGAAAGATGTTTCTTTCGATGAAGCAAGAGCCCAGGGGGCAGTTGCTTTGTTTGGAGAAAAATATGGTGAGAAAGTCCGAGTTGTTATATTTGACAAGAATTTTTCTATAGAATTATGCGGAGGCACCCATGTTGAAGCTACAGGTCAGATTGGATTCTTTAAAATCATTTCCGAATCTGCAATAGCTGCCGGAATTAGAAGGATAGAAGCCATTACAGCAGAAGTTGCTGAAGATTTCGTCAATGATCAGATTCAGAACCTTAGCATGGTGAAAGAGATCCTGAAAATCCCTAAGGATATTGTCAGGGGTGCTCAAAAGCTGGTTGAAGAAAAGAACCAGTTACATAAACAACTTACCGAACTCAAAAAGCAAAAAATTTCTTCTATCAAACATGATTTAAAGACCAATGCGATAAATCTAAATGGAATTAATTTCATTGCAGTTAAGCTCGACATCGATATGGGTGAGGCACGTGATCTGGCTTTCAGCATGAACAAAGAGCTGACTGATCTGTTTATAATTATAGGTACTGTGAATAATGGAAAGGCAAACCTCACCCTGATGATCTCAGAAAATCTAATAAAAGAAAAAGGACTCAACGCCTCGGTAATAATTCGTGATATAGCAACAGAAATTAATGGTGGCGGTGGCGGACAGGAGCATTTTGCAACTGCGGGAGGCAAGAACATCAATGGACTGGAAAATGCTTTCAGTAGGGCAAAAGCGATTATTACAGCCCTGTAATCCTTTAAGCCGGCCCTTTGCTATTTATCTCAATCTGAATACAAAAGGTTACTTCACAGCAACTTATGATCAATACACCATGTTTTGTCGTTAAATTAATACCAAATCCACTCTTAATCAGTTATTAATATTGTTGATAAATCTCTTAGTAACTTGCACTAAATAATTAATACATAAGATTAAATTTCTTATATATTTACTTTTTTAGAGTTTGGATAATTGTTGGAAATTTGGCAGCATTAATGATTCTAGGCAAAATTGCATGTAGAAATATGAAGAAGTTATTGGTATTCAGCATATTTACCTTAATACCGTTTTTTGTTTTTTCCCAGGTTGAAGATCCTAATAATTTCTCAGTAATCAGTGCTCCCTTATCAGATCTTACGAGTGCTACCGGATGGTCATTGCAGGATAATGGTAAATGGGCATCTGATCCGAACATGATACCTTATTCCGATTCCCGGACAAATAGAAATCCAAGCCCAAAAAGACGTCTTGGAAAGGATAACTTCATCAAACTTGAAATAAGAAAGATACTTATAGAAGACAGGCAATTTAACGTCCTTATTAAGTATTTTAAAGATGGCGTATATGAATTCCCGGTTCTGGACCAGGGATGGAAAAGTTACAGATCATTCGAGTTTTTTGTCTTTCCTGCTATCAATCTTAATGATGTTATCCCTGAGGAAGTTGAATTTGACCAACCCTATGCGATTAATCTTAATGTTTTTTGTTATGGCATTATCAAAGACTACAATCCAGATCTCGTTTCAGATAAAATTGTAAGCAAAATTAATGCTACACTCACTGCAACCAATATCAACACAGCCAACCTGGTTCTTGCAATATGGCCTTACAAAGAAGCTGAACAGGAGCTTGTTAAGTTTAAACTGATTAAAACCTATGACAAACCTTCCATTACAGTTTATTATCTTGACCCTGTTAATACTGGCAAAATATTTGCTAAATCTTATTATCAAACGCCCTATTACAGACTTAAAGATTTTATCCGTGATGCAGAAATCTTTAATTTACAAGTAGAAAAGGAACCCACTGATTTTATATCTTATTATAAATGGGGTGTGATAAAATACCAGGCCGGGAATTATGATGGTGCAGTTCAGGATTTTAATATGGCTCTTGAGTATAATCCAGGCAGTAAGGATTTCATGTTATATTCGTACAGGGGTAATGCCAAGACAAAACTCAGGGACTTCAATGGAGCCATCGAGGATTTTGACAGGGCATTAAATCTCAAACCTACCCAGGTCATCGATTATTCAAACTGGGTTAGAAATTATTTTAACCGGGGTGTAGCAAAGTTTTATGTAAATGACCTCGAAGGTGCGTGTGAAGACTGGCATAAATCATTCGAAAATGGTTTTGGAGTAGCCCTTGAATATTTAAATAAATATTGTGCTGTTGAATCTTATTAGTTTTTAGTTTCATGAGGATGAGAATTATTAAAACAACATCCCTGCTTTCAAAACCTTTATTCCTGATGGTTTTGTTTGTAATTCTCATGTGTTTATCCATCGCACCAAAAACATCAATTGCCCAGGCTTATATTGACGGAAGAAGGGGATTTTTCGATAACTGGCAGGTAAACATCAACCTTGGAACCAATCTTTTTTATGGGGACATACAGCAATATCGTCGTGCCCCTTATAAAGAAGATTGGAGAATGGCTTATGGTATCATTTTCAGGAAGCATTTCTCTCCTGTGTTTTCTTTAGGATTCCAGCTTTTGAATGGCAAACTACACGGTACAAGATTCGACTTTGGAGGTACGGACATGTATTTCGATTCTGATATTTTCGAATATAACGTAAATACGACCATCGATCTGATCAACATGTTTTTTGGATATAATCCCGACCGTAAGGTCTCTATTTATGCCACAGCAGGTTTGGGATTCTCAAACTGGAAAACTGAATTAAAGGATTATAATACGGGAAAATTAATTCGTTCTTCCGGCTTCACCGGGAAAGGGCCTAATCACCGAACAACAGAAATCGTTGTTCCATTTGGAGGTGGATTGAAGTTTAACCTGGGCAATAGTATTGGCCTTAACCTTGAATCTACACTCCGGCCTGTTAATTCTGACTATCTGGATGCATGGAAAAGCGGTTTTAAATACGATATGTATGGCTATACATCCCTGGGATTATCTTATAACTTTAATACGATTGCCGGAAGGGATCCTGCGAAACAACAGGCCAAATATGACAAAAGAATGGCCAGACAATCTGATAAGGAGATCAGGGCATATGAGCGTATGCAATATTCTGAAGCCCAGAAAAGTTATCAGCAGCAGAAATATGCACAGGGTCAGAATTACCGGCAAAGCCAGAGAAGTTATAATCAGGCACAGCAAGATCTCCAGTATTACAACAAAAAAACCAGACAGGATATTCAACCAAGTACTGCTGATTATCACCAGTATCAGCAACAACAATCCCTGGAAGCGTTCTGGGCAAAACATTCCCGTGGGGAATTACCGGAAGTTGTTGAATACGATATAACAGGCGTTTACAGCCGGCTCAAAGAAGAAACTCCTGTAGAAACCTATCAAACCGAAGACCTGATGCAATATGTCATGCCCGCACAGGAGACAGATATCGTAGAGATTTCCCCCGAACAGGCACCCACACCAGTATATACATATGAACAGCAAACAGACAGGGAGGCACAGTCAAGAATATTTACCGATGCGCCTTCAGAAGTTGGATCCACCGCTTTACCGGGTATAATATACAAAGTCCAGATACTTGCCAAAACAGATGGAAGGGCTAATACAAGCCATCTTTCACAACAGTATGGAATCATTGAATCGATCGATGAGGAGCAACGTGAAGGGGTTTATCGCTACGTTATCGGTGAATTCAAAACTTATAATGAAGCTGTCAATTTTGCCCGAAATATGAAATACCGTGGTATCACAGATGCCTTTGTTGTTGCTTACAAAAACGGGATACGTGTTTCTCTCAGGTCTATCCTTGAACAGTAATTGAATTTATAACCCTCCTTACCCTGATATGCCTCATTGGATGAATTCCTCATCATTTGTATATTTGCCGGAGCTTGAAAATTACAAATAAAATAAAGTATGTTGACCGGATCCGTAAGAAGGCCGGAAAAGCGATAGAGAAATATACGCTGATTAGTGAAGGAGACCGGGTTCTGGTGGCAATTTCCGGAGGAAAAGATTCTCTTGCCCTGCTTGATATCCTGAGCAACAGAAGAAAGATCATTCCCTTTAATTTTCAACTCGATGTGGCTCATGTTTATATTAAGGATAATCCAGAGTTCACCGATATACAATATCTTAAAAATTATTGTGATAAAACAGGCGTTACTTTGCATCTTAAAGCCCTGGATACAACACCTGAACCAAGGAATGGAAAATCGAGATGCTTTGTGTGCTCATGGCACCGTCGTAAAGAAATTTTCAAAACGGCCAACGAACTTCAAAGTACCAGGGTTGCCCTTGGCCACCATCTCGATGATATCCTTGAAACGATGCTGATGAACATGACCATCCACGGTGAATTTTCAACAATGCCGCCTGACTTATTTATCGAGAAAGGCAGTTTTAGTATCATCAGGCCATTAACACTGATAACTGAACAGGAGATCAGGAATTACTGTAGTTGCCTGGGAATTACACCGGTTGAAGGAATCTGCCCCTATGAAGACACCAACAAGCGGGAAGAATTTAAAAAAATAGTCTCACAACTTTCGAAACTGAATAAAATGGCTAAAGTCAACCTGTTTAAGTCAATGAGCAACATCAACACAAAACATCTGCCGGAAAGTTAGATCTTTTTTACATCCTGAAATTATTATTCATATTTATATTTGTTGTAGATTTACCTGAAAATATTGATCATTTTTCATAAATACAGGCAATGAAAACAGGAATTAAATTCCCGGTTTATATTTTATTCCTGTTGCTATTCAGCAGTAATATTTTTGGTCAGTCGATACCGGTAAAATTTGCCGTAGTTAACAAACTCGACAGGCAACTGACCCATTTGTATGTCACTTCCTCTTCCAATGAAAATGATATTCCAACCACCTATAATTTCAGCCTTGGAGACTATATCATCGATGAAGTAAAAAGGGTAATGGATACAATGAACACAAGGCTACATACAAATTATGAAGTTATCAGCCTTGATATTCCTAAAGAATTCAATCCCAAACTTGGCTATTTTAATGTTGTTGGAAAACCTTTAAAGAAAATCAGGCAATGGTCAAAACAAATACACAAGGAGGACAATGTATGGTATGTGATCATCATCGATTCCCACTTCCCAAGACCTGATTCAAAAGATAAGTTCCTTACCGGATATGATTATGGTATCGCCACCTATGATAATCTTAATAATCTTATAACATATTTTACCATGGTAAGATATATCGTTTTCAGGACCGAACCCGTAACCGAAGTTGAATGGGAATACAAAACAAATTATGCCAAAGACCTTCTCCTTTTCGATTTTCACCTTGATGAGATCATGACCCTCGAAGAAAGGCAAAAAATACCTGATGAACACCTGATATTCACCATACAGAATATTACAGAAATGAGCCTGATCCAGGTTGAAAAGATCCTCAGAAGCATTGTTCACGATATCAACATCAACAGGATCCAAAGCCAGTGATTTCTTAAATGCTGATGCAGCTTCAGTTTTCACATTGCATTATAGTGGTTGATATTCATCGGATGACTTACTATTCGGAGTATTATGAAATATCAATATTTATGACCATTTTGCAAACAGAAGTCATCCGATGAATATGCTCATTTATATACTGCATACGTTCTAGCATGTTTTTTAGTATCTTTGGCGCTGCTATAAAAGCACAACAGTTGAAACGAATTTTTATTGATTTTTAGCAAGATATGAAAAAGGGGATCCAGATAGGCAGTGCGATTTTCGGTGATCAGAAACTATTCCTCATCTCCGGGCCCTGTGTTATTGAGGAGGAGAAAGTTATGCTTGCAACCGCCGAAAACCTGAAGAAGATTTCTGATAAACTTGACATCCCGGTTATTTTCAAATCTTCTTTTATGAAAGACAATCGTAGCTCTGTTGATTATTTCTCAGGTCCGGGAATGGATGAAGGCCTGAAAACCCTCGACAGGATAAAAAATGATTTTGGATTTCCTTTACTTTCAGATATACATTATCCTGACCAGATTGCCGGCGCAGCGGAGGTGCTTGATGTTTTGCAAATTCCGGCATATTTATGTATGCAAACCACGCTGGTTGTTGAAGCTGCAAAAACCGGGAAAACCATCAACCTGAAACACGGGCAATTCCTAGCCCCTGAAAACATGATCAAACCGGTTAAGAAAGTTGAATCACAGAACAATTATAAGATAATACTAACTGAGCGGGGTTATACCTTTGGTTATAATGATCTTGTTGTTGACCCGCGCAGTTTCTATTACCTTAACCAGATGGGGTATCCTGTTGTTTTCGACCTTACACATTCTATAAGGAGATATGGGATTCCAAGTGCAGATCCTGCCGGTGGTCTTCGTCATGTTCTACCTGCCATTTCAAGAGCAGGTGTTGCTGCCGGAGTCGATGGCCTGTTTATCGAAGTGCATCCTGAACCATGTAATGCACTCTGTGACGCAGCCAGCCAGTTGAAAGTTGATGAACTTGAAGACTTTCTGAAACCATTAATTGAAATCCATTTTACTGAAAAAAAATACAGACATTAATCTTATACCATGGAACTATATCTTGATTCTGCAAATTTCAATGAAATTGAAGAGGCCAGTAAGCTGGGATTTATTTATGGGCTGACCACCACCCCTACATTTATGTACCGTGATGGTATCAGGAACGTTGATGAAGCTATCCTGAAACTATCAAAAATGGTACCTGTTTTACAAATTGAAGCCTTGGGGAATAATGATAATGAAATCATCGATGAAGCCCACAGATTGCTTGACCTTGGCCTTGAAAAAGAAAATACGGTATTTAAAATTCCCGTATCCCTCGATGGGGCCAAAGCCTGTAAAAAACTTACTGATGAAGGTTTGCTGGTAAACATTCACCTGGTTTATACCGTACAGCAGGCTTATATTGCTTTAAGTGCCGGTGCCTCCTATGTATGCCCGTTAGTGGGCCGGTTGCAGGACCAGGGGCATGATGCCCTTGGTTTGATAAAACAATGCGTTGATGCTGTTGATAAATATAATTATCCTTCAAAAATCATGTTTTCATCGGTACGAAACCCCGAACATGTCAGAAATGCACTGAACCTGGGTGTACATGCCTGTACCATTCCCTGGAAAGTAATGAAGCAGTTAACACACAACCACTTCACCGACCTCGGAACACAACAATTTGTTGAGCATACGAGGCTTATTACAACCAAGGTTAAGGATGTGATACGGAAAGGCATTACAACCATTCATAAGAATACCAGTATCATGGAGGCCCTGATGCAGATGACAAAAACCAAACTTGGTGCCATTACCGTTGTTGACGATCAGCATAGTATTTACAGAATATTCACCGATGGTGACCTGAGGCGATTACTGAACTCGGGAGATGAACAGATAATCCATAAAAAACTTGATGAGCTTGAAACCAATACACCAGTAACGATCGATATTGATGCCAGCCTGATTGAAGCTTCAGAATTAATTAAGCAACAACAGGTTGATAACATTATTGTGGTTGAGCAAGGGAAACCTGTTGGTATTCTTGATATCCAGGACATATTATGAAAAATCTTGAAGTGGTTTTCAAATCCGTTGGCGGACAATTCATCACGCCCATCGAAATCATAAAAAGCAAGCTTACCGACATTCAAGCATTTATCTTTGACTGGGATGGCGTATTCAACGACGGTGCAAAATACAATGCTGAAAGCAGCACTTTCGCTGAATCTGACTCCATGGGTACCAATATGCTCAGGTTCAGTTACTGGCTGGAAAACCAGGAGCATCCTGTAACAGCTATCCTGACCGGGGCGAACAACCATCTGGCCACCTACCTGGCAAAACGGGAAAACTTTAATTACCTCTTTCTCAAGTGCAACACCAAGCGAACCGCCATAGATATCATCTGTAAGGAATTTGACCTGAAATATCATGAGATTGCATTTGTATTTGATGACATCCTCGACCTGGATGTAGCAGAAATCTGTGGATTAAGATTGATGGTGAAAAGACAGGCAAGCCCTTTATTTGAAGAGTATGTCCTGAATAATTCCATCTGTGACTATATTTCCGGATCCAGTGGAAAAGATGGTGCTGTCCGCGAAATATGTGAACTCCTGATGGGTCTGAATGGAAATTATGATACGGTCATTGATAAAAGGAAAGACTTTAACGGAGATTATGAAACCTACCTGAACGAAAGATATGTTATTGAGACTAAGGTAAGGGAGCATGATGGGATTTAAGCTGGAACAAGGAAAAAGGCAAAAGAACAAAGGCAAAGGTGCTTGAAGTTCTGAGTTTTGAGTTCTGCCTTTCGACTCCGCTCAAAGCGACTTCAGTATTATGTTAAATTCATATTCATTGCTTGCATTCAATGTTTTCGAGCAGAGTCGGGAAACAACATAATTGACTAAATTATAGTCACCCTGAGCGAAGCCGAAAGGCGCATCCTGAATTGGAAATTTAACAAGCACTTTAACAATTGACCACATCGAACGTCAAACATCGACAATCGACAATCACTCCCCTTCCCTGTATAATTCAACCGGCCCGTCAAGCATTACGGCAACAACAGTCATGGTTTCATCAAGCACATAATCGGGGATATCTATATATAAAATTCCGGGATACTGGCTCCAGTAAACCCTTCCTATCCTGTTATGTTCAAGTTTGGTCCCTTTGCCAACCACATATATTCTATTGATTTTATTTCTTATCCCTTTTAAAACCAGCTGACCGCCAGGATTCCCTTTAACGAACAAATAGAGGATTGTACTATCCTTACTCAGGGTTGTCGGGCCATAATAGTGCTCAAGAGGTATCCCGGAAACTGTACCAATAATTGCTTCCTGATGTTTTCCTGTCCAAATACCAAGTTCCTTTAAAATGTGTTCCTGTTCTTCCGGAATCGTTCCATCAGCTTTTGGGCCAATATCAAGCAAGAGGTTACCCCCGTTACCTATTACGTCAGCAAAAAGCCATATGATCTGTTCAGCCGATTTATAATTTTTATCATTATGCTGATATCCCCATGAATCATTCATGGTTAAACAGAGCTCCCAGTAATTATCTCGGGGTTTTGTCACCGGCATGCCCTGTTCCGGTGTTGCATAATCGCCATATCCCTGCAACCGGCTGTTGAGGATAGCGTCCGGATTATCTTCCAGTATCATGTTCCGAACTTTCTCAGCCTGCCATTCTTCTGCACTGTGTTCCCAGTCACCATCAAACCAGAACAGGTCTGGATGATACCGTTTAATCAATTCCGTCAACTGCCCCTGGTAATAATCCAGAAATCTAACCCATCTCAACGAATCGGTTGTATATCTTTTCCCATCTCTCTTAAAATGGGTATAATCTTCATGGGACCAATCAGATAGTGAATAATACAATCCCACTTTTATATTTTTCTTTCTGAGGGATTTGACAAAGGGGGTAAGCAGATCCTTTCGCGAGGCAGCATGATCATTGGCATTCAGGTTTCCAAATTTTGTATCCCACAGGGCAAATCCATCATGATGCCTTGAGGTGATCACAGCATATTTTGCACCGCTTTTTTTTATCAGTTCAGTCCATTGATCGGGTTTATAATTTTCGGCTGTAAATCCATCAAGTTGCTTAAGGTAATCTTCATAAGAAATATAACCGTTATAAAACGACCAGGATTCATCAATACCATTTACAGCATAAATTCCCCAGTGTATGAATATACCAAGTTTGGCATCGGCAAACCATTGCATCTTGCCATCATTAACTATAACATTATTAGTTATTGTTGACTGTGAATTGACGTTAATAAAAAAGCAACACAGTATAAGTAATAGCAAACTTCTAATTCTGTTCATTTTCCATCATAAATTTAAAAACCCACACATGTTTGGATGGTGGGTCCTGGGTAATTCTCTCTGGTAAATGTATAATAAAACCTTCATCAGTAAAAGAATAGTCAAGATTCTTTTTATAACCTAATAAGGATACTTTACTTTTCTTTTCAGGTTTGAAACCAGGTATGATAATTTCACCGGGCATGCTCTTTTCATCCTCTTTTACCATGTAAAATGCATAAACGGTATTGTTATCTTTATTCCTCGTAAAACATACATTTCCCATTTTATAGGGTTCAATTGCCCTGGTCTGGTAAATGGCTTCATTATTCACATCCATCCACTCCCCTACTTCATCAAGAAGGATATAAGCTTCATCATGCCACTGTCCTTTCGGGCCGGGAGCGATATTAAGCAGAAGATTACCCCCTTTTGAAACAATATCAACAAGCATTTGAACAACCTGATGGCTGCTTTTATACCTTGCATTATCCACCCATGACCATCCACCACCTGCTATAATACAGGATTCCCAGGGGTAGGGTAATGCTTCCTCAGGAACATGATTTTCAGGGGTCAGGTAGTTTTGATTTTTGCCGGGAACTGCACGGTCAACAACAATTAATCCAGGCTGTTTTTCCCTACACTTCTCAACCAGGTCATCCATATGAATATCCTGGTTTACTATCCGCTTTTTAATGAATCCTGTATTGCTTTTTTCAAGCAGTCTATCATAATAGCCCCTGATTTCTTCTTCTGTCAGTTTTGCTACCCAGCCACCATCAAGCCATAGAATATCCACCGGTCCATAATCAGTCATCAGTTCCAGGATCTGGTTATGAGTAAAGTTGATATAATTATTCCATCGCTCAGGATATAGTTCCGGATCATAGTTAACATTTCTGTCTGGAGTTGGAAAATATGGCCACCAGTAGTATTCACAATGCCAGTCGGGTTTGGAAAAATAGGTGCCTGTCCAGAATCCTTTATCCCTGAAAGCATCAAAGATCCCTTTAGTAACATTGGCTTTAGGATTGCTGCTGAAAGGGCAATCCTCATCCGTTATTTTATAATCGGTATATTTTGAGTCAAACATACAGAATCCATCATGATGCTTGGTAGTAAATACAACATAACGCATTCCGGCCCCACTGGCTGCCTGTGCCCATTTCACGGGATCAAATTCAATGGGATTGAATGATCCTTTCAACATTTCATACCGTTCCTTATACTGGTGATAATCATCCATACTCCGCCTGCACCACCCTTCATCTTCGCCACAAATCGACCATGACTCAACAATTCCCCACTGGCTGTAAGGTCCCCAGTGCATTAACAGGCCAAATTTCATATCCTGCCATT
Organism: uncultured Bacteroidales bacterium; assembly: GCA_964468645.1. Lineage (GTDB taxonomy): Bacteria > Bacteroidota > Bacteroidia > Bacteroidales > JAIOZK01 > JAIOZK01. Next base: position 130,104 of record CAYXUU010000007.1, read on the forward strand.
TTTCAAGTTTTTCCAGAACTAGTGTATCCTTCTCGGGGTAATAATCCTGTGCGTTGAGGCTGGAGAAAAATAAGCCGATGCATATAGATACGCACAATATAACACCATTAAATTGTCTCATAAATTACATTATTTTTATGGGAGTTAAAAGTAATTATTCGGCATAAGAAATGCCTCTTATTAGTCAAAATATTGTCATTATCCGGAAAAATATCACTAGAGCAAACACGATCGTTACTTAATACCTTCAACGTCGGAATTCAATCAATCCCACTGATATTCTATTATTTTATGCTCCGTTATTACAGGATATAAGTTTGCTACAGCCTGAACTCCGAACATCATCAAATTACAAATAATCTTCTCTCACCGGAGAAAACACTTCGATTACTACAGAGTCTTCTAAAACTTCAACGCCATGTTCAAGATTTGAGGGTATATTCCAACTTGCACCAGGTTCGGCTGTAAAAGTCTCAGTACCAATTGTAAATTTCATCCTGCCGGAAACCATATAGCCTGTTTGCTCGTGATGGTGCTTATGCATTGGGATTACTGCTCCCCTGGCAAGCAGGAATTCCCCAAGGCTTGTTTTTTCCCCATGTACAAGTGTCTTGTAGGTTACACCCTCCAGTGCTTTTTTGTAATCTTTTTTGTTTCTTTTATAATGAATCATTCTTCTAATAATTTGGTTATGAGATAAAATTACGAAATTTAATCAGAAGGTTCTTCAAATTACCTGTATAAGATATCACCTTAAAGTTCTACTTTTGCCGGAAATAATCCAGATTCAGACTCAGCAAACAAGAATTATGCGGCAGCTTTTTCAAATAATTTTCATACTGATTTTAGTTCCTGTGGCCTCCAAATAAAGAAACTTATTAACCACAGGGAACACAAAGAAAAACATAGAACACAGAGAGATTAACCGCCAAAACCGCCAAGAAGCGCGAAGAATATTTTGCGTTTCTTGGCGGTCTTAGCGGTTTAAATCTTAAAAGATCATGCGGTCAATTACCTTGCATATTTGAAATCCTTACCAGGATACCTTGCAGAACTTCCAAGGGTTTCTTCAATCCTTAGCAACTGATTGTATTTGGCGATCCTGTCGGAACGGGATGCAGAACCTGTTTTTATCAATCCGGTATTCAAAGCTACTGCAAGGTCGGCTATGGTAGTATCTTCGGTTTCACCTGAGCGATGACTGATAACTGCTGTATAAGCATTCCTGTAGGCCATATTTACTGCCTCGATGGTTTCGGTAAGTGTGCCTATCTGGTTTACCTTAATAAGGATGGAGTTACAGATATCCATGTCGATACCTTTCTTTAATCTTTCGGTATTGGTTACAAATAAATCATCACCTACCAGTTGAATCTTCTTACCCAGTTTTTTTGTCATGATCTTCCAACCATCCCAGTCATCTTCTGCCATGCCATCTTCAATAGATATAATAGGATATTTGTTTACCCAGTCCTTCCAGAAATCGACCATTTGCTCAGGCGTTAGTTTATCCCCGGTTGACCATTTAAGGTGATAAACATTTTCTTCGGGGATATAATATTCTGAGGATGCAGGATCGAGAGCAATATAAATATCTTCCCCTGCTTTATAGCCTGCTTTCTCAATGGCCTGCAATACAACTTTGATAGCTTCTTCATTTGATTTCAGGTTGGGCGCAAAACCACCTTCATCACCAACATTGGTTGAATGTTTTTTGGTTTTCAATACAGCTTTCAGATTATGAAATACTTCGGCTCCCATTCTTAGCGCTTCACTGAAGTTCGGTGCACCAACAGGCATGATCATAAACTCCTGGAAATCGATACTGTTATCGGCATGTGAACCGCCATTCAGAATATTCATCATGGGGATGGGTAAAGTGTTTGCATTAACCCCACCGATATATCTGTAAAGATATTGCCCTGTTTCCTGTGCAGCGGCGTGGGCAACAGCCAGGGATACACCGAGAATGGCATTGGCCCCGAGTTTAGCCTTGTTGGCTGTCCCGTCAATTTCAATCATCCTTTTATCAATCTCATTCTGATCGGTAACATAATAACCCTGAAGTTCTTCATTCAAGGTTTTATTAACGTGCTGTACTGCCTTTAATACACCTTTGCCAAGAAACACATCTTTATTATCATCCCGTAACTCAACAGCCTCGTGAATACCTGTTGACGCTCCGGAAGGCACTGCAGCCCTGCCGAGGATACCCGTATTGGTTAGAACTTCGACTTCAATGGATGGATTGCCCCTTGAATCCAAAATCTGACGGGCATGGATATTTACTATATGACTCATTATTTTTATTTATTTCCTGGTTAAAATGGAGCACAAAATTAAAAAAAAGGATAAAGCCTTGATGAACTTTATCCTAATTAATATCTAACAGTAATTAATCTTAGTCTTCTTTTTTATCTTCCGGATTTTCTTCTTTCCCTTTCTCGGGTTCTTTCTCTTTTGTTTCAGCTTTTGGTTTTTCTTCCTTTGCCCCTTCCTTTATTTCCTCCTTAACTTCAGCCTCAGCCTTAACCTTAACTTCTTCTTTGGGCTCTTCAGTAATCACTTCAGCAGGGGTTTCTGCTATTGCTTCAGTTTCTTCGGCGACTTCAGCTTCTGGTCCTGCCACTTCCGTATCTTCAACTTCCTTCACTGCTGTTTCAGCTACAGGGGCTTCTTCAATCTTTTTCTTACCACCACCTCTTCTTTTCCTCCGTGAAGTTTTTGCTTTGTCGTCTTTGCTTTCTTTTAAGAGATTCTGGTTATAGTCAACCAATTCAATCATACACATCTCGGCATTATCACCAAGTCTGTTACCCGTTTTCAGAATGCGGGTATAGCCACCTGGTCTGTCGAAAACCTTCTGTGAGATCTCACGGAATAATTCTGTCACAGCTTCTTTATTTTGCAGGTAACTGAAAACCACTCTTCTTGAATGTGTTGTATCCTCCTTCGAACGTGTAATCAACGGTTCAACATATACTCTTAAAGCTTTTGCTTTTGCAAGTGTTGTATGTATCCTTTTGTGCATAATCAGCGAAGATGCCATATTTGCCAGCATAGCTCTCCTGTGTGCCCTGGTCCTGCTCAAATGGTTGAATTTCTTCTGATGTCTCATTACTTCTATTCCTTATCAAGTTTATACTTTGCTGTATTCATTCCAAATTCAAGACCTTTAGCCTTCACCAGTTCTTCCAGTTCTGTCAGGGATTTCTTGCCAAAATTCCTGAATTTAAGCAGGTCATTCTTGTTATATGCAACAAGGTCTCCCAGTGTTTCCACATCAGCAGCTTTTAAGCAATTCAGTGCCCTCACCGAAAGGTCAAGGTCAACAAGCTTGGTTTTGAGCAACTGACGTATATGTAAAGAATTTTCGTCAAATTCTTCGGCAACTGTTTTCTCTTCTGTATCCAGTGTTATTTTCTCGTCACTGAATAACATAAAATGATGGATCAGGATTTTTGCGGCTTCTTTCAAAGCATCTTTTGGTAAAATAGATCCATCAGTTTTTATCTCAAAGATTAATTTCTCGTAATCGGTTTTCTGTTCTACCCTGTAGTTTTCAATTTCATACTTTACATGTTTTATTGGAGTATGAATTGAATCAATAGCGATAGTATCGATAGGAGCGTTCAACGATTTGTTCTCTTCACCTGGAACATATCCTCTTCCTTTTTCAATGGTCAGGTCCATAGAAATCTTAACCGATGGGTCCATTTCGCATATCAGGACTTCGGGATTCAGAACCTGAAATACAGAAAGGAACTTGTTAATATCCCCGGCCTTGAACTCTTCCTGATCACCAATAACCACATGGACTTTTTCACTATTCTCGCCTTCAATCTGGCGTTTGAATCGGATCTTTTTAAGATTAAGGATGATCTCTGTTACATCCTGTATTACACCTTTGATCGTTGTGAATTCATGAGGTACACCTTCGATCTTTACTGAGGTTATTGCATAACCTTCGAGGGAGGATAACAGAATTCTTCTGAGGGCATTGCCAATTGTAATTCCAAATCCCGGTTCAAGTGGCCTGAATTCAAAGACTCCTCTTGAATCATCCTCTTCGATCATTATAACCTTGTCAGGTTTTTGAAATGCTAAAATAGCCATATATTCTAATGCTTTAATTTGCAATAAATTACTTATTTTTATTTTGAATATAACTCAACAATAAGTTGTTCCTTGATATTTTCCGGGATATCTTCACGAGGAGGGTAATTCAGGAATTTCCCGTTCATTTTCTCCTCATCCCATTCAAACCAGTTATACCTGTTACTTCTTGTTGCCAGTGATTCGGTAATGGCAATCAATGATTTTGATTTTTCCCTTACGCCAACTATATCACCTTCTTTCACCTGGTAAGAGGGAATATTAACGACACTACCATTAACAACAATATGGCGGTGAGAAACCAGCTGCCTGGCCCCTCTACGGGTAGGTGCTATACCAAGACGATATACTATATTATCTAATCTTGCTTCGATCAACTGTAACAGGTTCTCCCCTGTTATGCCTCTCTTTTTTGCAGCAAGCTTAAAAATATTCCTGAACTGACGTTCGAGAATACCATAAGTATATTTTGCTTTTTGCTTTTCCTGCAGCTGAATACCATATTCTGACTGTTTCCTTCTGCGTTTTGAAGATCCATGTTGTCCGGGACCATAAGGCTTCTTCTCAAGCGCTTTATCTACTCCGAATATAGGATCATTAAATTTTCTAGCAATTTTTGATTTTGGGCCTGTGTATCTTGCCATTTTACTTCTTGTTTCTGTTTTCTTAGATAAAAATTATACTCTACGACGTTTGGGTGGTCTGCATCCGTTATGAGGTAATGGGGTTACATCCCTGATTTCAGTCACCTCTATTCCGTTCGTATGAATGGTTCTGATCGCTGATTCACGGCCTGCACCCGGTCCTTTAACAAATAATTTCACCTTTCTTAAACCCAAATCATAGGCTACCTTTGCACAATCTGCAGCTGCCATCTGCGCAGCATAAGGTGTATTTTTCTTTGATCCTCTAAATCCCATTTTTCCGGCAGATGACCAGGCAATAACCTGACCATTATCATTGGTCAATGAGATAATGATATTATTGAATGTTGCCTGTACGTAAGCTTTCCCAACCGGATCAACTTTCACGACTTTTTTACGTGATCCTCTTGACGTTTTTGCCATAGTTTATTTTATTACAACTGTTTAACTTCCTAAATCTTAGCCTTTAGGTGCCTTCTTTTTATTGGCTACCGTTTTCTTTTTGCCCTTACGGGTACGTGCATTGTTTTTTGTACACTGTCCTCTTAATGGTAAACCAATACGGTGTCTGATGCCGCGATACGTTCCAATGTCCATTAAACGCTTAATGTTCATTTGTATCTCTGAGCGTAAAGAACCTTCAACCTTGTAATTATCATTAATTACGTTCCTGATGCCGGTTAACTCTTCATCATTCCACTCCTGAACTTTCTTATTCGGGTCAACACCAGCTTCATTAAGAATATTCTGGGCAGTACTTTTGCCGATACCATAAATATAGGTTAAGGCGATCTCGCCTCTTTTGTTCCTTGGTATATCAATACCTGCTATTCTGGCCATAGTTAGAGTTTTTTAATTATTTAGTTTTTGAATTAACCTTGTCTCTGTTTGTATCTAGGATTCTTTTTATTAATAATATAAATTCTACCCTTCCTGCGTACTATTTTGCAGTCGGGTGTCCTTTTCTTTACTGATGCTCTTACTTTCATTATTAAATCCTGATTTATTATTTATACCTGAATACTATTCTTCCTTTTGTTAAATCATATGGCGACATTTCTAATTTTACCTTATCTCCCGGCAGAATTTTGATATAATGCATACGCATCTTACCGGAGATGTGTGCGGTAATGATGTGACCGTTTTCAAGTTCAACACGAAACATCGCATTTCCCAATGATTCTATCACGGTACCATCCTGTTCTATCGATTGTTGTTTTGCCATAAAATTGTTCTATATTGATATTTGTCTGTTTTCCAATACTTCTTCAATATATTCAAAAGTTGAAAGTATCTCTGCTTTATCTTTCCTGACTACTACATCATGCTCATAATGAGCTGAAGGAAGTCTGTCACCTGTCCTGATTGTCCAGCCATCTCTTTCCTGAACCACATTTTTTGTTCCGAGGTTAATCATTGGTTCAATAGCAAGTACAAGACCTTCTTTAAGCTTTGCACCTGTTCCTCTTTTGCCATAGTTGGGAACTTCAGGTTTCTCATGAAGATTCCTTCCCAGGCCGTGTCCTACAAGATCACGGACAACCGAATATCCGTATTGCTCAACATGGCTCTGAACACCATTGCCTATATCACCGATTCGCTTACCCGCTACGGCCATCTCTATGCCTTTGTAAAGCGATTCCCTGGTTCTCCTCATCAGCAACAGTATCTCCTCTTTGACTGTCCCAACCGGAAAAGTGAATGCCGAATCGCCATAAAATCCATGCTTTAAAACACCGCAATCTATTGAAATGATGTCTCCATCCTGCAATTCCCTTTCTCCAGGAAAACCATGTACCACCACTTCATTTACAGAAATACAGAGTGTATATGGAAATCCGTTGTATCCTTTAAAACCCGGAACCGCACCATGATCACGGATATATGCCTCAGCAGTTTTATCCAGTTCAATGGTTTTAACGCCTGGTTCAATCAGTCTGGCCACTTCAGCCAGGGTTTTTCCAACAAGCAAAGAACTTTCTCTTATTAATTCTATTTCCTCTTCTGTCTTTAAATAGATCATCCTGTATTATCCCAATCCTCCTACTGAGGATCTGCCTTTAATTCTTCCAGATTTTGTCAAACCATCGTAATGACGCATTAAAAGATGACTTTCAACCTGTTGCAATGTATCTAGGACCACACCTACCATAATCAACAATGAAGTACCTCCATAAAAGAGGGAGAATTGCTGTGTTATTCCTATCATTCTTGCAAAGGTTGGCATTATAGCGATCAGCCCCAGGAAGATCGATCCGGGAAGGGTAATCCTTGACATAATTGTATCAATAAACTCAGCCGTTTTCCGGCCGGGCTTTACCCCCGGAATAAATCCGCCATTACGTTTCATGTCTTCAGCCATTTGATTTGGATTCATCGTAATAGCTGTGTAGAAATAAGTAAATATGATGATCAGGACAAATGTTACAAAATTATACCAGAAACCGTTGATGTTGGTAAATGCGGCAGCAAACCCAGTTAAAGAGTCAGAAGCTGCAAAACCAGCAATGGTTAGTGGCAGGAACATAATAGCCTGGGCAAAAATGATCGGCATTACACCGGCTGCATTCACTTTTAAAGGAATATACTGACGTACACCGCCATATTGTTTGTTCCCTACAATCCGCTTGGCATATTGCACCGGTATTCTTCGAGTACCCTGAACGAGTAAGATCGTAACCAGAATAACGAATATAAGTATTGCAATCTCAACAACAAAGTAAACCAGTCCGCCACCTTTTTCCTCCATCTTTGAAACAAATTCTCCAACAAGTGAAAATGGTAATCTTGCAATGATCCCGATCATAATGATTAATGAAATACCATTGCCAATACCTTTATCTGTAATTCTTTCACCCAGCCACATGATAAACATGGTACCGGATATCAGGATAACCACCGAGGATATCCAGAAAAATGCCGAGGGTGATGATCCTTGAATAAAGGGAGTTACCGCTTCAGACGGCAATCTTGAAATTACCATGGTACCAATATACCCCGGGGCCTGGAAACCTGTGATCAATACCGTTAGATATCTTGTAATCTGATTGATTTTTCTTCTGCCACTTTCACCTTCCCGTTGTAACTTCTGGAAATACGGAATTGCCATACCCAGCAACTGAATTACAATAGAGGCTGAAATGTAGGGCATGATACCCAGGGCAAAAATTGAAGCATTGGTAAAAGCGCCACCGGAGAAGATATTAAGCAATTCCACCAATCCACCGGTAGTACCCTGGTTTTGCAGGTCAGCAAGAATATTCGGATCGATACCCGGCAAAACAACTTTGGTACCCAGACGATAGATCAGAATAATACCCAGCGTATATAAAATCCTTTGCCTAAGATCTTCGATCTTAATAATATTCCTTATTGTCTGTATTAATTTCTTCATTAATCATTCAATTTTGTTGCAGTTCCACCTTGTTCTTCAATTGCATTCTTAGCGCTTTCCGAGAAAGCATGGGCAACCACTTCCAGTTTTGCTGTTAATTTGCCACGGCCAAGGATCTTAACCAGGTCCTTTTTAGAAGCAAGTCCGTTATTTACCAGAATTTCCACATCAATTTTTTCAATTTTCTTTTGATCTGCGAGTTTCTGCAAAACATCAAGATTAATCCCATTATATTCAACTCTGTTGAAATTCTTGAATCCACCTTTGGGTATTCTCCTGTATAATGGCATCTGGCCACCTTCAAAGCCATACTTATGCTTGTAACCTGATCTTGACTTTGCACCTTTATGGCCTCTGGTAGAAGTTCCTCCTCTTCCTGATCCCTGACCTCTTCCGATGCGTTTTCTTTTTTTTACAGATCCATCTGCAGGTTTAAGATTACTTAAATCCATTGTATTATTGATTTAAAAAATTAAACTTCTTCAACTTTTAATAAATGCTTTACTTTATTTATCATCCCTAGCATCTGTGGTGTTATATCAACCTCACGGGTTTGATTCATTTTTTTAAGGCCCAGAGCCTGTAATGTTCTTTTCTGTCGTTCAGGTCTGCCTATTCCGCTTTTTATCTGTGTTATTTTCAGTTTCTTCATTTCTGTTCAGGTTTAACCGTTAAAAACTGTATCCAGAGCTACTCCCCTTACCTGTGCGACTGTATAAGGATCGCGCATTTTTGAAAGGGCATCAATGGTTGCTTTAACAACACTGTGAGGATTTGAAGAACCCTTCGATTTGGCAAGTACGTCCCTTACGCCAACACTCTCAAGTACTGCGCGCATAGCACCACCGGCAATTACACCGGTACCAGGAGCGGCTGGCTTAATAAAAACCCTTGCTCCACTATACTTGCCATCCTGCTCATGTGGTAATGTTCCATGAAGTACAGGCACCTTTATCAGGTTCTTTTTTGCATCATCAATACCTTTAGCTATTGCTGCCGTTACTTCTTTTGCTTTTCCCAGTCCATAACCTACTACTCCGTTTTCATTCCCTACCACAACAATGGCTGAAAAACTAAATGTACGACCCCCTTTGGTAACCTTGGTTACCCTTTGAATACTGACCAGTCTGTCTTTGAACTCTATTTCACTGGATTTTACCCGCTTAATATTTACGTTTGCCATAATGAATTAAAATTTTAATCCTCCTTTGCGTGCTGCTTCCGCTAAAGATTTAACTCTTCCATGATACAGGTAACCGTTACGATCGAAAATAACGGTCTCTATTCCCGCCTTTTTTGCCTTCTCGGCAACCCGGCTTCCTACCAATTCAGCCTGTTGGGTTTTTGTTACTTTCTTTTCAGCAATATCTTTTTCTGCAGATGATGCTGCAACAATAGTCTTCCCTTCCAGGTCGTCGATGATCTGAGCATATATCTGCTTATTACTCCTGAATACTGACATTCTCGGGCGATCGGCAGTACCTGAAATGCTCTTCCTGATACGCATCTTTATCCTGTATCTTCTGAACTTCTTTTTATCTTTTATCTTTTTCATCCCTTTTCGGAATTTGTATCTTTTTATATCAATATTATTTTACCCGGTACGATTATTTCTCAGCTGCAGCTTTTCCGGCTTTCTTACGCAGAACTTCACCCTGGAATTTTATACCCTTGCCTTTATATGGTTCTGGTTTTCTGAGCGATCTGATCTTGGCTGCAACCTGTCCAATCAATTGTTTGTCATGTGAGGTAAGCGTGATTGACGGGTTTTTACCTCTTTCAGTTTTTGCTTCAACCTTAACTTCTGGAGGTAATTCCAAAACGATATTGTGTGAATATCCCAGAGAAAGTTCCAATACCTGACCCTGGCTCTGTGCTTTATAACCAACACCCACCAGTTCCTGGACAATGGTATAACCCTCTGAAACACCTTTAACCATATTAAATAGCAATGAGCGGTATAATCCATGCATTGCTTTGTGGCGTTTCTGTTCAGAAGGACGTTTCACAATGATTTGTCCATTTTCAACAGAAATTGTTATTTCCGGATCTACAGTTTGTTTCAGCTCTCCGAGTTTTCCTTTAACCGTTACCACATTGTTATCGGAGATTTCAACCTGTACCCCCTCGGGTATTACTACCGGTAATTTACCTATTCTTGACATTTGAATTTCCTCTTCAATTAACTTACGTAACAAATTACTTCCCCACCAACATGTTCTTTCCTGGCTTCTTTGTCTGTCATCACTCCTGTTGAAGTTGACAGGATAGCTATGCCCATGCCATTCAGAACCCTGGGTAAATTATCTGCATCAACATACTTGCGCAGACCAGGTTTGCTTATCCTTTCAATCTTGCTGATTGCAGGAAGCTTTGTAACAGGATGGTATTTCAGGGCAACTTTAATGATTCCCTGTTTATTATCATCCTCAAATTTATAATTAAGGATGTAACCCTTTTCCTTCAAGATCTTGGTTATTTCCTTTTTCATATTCGAAGCAGGAATTTCAACCACCCGGTGATTAGCCATAACAGCATTCCTGATTCTTGTTAAATAATCTGCAATTGGATCAGTTATCATCTTTCAAAATATTTCTCTTATCAATAATTCCAAGTTTACCAACTTGCTTTTTTAACTCCTGGTATTAAACCTTTCAAAGCCATTTCTCTGAAGTTAATACGTGATAGTCCAAACTGTCTCATATAACCTTTTGGACGACCTGTTAATTTGCATCTGTTATGTAAGCGTACAGATGAAGAATTCTTAGGCAGCTTTTGAAGTGCAATATAGTCTCCATTTGCTTTAAGTTCAGCTCTCCTGGCAGCATACTTATCAACAAGCTTTTGCCTCTTCACCTCTCTCGCTTTCATTGATTCTTTTGCCATGCTAATCTATTATTTTTTGATTTTTAAATGGTAATCCAAATTCTTTCAATAATGCCATTGCTTCCTGATCGGTCTTTGCAGTGGTCACGAAGGTAATATCCATCCCGTTGATCTTATTGATCTTGTCGATATCGATCTCGGGAAAAATGATTTGTTCGGTGATACCCATCGTAAAATTACCTCTGCCGTCAAAGCCTTTGTCGTTAATACCCCTGAAATCCCTTACCCGGGGAATGGCAATTGCAAGCAACCTGTCGAGGAATTCATACATCTGATCTTTACGCAGGGTTACCCTGACACCTATCGGCATACCTTTTCTAACCTTGAAGTTAGAGATATCTCTTTTCGATTTTGTCGGAACTGCTTTCTGGCCGGCAACGAGTGACATTTCCTCAATCCCCGTGTCGATAAGTTTTTTATCAACGATTGCTGATCCGATTCCCTGGTTCAGGGATATTTTTGTGAGTTTGGGTACCTGCATTACGCTTTTATAGTTGAATTGCTTCATCAAAGCGGGTACCACCTCTTCCCTGTATTTCTTTTTAAGTCGTGGTGCGTAATCCATTATTTAATTTCCTCCCCGGATTTAATTGAATACCGAACTCTTTCATTACTTTTCTCATTGATTTTTCTGCCAACCCTTGTCGCTTTTCCTGCAGCATCAATAAGCATTAAATTTGAAATATGTACGGGGGCTTCTTTTTTAATTATACCACCCTTTGGGTTATCGGCGTTAGGACGGGTATGCTTTGATACCATATTTATCCCTTCAACAATGGCTTTTTCTTTCTTAGGATCTACAAAAAGAACCCTGCCCTGCTGGCCTTTTGATTCGCCAGTGATTACCATCACATTGTCGCCCTTTTTTATAAGTAATTTCTTTTGCATGTCAGTGAGTTTTCTATTATAACACTTCAGGTGCCAGTGAAACGATCTTCATATATTGTTTATCTCTCAATTCCCTGGCAACCGGACCAAAAATACGGGTACCTATCATTTCGCCTGCAGTGTTTAAAATTACACAGGCATTGTCATCAAAACGAATGTAAGAACCGTCGTTACGACGAATTTCTTTTTTCGTTCTTACAACAACTGCTTTTGCTATGGTACCTTTTTTAATGTTACCTGAGGGTAAGGCATTTTTTACAGTTACGATTACCTGATCCCCTATCGAAGCATAACGCTTTTTAGTTCCTCCCAGAACCCTGATGCAAAGAACTTCTTTGGCACCACTATTATCCGCAACAGCTAATCTTGACTCTTGTTGTATCATGACTATTTCGCTCTTTCAATTATTTCAACTAATCTCCAGCATTTATTTTTACTCAGTGGTCTGGTTTCCATGATGCGTACCTTATCGCCAATATTGCATTCATTCTTGTCATCATGGGCCATGAATTTGGAAGTTTTTTTCACAAACTTGCCATACATAGGATGCTTTACTTTACGCTCGATTTGAACAACAATAGATTTCTCCATTTTGTTGCTCACAACCAGACCTGTTCTTTCTTTTCTTAGATTTCTTTCCATGTTTGATTAACTTGTAATATTACTGCTCTTTGGTTTCCGCTTCAACTTTAAGTTCCCTGTTGCGAAGCTCTGTTAGCATTCTTGCAATAGTTCTCTTATAAATCTTGATCTTATTCGGATTCTCCAAAGGAGACACAGCATGATTCAGTTTCAGCCTTGTTAGTTGTTTCTTCTCTTCTTCAAGGCGTTCTGTTAATTCTGCTGTCGACAGTTCACTGATTACTCTCTGCTCCATTTCAGTTGTTTTATTATTCTACATAATCTCTTCTTACCACAAATTTTGTGGTAACCGGAAGTTTTTGAGATGCCAGGCGTAAAGCCTCCCTTGCAATGTCAAGGGATACACCTTCAGCTTCGAATAAAATTCTACCCGGATTAATTCTGGCCACAAAATATTCAGGGGCACCTTTTCCTTTACCCATACGTACCTCAGCAGGTTTCTTAGTTACCGGTTTATCAGGAAATACCCTGATCCAGATCTGACCTTCACGTTTCATATGACGGGTAACAGCCTGACGTGCTGCCTCGAGTTGTCTTCCTGTAATCCAGCATTCTTCCAATGCTTTAATTCCATATGATCCAAAGGCTAGCTGGTTGCCACGCTGGGCATTACCTTTCATCTTCCCCTTTTGCTGCCTTCTGTATTTTGTCTTTTTTGGTTGTAACATTATTCAAAGACTTAATCTATTATCACAAAATTTATTTTCTTTTACGAGGACCTCTTCCTCTTGGGCCGCCACCGGTGCCACCTTTTTGTTTGTCACTACCTACTCCGGTTGGAACCAGCTCTGGTTTACCAAAGATCTCTCCCTTACATATCCACACTTTGATCCCTATCCTGCCATAGGTAGTATGTGCTTCTGTAAAAGCATAATCTATATCAGCCCTTAATGTATGAAGTGGTATTCTACCTTCTTTATACTGTTCGGCACGGGCCATTTCAGCTCCACCAAGCCTTCCTGAAATAACCACTTTTATTCCTTCAGCGCCTATGCGCATTGTTGAAGCAATGGCTGTTTTAATGGCGCGACGGAATGATATCCTCCCCTCAATTTGTTTGGAAATGGTCTGGGCAACGATCGTTGCATCAAGTTCAGGACGCTTAATCTCAGAGATATTGATCTGAATCTCTTTCCTGGTAAGCTTCTTTAACTCTTCTTTCAGCTTATCAACCTCCTGGCCGCCTTTTCCAATGATAATCCCCGGACGGGCTGTGAAAATTGTTACAGTAACAAGCTTTAAGGTACGCTCAATAATAATTTTGGAGATACCAGCTTTTGCCAGTCGGGCATTCAAATACTTCCTGATCTTATCATCTTCAACCAGCTTGGTGGCAAAATTCTTTCCGCCATACCAGTTGGAATCCCATCCTTTGATGATTCCCAGTCTAAGACCTATTGGATTTGTTTTTTGTCCCATTAACTTATTTTATTTTTTTATTTATTCTAATTTATTCCTGATCTGAATATTCAACCATTTTTTCAACCCTGCTGTCGATAACCAGTGTAACATGGTTCGAACGCTTTCTGATCCTGTGTGCCCTTCCCTGTGGTGCAGGTTGAATTCTTTTAAGCATCCTCGCACTATCAACGTTTATTGCTTTAATATAAAGCTGACTTTCCTCAATTCTGACACCTTCATTTTTCGATTGCCAGTTTGAAATGCCTGAAAGAACTAATTTATACAGGTATTTGGCTGCGGCTTGTGGTGAGTTCTTTAAAACATTCAATGCCATATCCACATCCATTCCCCTGATAATGTCTGCTACCAGTCTCATCTTTCGAGGAGAAGTAGGACAATTTCTTAATTGAGCGACATATTGATTCTTTTTCGCCTCTCTCAATTCTTCAGCTCTGAGTCTTTTTCTAGCTCCCATTTTTCAATATTTATTTTCTGCCTTTATCTTTTTGACCGGCATGACCTCTGAATATTCTTGTTGGCGCAAACTCACCGAGTTTATGACCAACCATATTTTCAGTTATATATACCGGAATAAATTTATTACCATTATGAACTGCTATAGTTTGCCCAACAAAATCGGGTGATATCATTGAAGCTCTTGACCATGTTTTAATAACAGTTTTTTTACCTGATTCAATATTGGTCATTACTTTCTTTTCCAGCTTATAATGTATATACGGTCCTTTTTTCAGCGAACGAGCCATCTGTTATCTGTTTTAAAATTATTTCTTCCGTTTTTCAATTATATACTTGTTCGAATCTTTCTTTTTGGATCTGGTCTTATAACCTTTTGCCGGCAATCCTTTTCTCGATCTTGGATGTCCACCGGAGGCTCTTCCTTCACCACCACCCATTGGATGATCAACAGGGTTCATCGCTACTCCACGTGTTCTTGGTCTGCGTCCCAACCATCTGCTACGACCTGCTTTTCCTGATTTCTCAAGACTATGGTCAGTATTTGATACCATTCCAACAGTTGCTTTGCATTTCTGCAGAATCATTCTGGTTTCACCCGAAGGCATCTTAATAATGGCAAACTTGCCCTCGCGTGAAAGCAATTGGGCATATGAGCCTGCACTTCTTGCCATCTTTGCACCCTGTCCTGGCCTTAGTTCTATATTATGTATGATAGTACCAAATGGTATATCGCTTAAATATAGTGAATTGCCAATTTCAGGAGGCGCATCTTTCCCGGCATGAAGTTCCTGCCCTATTTTCAATCCATGCGGAGCGATTATGTATTTTTTCTCACCATCAGCATAATTAATAAGTGCAATACGAGCAGTTCTGTTCGGATCGTATTCGATGGATTTAACCTTACCAGGGATACCTTCTTTATCGCGTTTGAAGTCGATGATCCTGTACCTTTGTTTATGACCACCACCTAAATACCTCATGGTCATTTTTCCTTCATTATTTCTACCACCTGAATTTTTCATCGGAGCCAATAAACTCTTTTCAGGTTTTTGGGTGGTAATGTCATCAAAAGCGCTTATCAACTTGAAACGCTGTCCTGGTGTCGTTGGTTTATATTTCTTTAGAGCCATTTATCTAAAATTCTAAATGTTGCTATAAAAATCAATTGTCTCTCCTTCTGGCAATGTAACTACTGCCTTTTTCAACGAAGGTTTATTGCCGCTGATGATTCCTCCTTTTGTGAATCTCGTGGATGATTTGCCATGTAAGTTCATGGTATTCACCGATAAGACCTCAACACCATAGAGTTCTTCAACAGCCTTTTTAATCTGGAGCTTATTTGCTTTCGGGTGGACGATAAATCCAAACTGGTTAAGCTTTTCACCCCTTTCTGTCATTTTTTCCGTAATAATCGGTTTAAGAATAATTTCCATTGCTCCTGGTTGATTATATTATTTCTCTTCAGCAAATAATTTTTCAATCTCTTTAAGTGAGCTTTCAGAAATCAAAAGATTATTCGCATTTAAAATATCATATGTGTTTAATGTTGAAACCAGTGTAACACTGGCATTTTGAAGATTCCTGCTTGATAATAATGCATTGGGATCTGCTTCTGTTGTAACAAGCAATGTCTTCTTATTCAGCAAATCAAAATTTCCGAGGAAATCGGAATATACTTTTGTTTTTGGTTCTTCAATCCGAAAATCTTCAAGGACCAATATTCCGTTTTCCTTAGCCTTATATGCAAGGGCAGATTTTCGGGCCAACCTTTTAAGTTTCTTATTAAGTTTAAATCCGTAATTACGTGGATGGGGTCCAAATGTTCTTCCGCCACCTCTGAATATCGGATTTTTAATGCTACCGGCCCTGGCTGTTCCTGTTCCTTTCTGTCTTTTAATCTTCCGGGTGCTTCCGGTAATCTGGTTTCTTTCCTTTGAACTTGAAGTTCCCTGTCGTTTATTGGCCAGATGTTGTTTGGTATCAAGATAGATCGCATGATCATTTGGTTCAATACCAAATATTTCTTTATTCAACTTGACCTTCCGGCTTGTTTTTTCACCGGTTATTTTATGTACTACTAACTCCATCTCTCTATAATTACATATGAATTTTTAGGACCGGGTACTGCGCCCTTAACTACAAGCAGATTTTTCTCAGGTATGATTTTAACAACCTGCAGGTTAATCATTTTAACTCTCTGGCCTCCTGTCCTTCCAGCCATTCGCATACCTTTAAATACCCTTGAGGGATATGATGATGCACCTATAGATCCCGGAGCCCTCACCCTGTTATGCTGACCATGGGATGTTTCTCCAACTCCCTTGAAGTTATGCCTTTTTACAACACCTTGAAATCCTTTTCCTTTGGTGACGCCTACTATGTCAAGATATTCACCTTCAACAAAAATATCCACGCCGATTTCATCACCAAACTTTTTCTGGTGGCCCTTCTCAAATCTTGTAAATTCCCTGACAATACTTTTCGGATTAACACCAGCCCTGGAAAAATGTCCTAATTCGGCTTTTGTGGTATGCTTTTCCTTTTTATCGTCATATGCCAACTGGATAGCTTCATAGCCATCTTTTTCAAGGGTTTTAACCTGTGTTATGACACAGGGACCAGCCTCAATAACAGTACATGGAATGTTCTTTCCATTCTCATCATAAACACTGGTCATCCCAACTTTCTTACCAATTAATCCTGACATTTTCTTTCTTTTTTATCGGTATTAAAATCAGACCTTTATTTCTACTTCTACACCGCTGGGTAATTCCAGCTTCATTAATGCATCAATAGTCTTGGTAGTTGTACTGTAAATATCCAACAACCGTTTGTAGGAACTTAACTGAAACTGTTCCCTTGATTTTTTGTTAACAAAAGTTGATCTGTTAACAGTGAAAATCTTCTTATCCGTTGGTAACGGAATAGGACCATTGACTACTGCGCCCGTTGATTTCACGGTTTTAACGATCTTTTCAGCTGATTTATCAACCAGGTTATGATCGTATGATTTTAATTTTA
>CAYXUU010000008.1:0-141782 GCA_964468645.1 uncultured Bacteroidales bacterium
ATTGGAATTATAGCTATAATTGAAACAAATCAACCAATTTACTTGCTAAAACAAGTTATATTTCATATATTTCCGCCGTTAAACATAAAAGCATGATTAACAACAATAATCACTTAATAAAGTGATATATTATTATTGTATTGTCATATTTTTATATTACATATGTTATAATTAATATCCTGCCGAAACTAAAAGGCAATAAACCAATTAACGATGAAAAAGCTAAGTTATACCGTATTTCTACTTATTCTTTCTATGGTTGTGATGGCCACCAACGATACCATTTATGTGAATGTCAACGCCAGTGGACACAATTATGGAACAAGCTGGGCCGATGCCTACTTCTCATTACAAACTGCTTTGGATAATGCCGCCACCGGCGACCAGATCTGGGTCGCATGTGGAACCTACAAGCCAAGTTCCAGTTATGATATCCCAGCTCCGACGGATCGTCACAAACACTTCCGGATGATTGACAGTGTGGCTATTTACGGCGGCTTTGATGGAACGGAATCTGCCATAAGCCAGCGGACGGACTTTGGTATGGGAGGCGCCCATGAAACCATCCTGAGCGGGGATATAGGAGCTGTGGGCGATAGCACCGACAATTGCTACCATATATTCTACCATCCATCCGGTCTGATTTTAGATAGTGCTGGTTTAGACGGTTTTACAATAACAGGTGGCAATGCGGATTCAACAGATTTGCCTCATAACAGCGGCGGAGGGATAATGAATGAAGGGATTAACTCACCAGCCATTACCAATGTAACGTTCCTGTCGAATTTTGCTGTTACCGGCGGTGCGATGTATAATATTACAGCATCTTCCCCAACCATCACCAATGCGATATTTTTATCGAATATGTCAGATAGCCTGGGGGGTGGGATTTATAATCATGGCTCTTCCCCCACCATCATCAATGCAACATTTTCATGCAATTTGGCTGATGACGGCGGCGGCGGATTATATAATTACAATTCTTCTCCAATCCTCAACAATTGCATTGTCTGGGGTAATACTGCCCCTGCTGGCAGGCAACTATACATTGACGGAGGAACCACCACCATCAATTATTCCTGTTATGCAAACGGCACGGGGGATGTTACAGTCAGTAGCGGTACTTTTACTGCCACCAATAATAATATCTCCACCAACCCGAAATTTGTGGATTCCGAAGATGATTTCAGCATTTTCGGAAACTCGCCCTGTGTGAATACAGGCAACAACGGCTATAACAGCACAGGTACCGACATCCGGGGAGAAACCCGTATCCAGAACACTACCATCGACATGGGCGCTTACGAATGGACATCGGGTACGGACCCGGATGTCCGGATCTTTTATGTCGATTCCAGTGCCAGTTCCCCCCATAATGGCAAAAGCTGGACAACGGCCTTCAACTCTTTCCAGTTAGGTTTAAATGCTGCCGACAGCAGCGACCAGGTGTGGGTGGCAGCCGGAACCTACAAACCGGATACTGCCTATGACCTCACCAATTCATCCCGTTATTATCATTTCCGCATGATCGAAGGGGTGGGAATTTATGGCGGCTTTGCCGGAACGGAAGACTCCATAAGCCAGCGGACAGACTTTGGTATGGGAGATGCCAACGAGACCATCCTGTGCGGGGATATTGGAACTCTCGGAACCAATTCTGACAACTGCTATCGTGTATTCTACCACCCATCAGATTTGAATTTAACTGGCGCTGCCCTATTGGATGGGTTTACGATTAGCCTGGGATATGCGGATGGAGGTGATTCATATATTGGAAGGGGAGGCGGGATGTGCAATAGGGGGCATTCTTCTCCCTCCATTACCAATACCGTATTTCTGGATAATTACGCTTTATACAACGGCGGAGGACTGCACAATAATGATTATTCTGATCCAACTCTTACCAATGTTACATTTAAGGGGAACTCAGCCGAACAGGGTGGCGGTATGTATAATTCGTATTCAGCTGCACCAATAATCACCAATGCCATATTTGTATTGAATGATGCGGACAGAGGAGGCGGAATGTATAATAACACTACATCTTCTCCCACCGTCAATAATGCTACTTTTTCATTGAATTATGCGTCCGACGACGGCGGTGGGATGTATAGCAAAGAAGGGGCTACTCCAATACTTAACAACTGTATTATCTGGGGCAACACTGCTGACGATGCCGGTAAACAGTTTTACACTTCCTCACCTGCAACCCTCACCCTGAACTATTCCTGCTATGCAAACGCCACCAATGATATACACGGGGAATCTCCGACGACAAGCAATTGCATCAGCACCAATCCAAAATATATAAATCCTGCCGGTGATGTCAGGATCCACGGCAATTCACCCTGTGTGAATGCAGGCAATAACGGCTGCAATAGCGAAACCTATGACATCCGTGGGGAAGCCCGTATCCAGGATGGCACCATCGACATGGGCGCTTATGAATGGACTTCGGGTATTGATCCGGCCTCGGATACTGTTTATGTTGCTTCCATTGCCAGCGGCAACAATAATGGAACAACCTGGGCCAATGCCTTCACATCTTTCCAATCGGCACTGGACCTCGCCGCTTCCGGAGACCAGGTGTGGGTGGCAAAGGGAACCTACAAGCCCAATTATGCATACGACCTCACCAATACACCCCGTTATTATCACTTCCGCATGATCGAAGGGGTAGAAATCTATGGCGGTTTTTTTGGTTATGAATCTGCTGTAAGCCAGCGAGGTTACTTCAGACCTGGAGAATCCCATGAGACCATCCTGAGCGGAGACATTGGCACACCTGATGACAGTACCGACAACTGTTACCATATATTCTACCATCCTTCAGGTATGAATTTAACAGGCGCTGCTATCATGGACGGATTTACAATTACCGATGCTAATGCAAATGGAAGCGAACCTCATAACCGTGGCGGCGGAATGTATAATGTTAATTCTTCGCCAACCATCACCAATACGGCATTCCTGTCAAATTCCGTGAACCTGCATGGTGGGGGGATGTATAATCAATCTTCTTCACCTGTCATCACCAATGCTTCATTTCTTTCTAATTTCGCAGCTTCGGTTGGCGGCGGGATATATAATTTTTTTTCTTCTCCAATTATCACCAATGCTATATTCTCATCGAATTCCGCGGATAACGGTGGCGGTATGTTTAATCAATCTTCTTCACCAACCATCACCAATGCCACATTCACGCTGAATTCCTCTGTGTACCATGGAGGCTGTATGTATAATTATAGTAGCTCTTCTCCGATCCTCAACAACTGCATTGTCTGGGGAAATACTGCTCCGGATGGCAAGCAATTTTACCTGAATAATGCGAACACCACCCTTAATAATTCCTGCTATGCGAATGGCACAGATGATGTTACAGTCAGTAGTGGTACTTTTACGGCCACCAATAATAACATTACTGTTGATCCCAATTTTATAGATGCTGCCGGCGGTGACCTCAGGGTCTTTGGGAACTCCCCATGCTTGGATGCAGGCTTAAACAGCGATAATACCGAAACCTATGATATCCGCGGTGAAGCCCGCATCCAGAATGGTACCATTGACATGGGCGCTTACGAATGGACCTCGGGAACAGATCCATACGGCATTTACTATGTAAAACACGATGCGGCAGGCAGCAACGACGGAAAAAGCTGGACCGATGCCTTTACATCTTTCCAGTCGGCCCTGGACATTTCCGTTACAGGCGACCAGGTGTGGGTGGCAGCCGGGACCTATAAACCGGATACTGCCTGGGATCTCACCAATTCACCCCGTTATTATCATTTCCGCATGATCGAAGGTGCAGCCATTTACGGCGGCTTTGACGGAACGGAAACGGCTATAAGCCAGCGAACCGATTTTGGTGTGGGAGGCACCCATGAAAGCATCCTCAGCGGCGATATCGGAATTGTAGGTGATAGTACCGACAACTGCTACCATGTATTCTATCATCATGATATCCCACGCCTGACAAATGCAGCGATATTAGACGGATTTACAATAACTGGGGGCTGTGCAGATGGAAGTTATTTGGCATATTACGTTGGCGGCGGGATGCATAATTATTATGCTTCTCCAACCATTAGCAATGTTGCATTCTTGTCGAATTCTGCGGTTTGTGGTGGTGGGATGTACAATTATCGTTCTTCCCCAATCATTGGCAATACTGTATTTTCATCAAATTCAGCAATTAATGGCGGCGGGATGTATAACCATTTATATTCAAGTCCTGTTGTTACCAATGCTACATTCCCGTCAAATTCCGCATCTTCTTCTGGCGGGGGAATGTACAATACTGTTTTTTCTTCCCCAACCATCACCAACGCTCTATTTTCATCAAATTCAGCAGGTCAATCAGGTGGCGGCATGTATAATGCCAGTTCTACTGTAAGTCCAACCATCAACAATGTTACTTTCGTGTCGAATTATGCATCAGTAGCTGGCGGGGGAATTTATACTTATTCTTCTTCTCTAACCATCAATAACGGAATAGTTTGGGGAAATACCGCCACGAGCAGTGGCAACCAGATTTTTATCAATACAGGAAGCACCATCATGAATTATTCATGCTATGCAAATAGCACGGGTGATGTTGCAGGAAATGGTACATTAACGGCCACTAATCATAATATTACTGCCAACCCCAAATATATAGATCCTGCTGTTGATTTCAGGATCCACGGCAACTCACCCTGTGTGAATACCGGCAACAACAGTTACAATAACGAAACCTATGACATCCGCGGTGAAGCCCGCATCCAAAATACCACCATCGACATGGGGGCATATGAATGGACATCGGGTATGGAACCGGCAACGGATACTGTTTATGTAAGTGATGGTGTAGATGGAAATGGAACAAACTGGGTTGATGCCTTAGCCTCGTTCCAATCGGCCCTGGATCTTGCCGCCGAAGGCGACCAGGTATGGGTGGCAGCAGGAACTTATAAACCAAGTTCTGCCTATGACCTACCTAATACATCCCGTTATTATCACTTCCGCATGATTGAAGGGGTGGAAATTTATGGCGGCTTTGCCGGTACGGAAGATTCCGTAAGTAAGCGGACTGACTTTGGATTTGGAGAAATCAATCAAACCATCTTGAGCGGAGATATAACTGGTGACAACTGCTATCATGTATTCTACCTCCCCAACGGTTTAAATTTGACAAGTACTGCAAGGTTAGACGGGTTTACGATCACAGCTGGCAATGCGAATGGGAGTGATCCTCATGATCGCGGAGGGGGGATGTATAGCGTTAATTCTGCCCCGGTAATCACAAATGTTACATTTCAGGCAAATTCTGCAGGAAATTATGGTGGTGCGATGCATACAAAAGGTATGGCACCAACCATTTCCCATGTTTCCTTCCTTTCGAACCATGCCGGGTTGAATGGAGGCGGGATGGATAATAATACAACAAGTTCCCAAACCATCACTGATGTTGAATTTCAGTTTAATTGGGCTGGAGAATATGGCGGTGGAATGCATAATTACAAGTCTTCCCCAACAATCACCAATGTTACATTTCAATCGAATTACTGCTTCGAAAGAGGTGGCGGGCTTTCAAATTATAATAATTCTTCCCCAACCATGACTAATGTCACATTCCGTGAGAATTCCGCCACAATTGATGGCGGTGGAATGTACAATAAAGATCATTCTTATCCAACCATCACTAACGCTGTTTTTTTATCAAATTCATCAAACTACGGCGGAGGACTGTATAGCTATGATTATTCCCACCCTGTCGTCACCAACGCTACATTCTCGAAGAACAACGCAGGTATCCGGGGTGGCGGGATATACATCTGGCAACATGCTTCAGCGACCTTTAATAACTGCATTATCTGGGGAAATACCACAACCCCTGGTATTAACGGTCAGCAGATTTGTGTGGATGGGAATAATGCTTTCATGAATTATTCGTGCATTTCTGATACCCCAGAGGATGTTTATATTATGAATGGCGCCTTTACGGCTACTGAAACTATAACTGCAAATCCAAAATTTGTAGATCCCGAAGATGATTTTAAGATTTTTGGAAATTCACCCTGTGTGAATACCGGTAACAACGGCTTCACCAGCGAAACCTATGACATTCGAGGGGAAGCCCGAATCCAGGATGGCACCATCGACATGGGCGCTTATGAATGGACATCAGGTATTGACCCTGATGTAAGGATCTTTTATGTCGATTCCAGCGCCAGTTCTCCCAATAATGGCAAAAGCTGGACAACTGCCTTCACCTCTTTCCAGTCGGGGCTTAATGCTGCCGACAGCAGCGACCAGGTGTGGGTGGCAAAGGGTACCTATAAACCTGATACTGCCTACGACCTTACCAATACCTCCCGTTTTTATCATTTCCGTATGATTGAAAGTGTGGAAATTTATGGCGGATTTACCGGAACGGAAGTCTCCATAAGCCAGCGAACAGACTTTGGTATGGGGGATGCCAACGAGACCATCCTTAGCGGAGATATAGATGGAGCAGGTAATGATGACTGTTACCATGTATTTTACCACCCGGCCGGCCTGAATCTGACAAATGCCGCCTTAATTGACGGTTTTACGATCACAGGTGGCAATGCGAATGGAAGTACTGGTCATCAACCTCTTGGCGGCGGGATGCATAATAATAGCTCTTCTCCGGGTATCACCAATGTAAGTTTCCTGTCAAACAATGCTGAATCATCCGGTGGTGGGATGTATAATAATTCTTCTTCCCCGTCCATCACGAATGGTTTATTTTGGTCAAATTCAGCGCTAACCCTCGGTGGCGGGATGTATAATGATAATTCTTCCCCGCTCATCACAAATACTACATTTTCATCGAATTCAGCTGGTGTTGGTGGTGGTGGGATGAGTGATATTAATTCTAATCCCACCCTCAACAACTGCATAATATGGGGTAATACTGCTATTACCGGTAAACAGGTTTATATTTCAGGAGGCGTTGATACCATCAACTATTCATGTTTTGCAGATGGCGCTAATGATGTAACCGGAACTCACGTAACAGATAATTGTGACGCTGATAATCCAAAATTTGTTAATGCTGCAATCGGGGATCTCAGACTAAACGGAGATTCGCCCTGTATCAATACCGGTCTCGATAGTTACAATACCAAAAGCATTGATATTCGCGGAGAAGCCCGTATCCAATATGATAATATTGACAAGGGTGCATATGAATGGACACATGGTATTGACCCGGCCGGCGCAGGGGTTCCTGTAATGGAAGTTGTTCAAGTTGATACAATTGCCAATGATGATAACCTTTGCTTTGATGCAACATCAACCATATATGTAACAGATACTAATGTGATACAAAGCGGCGGATATGTGCGCTTTGTTGCCGGCAACCGTATTGTATTCGGGATCGGTTCTTATCATGTAACAGGAAATGGCCAGATAGAGGCAGAAATAACCGAAACAGGCGATTATTGCACACAACCATCAAGCATGCTTGCCGTGGTACCTGAAAATAATGAATATGTTGAAATACCTGAACAAGCTGCCGCCTCAAAACCATACTATAAGATCTATCCCAATCCCACAACAGGTACATTTACCCTGGAACTGGAGGAATATGATCAACAGATGGAGGTTATGGTGGGAATATTTTCTATGATGGGAGAAATGGTTTTGCAGATAAGGATGACCGGTGAGGACAGGCATATTTATGATTTATCAGGACAGGCTGATGGTATGTACCTTATTAAGATTTTATATAACGATAAAATGTCTATTACAAAGATTATCAAGCAGTAAAATTGAAACTGCAAATAATTAAGGCATGATTCGTTCCTGCTGTTTCTATTCTAAAGCATATTCTTATTTAGGCCGGGCAAGGACAATACCTTCGAGACGGGGATAATTTTCAGAGGGATCATTTGAGTAATTACCATCATAATCATAAAGGTAGTAACTGAAGTTTTTATAGAAATATGTAGAACTGAGGCTCCACTTGTATTGAATTGGCCGGTTCGATGCATTCGTTGATGTCTTAAAATACATATCCCCTTCACCAATTCCATCACCATCAAGTAGTCGTGTATCACGGGAATGAGGAGAGGAAGCAGCATCAGCAACCCTGATACGGTAGATTTGTGGTTCACCGGGATCATCAACGTAAGCGGTATCCCATGCGATCATCACATGGCCTGTTGTAGAATTTCCTGTTGTATCGTTCCACTCAGGGTCATATTTGGCAACGATCAGGTCACCGGATTGAATATCTGAGAAGTCAGTAAAAGCAATCCAATATTGATTTGAGTCTATACAGGTTGCCGGATCACCTGGATTATACGAGGGCCCAAGGATGGTATCCATGAAATAATTGTACAGATCATCTACAAGAGGGCGCCCTGAGAGACCATTTATCAGGCTTTGATAATGGTTAGGAAGCACCCGGTGTAAAGTGAACTCCATAGCAAAACCGGAGCAATCATAAATGTATGTTCCGGTACATTCATCAGCAATAGAATCAACGCTATGTCCGTAAGCAGTTTGTTTAAGGTTGCGTAGAATATGATTAACCTTTTGATTGTATATATCAACCGGTTGATTGAAAGTTGTAGTATCAGTTAAAACAATAACCCCGCAATCAGTTATTTCCATTGATAACTCCGGAGTCGCAGGCATTTCAATTTCTGATCCCGGAAGGCGTACCCAGCCGGTTCCGTTATTAAAATAAGTTCCGGGGAATACATCTCCGGCAGTAGCCGTATTATATACCAGCATTCCAGCAGTGTGGGAGGCTAGCGGAGCAGCCAGGGTGGTTGACGTTAAAGCAATCCGGGGTAACAATAATCCTGTGTTCGCACTTTCCAGCTCAAGTATTGCATCTGTATTTATATTTTCCGGATTGTCACCAATTTTTACCTGGGCAGGAAGCTCTAAAGAGATCAGGACTGCCAAAACAAGAAAGCATAATGGTTTCATGGTCGGGTTGGTTTATATTTTTGAAACTTAATAATTAGTGATTGCAAGATATAAAAAACAATTCAGTTTTATATGCGGCAGAAATGGTCTTTCTAGCCGAAAACAATTAAACCCATATACTGTACATCATGGTTTATTATATCTTTGGGAATTGAACTTTAGGAGGCTACCTTTATTAACAACAATAAATTCATCAAACTAAGAAGACCAAATTATTAACAAAGTATCGTTATGATGACAATAAGAAGATCAATCTTTGTCATACTTCCGTTTATTCTTTTAACACCTTTCAAGGATTACGGCCAAGTATTTTTGTCAAAAGATTTAGCGGGAATTGAATTATCCAATGCTGCAAAAGAGATAATGATTGCGGCAGGGACCTGTGCATTGATTACGCTGGATGAAGCGGGCCGTCCCAGGGCCAGGGCCATGGATCCGTTTATCCCGGAAAATGACCTGACAGTATGGTTTGGCACCAACTCAAGAAGCAGAAAAGTAGATCAGATCAAATTGGATCCAAGAGTAACTCTTTATTATTTAGACAGTGATGCCTCAGGTTATGTTATGATTCATGGGACAGCACAACTGGTAAATGATCAAAAAGAAAAGGAAAAGCGATGGAAAGACGAATGGGAAGCTTTTTACACTGACCTAGAAGAAGCTTATCTATTAATAAAGGTAAGCCCGATTTGGGTTGAAGTTAGCAGCACGACACGTGGCATCTTCGGAAATGATTCAACCTGGCAACCTCCTGTTGTGGTATTTGATACTAAACTTTTCAACTCTGAATAACAATTGCTAAATTTACCGATACTGGAATGCGAGTAATTATTAATAAATTTATCATATCATGAAGAAATTTACTTTATTATTCGCTTTAACTTTCATTATTTTTGCTACTGTATCATCGCAATCATGCCTTCCTGAAGGAATTATTTTTCTTCAGCAGGCAGAAGTCGATAACTTTCAAATTAATCATCCTGGCTGCACTGAGATAGAAGGAGATGTAACGTTCAATGGTTCCGGAATTAATAATCTGGATAGTTTAAGTGTTTTATCAGCCATCGGAGGAAATTTGTGGTTCTTGGGATGGAATGAATTAGATGATTTAACAGGACTCGACAATGTTACATCCGTTGGGGGTGATCTTGAGATTGATGATAACGAGGCTCTTACCAGTTTAACCGGCCTAGGCAATCTCACTTCCACCGGTGGGAACTTTCAGATTTCAGGTAATGATATACTGACGTCTTTCCCAGGAGTTGAAAATTGAAACAATAAGTATTTACAACCAACTTGGACAAATTGTATTGCAGCGTAATGAAATAAGAGAAAATATTGACATTTCAGTACTTGGACAAGGTATCTATTTTATTGAGCTGACTTCAGGGGAATTAAGGATCAGACAGAAGTTGATAATTAATAAATAACTGAACTCAATTACCCGCTTAACCACTAATCAATTCAACTAAAATAATTATCAACATTTTTGCAATTATAAAAAGAATAAGTATCTTTGCACGCTGAAATTTAACTGGACAAGTATATGCAGGTTACACAGGAATTAAAAAAGAAGATATTTAAAGAGTACGGCGAATCAGAAATTAACACGGGTTCTGCTGAAGGGCAGATTGCATTATTTACCTTTCGCATTAAACATTTAACCGATCATTTAAAAGACAATAAAAAAGACCTGAACACGGAACGGTCACTGGTTCGCCTTGTTGGAAAAAGAAGAAGGCTACTTGATTATCTTAAGGAAAAAGATATTGAAAGATACAGAAGCATTATTGGAAAGCTTAAGATCAGGAAATAAGCAAAGCGCAATGTTACCCCCCAAAAGGCAATTCAAAATTGCCTTTTTTTGTATTTAACTCACTAATAATTAAACAAAATGTCACACAAAGCAATTATTCAATCCTTCCAGCTTGAAGATGGAAGAACAGTATTTATTGAAACAGGAAGACTGGCCAAACAGTCGGATGGTGCTGCTATCGTTAGAATGGGCGACACCATGGTAATGGCAACTGTTGTTTCAGCAAAAGAAGCAAAAGAAGGCCAGGATTTCTTTCCACTATCCGTTGATTATAAAGAAAAATATGCAGCTACCGGTAAATTTCCCGGTGGATTTTTTAAACGGGAAGCAAGACCCTCGGAATATGAAATATTAATATCACGACTGGTTGACAGGGCCCTCAGGCCTTTATTCCACGAAGATTATAAAGCAGAGACACAGGTTCTCATAACACTTATATCAGGCGAAAAAGATACCGCCCCTGATGCACTTGCCGCTCTGGCTGCCTCATCAGCACTTTCGGTATCCGACATCCCTTTTAACGGGCCAATCTCAGAAGTAAGGGTAGCCCGTGTTGACGGGGAACTCCTGGTCAATCCTCCTATCTCAAAACTCGAAGAAGCCGATCTCGACCTGATGGTTGCGGCAACCATTGATAATGTAGTTATGGTTGAGGGTGAAATGAAAGAGATTTCTGAAGAAGTCATGCTTGATGCTATCGCAAAAGCACATGATACAATAAAAATTCAGTGCCAGGCACAGATCGATCTTGCAGCAAAAGTTGAGAAAGCAAAAACCAAAAGGGATTTTGAAAAATCTGAGGAAGATCCGGAACTGGAGAAAAAACTCAGGGATTTTGCCTATCAGAAAGCCTATGAGGTAGCAAAATCAGCTATCACTGATAAACATCAAAGGTCAGATTCATTTAAGGCCATTCAGGAAGAATTTGAGAGTACTTTCAGTGAAGAGGAACTTGAAGAAAAAGGACCCATGATCAGCAGGTATTTTCACGACATCCACAAGGATGCTGTCAGAAACCTTATGCTGGAAGAACAGGTTCGTATCGACGGAAGAAAACCTGATGAAATCAGGCCTATCTGGTGCGATATTGACTATCTTCCCTCCGCACATGGATCAGCCATCTTTACCAGGGGTGAAACACAGGCACTTGTTACTACAACCCTGGGCACAAAAATGGACGAACAAACCATTGATGGCGCAGTATTTGAAGGAACAAACAACTTTATGCTTCATTATAATTTTCCCCCTTTCTCGACCGGTGAGGTAAAAAGGATGATGGGTACCAGCCGACGTGAGGTAGGACACGGTAACCTGGCCATGAGGGCTTTAAAACAGGTTATCCCATCAATAGATGATAATCCCTACACCATTAGGGTGGTGTCAGACATTCTTGAATCAAATGGTTCATCCTCTATGGCAAGTGTTTGCGGAGGTACCCTGGCATTAATGGATGCCGGTGTTAAAATTTCCAAACCGGTTTCAGGTATCGCCATGGGATTGATCACCGATAAAGAATCAGGAAAATATACCATCTTATCGGATATCCTCGGTGATGAGGACCATCTGGGGGATATGGACTTTAAAGTAACCGGAACAAAGGATGGTATCACGGCGTGCCAGATGGATATTAAAGTTGAAGGATTATCACACGAGATCATGAAACAAGCCCTGGAACAGGCAAAAAGGGGAAGGCTTCATATACTTGATAAGATGGAAGAAACCATCGCTGAACCACGCGAAGATTACAAACCTCATGTACCAAGGATCGAGAAAATGATCATCGATAAAGAATTCATCGGTGCAATTATCGGACCAGGTGGCAAGGTAATCCAGGAAATCCAGAGAGAAACCGAAACAACAATTATTATCGAGGAAAAGGGGAATTCAGGTATTATCGATATTTTCTCCCAGGATAAGGAAAGCATTGAAAAAGCAAAAGCATGGATCAAAGGTATCGTTGCAGTTCCTGAAGTTGGCACGGTCTATAAAGGTAAAGTAAAAAGCATCGTACCCTTTGGTGCCTTTATCGAAATTTTGCCCGGAAAAGACGGCCTGCTGCACATTTCGGAAATAGAACATAGTCATGTGAAACGGGTTGAAGATTTTCTGAATCTCGATGATGAAGTTGAAGTAAAACTCATCGGAATTGACGATAAAACCGGAAAATTGAAACTCTCCAGAAAGGTTCTTCTTAAGAAACCTGAAAATAGACAATAAGATTTTGTAACCTATTGGTTTTTGTTTCCGTAAAAATTGCCACATTTGTACCGCTAAATTTGTTTTTGTTCGAGTTAGCGCATGAGGCAATTAAAAATAACCAAACAAGTAACCAATAGGGATACTGCTTCTCTTGATAAATATCTTCAGGAAATCGGCAAGGTTGACCTGATTACCGCAGAAGATGAAGTAGCTCTGGCACAACGTATTAAACTGGGTGATCAGAGTGCATTGGAAAAGCTTACAAAATCAAACCTTCGTTTTGTAGTTTCGGTTTCCAAGCAATACCAGAATCAGGGATTAAGTCTTCCAGATCTTATTAATGAAGGTAACCTCGGATTAATTAAAGCTGCTCAGCGATTTGATGAAACCCGGGGATTCAAGTTTATCTCATATGCCGTGTGGTGGATCAGGCAGTCTATCCTGCAGGCTCTGGCTGAACAATCCAGAATCGTCAGGTTACCGCTGAATAAAATCGGTTCCATAAATAAGGTAAATAAAACCTATGCCAAGCTGGAACAATCATTGGAACGAGAGCCAAAAATTTCTGAGATTGCAGACACTCTCCAATTTTCCGAAACCGAGGTAAAAGAATCACTGAAGAATTCAGGTCGTCATGTTTCAATGGATGCCCCGCTGATCCAGGATGAAGACAATAACATGTACGATGTTATTAAAGATAATGATATTCCTACCCCTGAAACAGAGCTGATACATGAATCACTGCGTAAAGAAATTGAAAGGGCCATCTCTACACTAACACCACGTGAAGCCGATGTAGTCAGGTTATACTTTGGACTGAACGGCTACCAACCCATGACCCTCGAAGAAATCGGGGAGAAATTTGATCTTACCAGGGAACGGGTCCGGCAGATCAAGGAAAAAGCAATCAGACGATTGAAGCATACTTCAAGGTGTAAGATATTGAAGTCGTATCTGTGAGGGTTGCAGGCTCGGAGTTCGGAGTTTGGAGTTGAGCGGAGCAAAACGGAACGAAATTCCGATGGTGAGGTTCATGCGACTTCTCAAAAGCCGTTTATGTTTCGTTACATGTTTCACTGTTTTAATAATGCAATCACTTACGGATTATTAATTTCAAGCAGATTCATTTTCTGATCCAGAGTCTTATTTTCCATGACTTCGGAGAAGTCACATTATTTTAGGCTGATTATCAAAAAACTTAGGATTTCTCCCGATAGCGAGGGCCGAGTGTATCGGGAAGTTACATCAATCGTCCATCGTCAATTCTGCCTGCGGCAGGCAGGCGTCAATTTCCAGCACCCAGCCTCAAACCTCCAGTTTTTATTACTTTTGCGAAAAACATTGCAAACATGAGCCACCTGATTGCCCCATCCATGCTTTCTGCAGATTTTTCAAAACTTCGTGAAGAGATAGAAATGGTAAACAAGAGCCAGGCCGACTGGTTTCATATTGATGTTATGGATGGAGTTTTTGCCCCCAATATTTCATTTGGTTTTCCTGTTCTTAAAACAATAAAACAATATGCCCGTAAACCCCTGGATGTACATTTGATGATAGTGCAGCCAGATAAATATCTTGAGCAGTTCAGGGAATATGGGGCAGACCTGATTTCTGTTCATTACGAGGCATGCCCGCATTTACACAGAACCATTCAGAAAATAAAACAACTGGATGCAAAAGCAGGTGTGGTACTCAATCCACATAGCCCGGTTACCCTTCTTGAGGACATTATTATTGATGTTGATTTCATCCTGTTAATGTCAGTAAATCCTGGATTCGGAGGGCAGAAGTTTATAGAAAGGACTTATGAAAAAATCCGTCTGCTGAAAAACATGATCCTCTCCCAGGGCTCCAAGGCACTGATAGAGGTTGATGGTGGTGTTACACTTAATAATGCAGCAGAACTTGTAAAGGCCGGTGTTGATGTTCTGGTTGCCGGAAATACGGTTTTCGGATCAGATGATCCGGCAGGCACTATCAACAAACTTAAAGCATTGTAAAACAGATACAGTCGAAATCGACGTTGTTATGTATAATATTTTTGTTGTTTCGGATGGAACCGGTAGAACTGCCCAGCAGGCGCTTAACGCTGCACTCTACCAGTTCCCTGATGTACAGATAGAGTTTCACAGACGGCAGGAGATAAGAACGATTGAGCAGGTTATCAGCGTTATCCATGAAGCAGCTGCATCAAAAGCTGTCATCGTTCATACCCTTGTACAAGATGAGATCAGGCATGCCATGGTCCGTGAAGCCAGGAAGAACAATATTGATGCCATCGACCTAATGGGACCTTTATTATCAAGGTTGTCTCACCAATTTGCCAATGCACCATCCGGAAAGCCTGGCCTGTTTCATCATCTGAACAAGGAATATTTTATGCGGATAGATGCCATGCAATTCGCCTTCCAGCATGATGATGGCCTGCGCGACCATGAGCTTGATAAGGCAGAAATCGTACTGATCGGTGTTTCGAGGACATTTAAAACACCCCTCAGTATTTTTCTTGCTTTCAAAGGCTGGTTCGTTGCCAACATACCTATTATACTCGAAGTTCCACCTCCTCAATCTCTTTTGAACATACCTCCTGAAAGAGTTTTTTGCCTGACAACCAGTGCCCATCATTTAATGACACTCAGACGATACAGGGAAGAAGTTTTCAGCGGAACAACCGGTAAATATGCTGACTTTGAATACGTAAGACGTGAATTGCTCTATGCCAACCAGGTCTTTAAAAGTAAACCTGACTGGTCGATAATCAAGGTAACCAGTAAACCTGTTGAAGAAATTGCTTCTGAGATTATAGCTATCCGGGGTTCCAAAGACCGAAGATCAGATTATCAGACACTTTAGATCGACCAAAGCCATAAAATATCCAATCAATTCAAAACAATATTAAAATAATCTTATTCAGGTTCTATAATTTTACTATTTTTGAACTACAGGATTGGTATTTTTTTATTTCCACCATATTTTAATAACTTTTCCATGAGACACATTCTGGTATTTATTTGCTGTATTGTCCTCACATGTAAATCATCAGGATTTTCAGGTTTAGAAAGTAATACTGACTCGCTGAAAGCATTACTCGAAGATGCCACTGGTGAAACCAGGCTTAAAATACTAAATGAACTGGCATATAAACTAAGGGATGTTTCGGCTGCAGAATCAAAAAAGTACAGCCAGTTAGCCGTGAATGCTTCATATAAACTCAATAGCCGTTACTGGCTGGCAGTTTCATACAACAACCTTGGTTTTGCTGATTACAACTCCGGTGATTTTCTTTCAGCAAGTGCTGCTTACGATTCTTCCTGTAAATACTTTGAGCTAATCAATGATATTCACGAATTTATTGCCACCTCATTAAATCATGCACGGGTTTATGCTACCCTGAACCAGTTTTATAAATCCCTAGAACTTCAATATGAAGCAATGGAACTCAGCATTAATAGCGGTGATACTAACGGAATGATTAAGTCATACTTTAAAATCGCCACCACCTATATCAGAATCAAAGATCTGGATAATGCCATCCATTACATCGACAAAGCTGTAGAACTTTCTGAGGAATTAAATCTTGTTCAGGAGCTTGCCGAAATCCTGACAACTAAAGGCATCATTCTTCTGCGATCAAACCATCTGATAGAAGCCCTGCATTTTATGAACAGGTCTCTTTATCTTCAATCATTTATAGAGAATAAAAAAGGGATGGTTACCGCTTACAGGGCCATTGGGGATTATTATATCAAAATCAAGGAATACAATAAAAGCCTCTCCAATTATAAAAAAGCACTGCAACTATCCATACAGATCGATTTTAAAAGATATATCGGCACCCTGTTTACAAATATCAGTCATACCTATGAATTGATGGGCAAAATCACCATGTCGCTTGAGTATAATAAAAAGGCCCTGAATGCAAGAATAAAGTATGGAGATCATGCAGCCATTGGTAGCTCATACCTGAATATTGGTAATTCCTATCTCATTTTGAACCAACTCGACAGTGCTGAATATTATCTTAAAAAAGGTCTCGAAATTTCCCTGGAAAGTAAACATCTACTATTTATTGAAAACAGTTATTATAGCCTTTACGAACTGGCACTTGTAAATGGAGATTACAACAATGCCCTTGGCTATTATGGTAAGTATGAAATGATCAGTGACAGTATAACTATACAGATTCAAAAAAGGGAACTTTCCGAACTGGATACAAAATACACCCTTGACAAGAAAGAAATTGAGCTGGAAATCCAGAACCTGAAACTTAAAAGGAAGCAGGATCAATTAATTATTATTGGTGCTGCTTTAATGCTGGGAATCGTCATATTGATCTTTATATATTACCGTTACAGGATCAATAAAAAGATAAGTACAAGATATCAAAGGCTGAATGTAGATCTGAAGGATAAATTTGTAAGAAGCGCCCATGAACTCAGGGATAAGGAGTCGCAGTTTAAAAACCTCGTTGAACAGATACCCATGGGTGTTTACCGTTCTACGCCGGATGGGCTAATTTTATTTGTAAACAATGAGCTGGTTAAAATAATGGGTTATGAGTCGATGGAGGAATTGAAAATGCTTAACCTGGAAAAGGAAAAAGCTCACCATCGCATGACCAGGGATAATTTTAAGAATGAGATCAGGAAGTCGGGTGAAATTAAAGGAATGGAATCTATCTGGACCAA
The DNA here is from genome assembly GCA_964468645.1 of uncultured Bacteroidales bacterium. Lineage (GTDB taxonomy): Bacteria > Bacteroidota > Bacteroidia > Bacteroidales > JAIOZK01 > JAIOZK01. Next base: position 17,656 of record CAYXUU010000008.1, read on the forward strand.
AAAGGACGGTTCCAAGATTATTGTATCAGAATATGCCAGGCTTGTTAAAGATAAGGATGGTAATGAGTTGTATTTTGAAGGTGTGGTTGAGGATGCAACAGCCAGAAAACTTACTGAACGCAAACTAAAGAACGCACTTGAAAAATCAGAAGAATCAGACAAGTTGAAATCAAGTTTCCTGGCTACCATACAACACGAATTAAGAACACCACTGAACAGTATCATGGGATTCTCAGAAATAATGTCGGATGATCCTGAACTCAGCCAGGTTAACAGAGACTATATTAACCTGATATTCGAAAGCGGTAATTCATTATTAAAAGTCATCAATGACATCCTGGATATTTCACTGATCACATCAGGGAAATTCAATCTTAATCCGCAAACATTTCAACTACTGCCCTTGCTAGAAAGTATTATTTCAAGTCAAAGAAAAACCCTGAAGAACAATCCTGAAAAAGAAAATATCGAGTTGAAATTTGTCGAAAATTTCGATCCTTCACTGGATCGTATTTATACTGATCAGTATAGATTAGCCCAGGTAATTTCCAACCTTCTTGACAACGCTATAAAATTCACCTATGAAGGCCTGATTGAGTTTGGTTACGAAAAAAGCGACAAGAATTACCTGCAGTTTTATGTTAAGGATTCAGGCATTGGTATTCCCGAAGATAAACAGGAATATATCTTCGAACAGTTCAGGCAGGGAGAGGAAACCGACACTAGGCAGTTTGGAGGAAGTGGCCTGGGATTAAGTATCTGTAAGAACCTTGTGGATAAACTTGGGGGTGATATCCGGGTGGAATCTGAACCTGAAAAAGGATCAGTTTTCTATTTTACCATACGTTACAGGAAGATTGATATTATTGAAGATTATCCCATAATAAGGGCAAAAGAGATCTTCGTGGAACCTGCAAAATCAGATTTCAACTGGCAGGAATTCAAGATTCTTATTGCCGAGGATAATTATTCAAATTTTTTATTAATCAAAACGTTCCTCAGAAAAACGGGTGTTACATTATATCATGCCCAGAATGGTGAAGAGGCCATCGAAATGTCGGAGAGGCTCAGGGATATTGACCTGATAATTATGGATATTCAATTACCCGGTATCAGTGGTTACCAGGCTGCTCAGAAGATCAAGGCGTTTAATCCAACATTGCCAATCATTGCCGTAACAGCTTATTCATCTTCAGGTGACAAAGAACAGGCCCTTTCATCAGGCTGTGATGATCATGTGGGTAAACCCGTCAAACAGAAGGAATTATTAAGGGTACTGGATAAACACCTGAGGTCAAATATAAACAAGAACATATCATGATGAAAGCCTGGTATCAACATTGGTTATCAATAAAAACCTAATTTTGCAGTTTTAATTTTTTTCTATAAAAATCATATTAAATAATGAGCCAATCAATCTTAACATTAAAGCCGGAAAAACTCTGGTATTATTTCAATGAAATCCTGAAAATTCCAAGGCCATCAAAAAGTGAAGAGCAAATCGCGGCCTATTTAATCAATTTCGGCAACGATCATAAACTTGAAACCATACAGGATGATGTTGGAAATATACTGATCAGGAAACCTGCATCAAAAGGCATGGAGAACCTTAAATGCGTTTGTTTACAGGGTCATATCGATATGGTATGCGAGAAGAATGCCGACAAGGAATTCGACTTTAACAAAGATGTTATCGAAGCTTATATTGAAGATGGATGGATTAAAGCCCGGGGTACCACACTTGGTGCTGATGATGGAATCGGGCTTGCCGCAATGCTTGCCATTCTTGTAGAAAACTCGATAAAACACGGCCCTTTAGAATGTTTGTTTACTGTTGACGAGGAATCGGGATTAACCGGTGCATTCGGGCTGAAGCCCGGATTCCTGCAAGGTGAAATATTGCTGAACCTTGATTCAGAAGATGATGGAGAACTTTTTATAGGGTGTGCCGGTGGTGTGGATACCGTTGTTGAGATACCCTATCTGAAAGAACCTGTTCCAGCCGATTCAATAGCATACAGGGTCAACGTCAGCGGTCTTGTAGGTGGCCATTCAGGTGATGATATCAATAAAGGCAGGGGAAATGCCAATAAAATACTTAACCGTTTGCTGTGGAATGCTACAGATCAATACGATCTGCGTATTTCAGAATTTGATGGTGGCAAGTTGAGAAACGCCTTGGCGCGTGAGGCTTTTGCAACGATTATAATTCCTTCATCCCATCGGCATGAATTCGAAGAATACATCTCGAAATACCAAACTATCGTACAGCAAGAATTAAAGATCACGGAGCCTAAGCTGGAGGTCGGGTTTGCCATAACTGACTTACCTGAATTTTTAATCGACAAAACAACACAGAAGAACCTGCTGAATGCGCTTTATGCATGTCCACACGGGGTAATAGCCATGTCGCAGGAAATTCCCGATTTTGTTGAAACCTCTACCAATCTTGCATCTGTAAAAACCGAAGAAAATTCCATCGTTGTTACCAGCAGTCAAAGAAGCTCGGTTGAGTCGGCTAAGAAAGATGTCAGGGATATGGTTGCTAGCACTTTCCGCCTGACAGGGGCTAAAATTAAACATTCCGATGGATACCCCGGATGGAAACCCGATCCTGATTCCGAGATCGTTAAAATAATCGTCGATTCATACAGGAAACTTTTTAATGAGGAGCCAAAAGTACTGGCAGTACATGCTGGCCTTGAATGTGGATTGATAGGGGATAAATACCCCGATATGGATATGATCTCCTACGGGCCAACAATAAGAGGTGCCCATTCGCCGGATGAACGCCTTGAGATTAGCACAGTTGAGAAGTTCTGGGATTTGACACTGGAAGTGCTGCGGCAAATTCCGAAAAAATAGATCAGTTCTGGGTTTTGAGTTTTGGATTGAGCGAAGCGAAAAGTCTGGATCTCCCAGTCCGAAGTTTGAACTTTTCGTCAATCGTCATCCGTTAATCGTCAATTCTCAGTTTCCGTCTTCCGATTCCATACTATATCCCCACCTGGAAACCTATCCTCATTATTGGATTCTGGTACAATGAATACATTCCTTCATTCAAATCGAAAAGTACCACAATAGTGGCTGCAAAATTATTACCCAGCCAGGCACGGTACCCTGCTCCTAATAAATACGAGTTAACATCCACCCTGACATCCTTATTCCACGGAGTATAAGTAAGGTATTGATATTCGGCGTGACCGAATAAATCCCGCCAGACATAATACCTTGCATATATACTGCCCCCATAAATATTTGCTGAATAATCAGGGTAAGTGGGATCGTTGAAGTTTTCTTTGTAATACTGATAGGTGCCACCAATACCTGCAACAAACCGCTCTGTAATCCTGTAACCTATAACAGGGGAAACATCGATAAGGGTGATTGTACCAAACTGTAATCCTAATCCCCCGCCAATGATAAACCTGTTTCTTAAATTACTTTTTTCCTTTTGATCCGTCAGTTCCGATTTTTCAACCTGCACCTGCCCGAAAACATCTGCTGATAATGTAGCACCAAGAAGAATCACCAGTGTGATAATAAATTTTACTGGATTATTTAAACGACTCATACCTATGAAGAATTGTTATTTTATTAACCACAAATATCAGCAGATATTATCAATTATTTCAAATTAATCTTTCCATTTTATGAAAATTTGAACCTGGCATAGTGAACACTGTACTATTATTAACATTTCCTGTAATCATCTTTACTTAGGATCCATAGTAAGCGCTTGCCACCCCTGGGTGGAGTTGATCTTGAGTTTATTGAAAGGCTAACAATGACAACTATATGTAAAATATTGTGAACGTGTGGTTTTAAATCCCAAATGACAAGCACCAAATATCAAATAAATTCCAAATACGAATAATCAATGACTAAAACAACTTGCAAACATGCGTTTGGAATTTTGAATTTTGGGATTTTGTTTTTTTCCTTTGTGAACCCCTTTTTCACGGGTTTGTTTACTCGGGGTGAATTTTCTCAACGCTTTCCTAGCAGGTATCGTCTTCGCTCGACCCACAATAACTGACTACCCAGGATCGAGCGGAGTCGAGACCATTGTTTAACAAATCCCTAATAGTCATCCTGAGCGGAGACGAGGGATTGTGTCAGGAATTCCAATGTAAAAATCATTATCAACAAAGGGAACAAAACCACCCCTTCCAGTATTAATGATAAAAACATGAAAACCTACTTATATTTGCGTGAATGGGATTTACTACTTTTACAATAAATCACCCGTTTTCTCGTATTAGATTGATACTTTTGTATTTCGAAATTTATTATCGTTTATGAAAATATTCAGGCCCGGATTTAACATCCTAATAACCCTCATTTCAGGATTACTTCTGTTTTTCTTTTCATGTACAAAAAAAGATGATATAACCACCGATCCGTCAGCTAAACTAAATTTCTCAACCGACTCCATTACATTCGATACCGTATTCACCACTGTTGGTTCTGTTACTAAACAACTGAAAGTATTTAACCGGAATGATAAAAAAATAAAGATCTCAAATATTATTCTCAATGACGGATCGGCATCGAAGTTCAGGATCAATGTGGACGGCATCCCCGGGGTGATTGTAAAAGACATTGAAATAGAAGCCAACGACAGTCTATACATTTTTATCAAGGTAACTGTTGATCCTAATGATCAGTATTCCCCGTTCGTGGTGGCAGATCAGATAATCTTTGAAACAAATGGAAATACACAGGATGTGGACCTGGTAGCCTGGGGCCAGAATGCTTATTATATTCTCCCCGATCATTTCCCAAAATATTTTCCACCTTACAGTATCATAGCCCATGAATTCTCTGATACCACCTGGGATAATCAGAAACCATTTCTGATTTATGGTTATGCCGTTGTTGACTCCAATGCAATTTTAAGAATACAACAGGGGGCACAGATCCATTTCTATAACAATGGCGGGCTATGGATATATAAAGGTGGCTGCCTCAAGGTGAACGGCACCCTTGAAGAACCGGTAATATTCCAGGGTTCCAGGCTCGATATGGCATACAGGGATGTTCCCGGCCAGTGGGACAGGATTTGGATCATGGAAGGAAGTACCGATAATGAAATTGATTATGCCATCATCAGAAATGGTTTTATCGGTATCCAGGCCGAAACTTTCGAGCAACAAATGGGAAATACCCTCCACATAACAAATACCATTATCGAGAACATGACCGGGATGGGAATATTCACCCGTTATTATGATATCGAAGCCAGCAACCTCGTGGTCGCTAACTGTGGAGCTTACGGGGTGGCAATTACAATGGGTGGCAATTATACATTCAAGCAGTGCACTTTCGCCAATTTCTGGGATCAGTCATTACGACAAACTCCCAACCTCTTCCTGAACAATTACTATCTCGACACCAATGAAGTAGCACATGCACTCGATCTTAATGCCTATTTTGGAAATTGTATCAACTACGGCAGGAATGGTGATGAGATTGAATACGAAAAGGATGATGGTGCCGCATTTGACTATGTTTTCGATCATGCCCTGCTAAAAACCACACTGGATGTCAGCAACCCTGATCATTACATAAACTGTATTATTAATGAGGATCCTCTTTTTGTTGATTACAATCTTAATAATTATGAACTCGATACGCTTTCACCGGCCATTGATAAAGGGAAGCCTGAAATTGCCATCGAAGTACCTTTCGATATTAAGGGGATCAGCAGAACGGATAGTCCGGATATTGGGGCGTATGAGTTTGTACCGAACAGATAAATAATAGAACGCAGATTATCATGATTGTCATGATAATCATGATAATCTGCGTTCTACATTCCTACCAGAAAACAACATAAAGCACAGCAAGGATAATACAAATAACCATGGCTCCAATATTAAACACCGGGCCGGTTTTGAATAGATTTTTCGTCAATGGGATTCCCTTTTTATCAAGCCTGCCTTTTCCTTCAATAGCACTGATAACCAGGATAACAAAAACAATGATCAGGAAGGTATAACCCATCTGTTCCATCCATGGCAGCTTAGGGAACAGGAATTCCAGGGCTGTTCCATTAGCCCAGCTATTGCTTCCGATTTTGAAGAACATGGCTACAGGTATCGCAAGTATGGCACCCCAGATAGCGCCGTTGTTAGTTGTCCTTCGCCAGAACAATCCCATCATAAATATGGCAAGAATTCCCGGACTCACAATACCGGTATATTCCTGGATGTATTGAAAGGCCTGGTCGATATTCCCAAGTAAGGGGGCCATAAAACAGGCAATAACAAGTGCAACCATGGCAGTGATCCTTCCAACATTGACTGTTTCGCGCTCGGAGGCATTTTTACTAATAAATGGCCTGTAAATATCCATCGTAAAGATGGTTGCCGTTGAGTTAAGCATCGACGCCAGTGATGATACTATGGCAGCTGCAAGGGCGGCAAGGATCAACCCTTTTAATCCGGGTGAAATAAACTGGGCGATTAACCAGGGATACGCTTTGTCGTTATCAATCACCCCCTCCCCTTTTAGAAAAGCCCCGTCAACACTATCGGGCGTTAGAGCTCCTCCTGTATCAGCATTAAGTACGAATGCAATAATACCGGGAACGACAACAATCAGGGGAATTAATATCTTAAGGAACCCTGCAAAAATAATTCCTTTCTGTGATTCTTTCAGGCTCTTGGCAGCAAGTGTCCGCTGTATGATATACTGGTTAAAACCCCAGTAATACAGGTTAGCAACCCACATCCCCCCTATCAAAACGGATAAGCCCGGCAAGTCCCACCAGGCGTCTTCACCATTGGGTGTTATGATCTCTTCCCTGGAAAGCACCATGGAGAACTTCTCGGGGACATGCTCATAAATATACCTGAACCCGGCAATAATACCTCCTTCAGGAACAAGTGAATCCAGGGCGATAAAGGCTGTGATCAATCCGCCGATCACCAGTATGGCCACTTGGACAACATCTGTCCAGGCCACCGAGGATAATCCGCCCCAGAAAGAATAAGCTGCCGTAAACAGGGCAAGGCCGATAATGGCTGTAATAAGGATACTGCCATCCCCATTACCGATAATTGTATCCAGTGCTTTTGATCCCAGGTAAAGTACAGAGGTCAGGTTTACGAAAATAAAAAGCGCTATCCAGAAAACAGCCAGAATGGATTTCAGGTTGGAACTGTAGCGTTTTTCAAGAAACTCGGGAATGGTATAGATCTTCTTTTCCATAAATATCGGAAGGAAAAACTTCCCAACGATGATCAAAGTCAGGGCAGCCATCCATTCATAAGATGCAATGGCCAGGCCGATAGCAAAGCCGGACCCGGACATCCCGATCATCTGTTCTGCTGAAATATTGGCAGCAATCAACGAAGCGCCAATAGCCCACCATGGAAGTGATTTGCTTGCAAGGAAATAATCCTGGGCAGTGCGTTCAACCCCCTTCTTCTTGCGCGATACATACAGGCCAATGCTGACAATAACAATAGCATAAGTAATAAAAACCACATAATCCCAGAACGAAAAACCCGATGCATCCATAATAACAAGCTCGTTTGATAGTATTGAAACAAAGTTAAAAAATTATGATTTGGAGCATCCGATAATTCATTATTATTGTAATAACAAAGCAAAGCACCATGAAAACAAATCTTAACAGACTGTTTCTGATCCTTATTGCCCTAACAGTCATATCATCATGCAGGAACAGTGAAACAAATCAATATAAAATGAGCATTCATAAAGAGGTTTTCGGGGAAGTGAATGGTAAAATAGTGTACCTGTTCACCCTTACCAATACCGATGGAGTGGAGATGAAGATCACCAATTATGGCGGTATTGTCACCTCGCTGTCCGTCCCTGACAGTAAAGGCAACTTTGAGGATATCGTCCTGGGATTCGACAATTTGCAGCCTTACCTTGATGGACATCCCTATTTTGGGGCTATCGTCGGCAGGTACGGAAACCGTATCGCAAACGGGGAATTCACCATCGATGGTATTGATTATAAGCTGGCAACCAATAATGGGGTGAATTCACTTCATGGCGGAATAAAGGGTTTTGATAAGGTATTATGGACTCCGAAATCGATTAAAAAAGAACACTCGGTCGGACTGAAACTTACCTACCTGAGCAAGGACGGAGAAGAAGGATATCCGGGCAATCTTAAAGTTACGGTAAAATACAGCTTAACGGATAACAATGAGTTTGTTATTGATTATGAAGCCGAAACCGATAAGAAAACCCCGGTCAACATCACCCATCACAGCTATTTCAATCTGAAAGGGGCCGGTAATGGGGATATCCTGGATCACAACATGCGGATCAATGCCGACGCTTATGCTGTTGTAAATGATGTATTGATACCAACCGGAGAGTTACACAGTGTTGCCGGTACACCATTTGATTTCAGGGAGCCATTTGTAATCGGGGAACGTATGGCCGATGTAGAAGGTGGTTACGACCACACCTTTGTACTTAACAACAACAATAATTTAAAAAAAATTATCACCGTTTCAGAAGACAAATCAGGGAGGATCATGGAGGTGTTTACCAGCGAACCCGGGGTTCAATTCTATTCGGGAAACTTCCTGGATGGAAGTATTACAGGTAAACAGGGTAAAGTGTATAACAAACATTACGGTTTCTGCCTAGAGACCCAGCACTTTCCCGACTCGCCCAATCAGCCGGAGTTTCCTAACACCATCCTAAAGCCGGGTGAAGTTTATAAATACAGGACGGTTTATAAGTTTTCTGTTGACTGACCATGTATAAGATCCCCGTCCGGTCATTTGCCTTATATGCTACAGGCAGCATGTAAGTAATTATGCCTTAATCAAGTTGAATCATAATTTTTATTGTGACAGGGTGCGTATTGCCTTAATATTAGAAAATCAGACAAAAACCCTCTGTCTGAAGCAATGTATAGACGGCTGGCAATCCCACTTTCCCACCGGTTAACCGCTTTCCCTCCCGGGGAAAAACAAAAAAACAAACAAATCCTTCGATAAGTGCATAACCCTGAGTGCCGGATGTAGTTCAACACATACTCCTCGCTCGGTCTTGCAGACCGCTCAGAGTCTTATTTATTAGGTGTATTTTTTATCTGTTTTTATACTATTTAAATATTCATCAGGTGTTAAAACGGGAATATGGGATTCCTTAAAATCCTTACCATTTCTTGTAATAATAATTTTACAATCCATTTTTACCGCACAATAATATTGTAAAGAATCCTCAAAATCCGGAAATTTGGAGGAAAGTCCTTTATCTACAATCTTATCTGTTAAATCAGACGTTTCAGCAATTACTTTAAACTTTCTTATTTTTTCTTTAACAATCCCTTTCTCTTCAAATCTTGAAAGTAAATAATAAGCTTTTGTATATGTCAAAGCAGAAACATAGATCTTTATTTTTCCTTTATCTGCAAGTGTGGCTATTTTTGCAGCAGATTCATAGAAAGGTTCTCTTTCGCCAAGTAAATCAATGACAACGTTGGTGTCTAAAAATAATTTCTCTTTCATTTGTATTTCTCCGCTAAATATTCGCCATATGCTTTTTTATAATCAAAATCGGCAGGAATTTTCACTCCCGTTTGCAAACTTCTTACGAAAGGGGAAATCTCAATATCATCTATAGCTTCCTTATTATCCGTATCAATTAATGATTTTAGATATGACTCTATTAGGCGGGAAAGACTTCTATTTTGACTAGAAGCATAATCCTTCGCTTTATCAATAACGTATTTGTCTAGCTTTAGCGTTAATTTTGCATCCATGATTTCAAACAATTATTTACGTACAAATATACAATATTAATCCGTATTATACAAGTAAAATTTCTCTCTGCGGAAAATTATACCTAACGTAGTAATATATACTATGGTTTATATTTAACGGATGGCAATAAGAAAAGCAGGGCATTTCGGAGCTCCTACCTATCTAGTTGCAGAACCTTTTATTAAATGTTATTTCGTTCAAATTTAGCACTTTCTGCCCTATGTTTTTTATGGCGTATTGTGCTTTCGTGCTTTATTATAAATTTTGCTTAATCACTTTTTCAAGCTTTTCTTCTGTTCCTTCTCCGTAACCGACCTGAGTAAACAAGACCTTACCTTCCTTATCAATCAAGTAAATTGTTGGGTAGCCAGAAACATGATAATCTTTTGCAGCATCCTTTCCTCCTAACAAAACGGTATATGAAACACCTCGTTTCGCTAAAAAATTATCAATATCATCTTCTTCTTTTGTGTCATATGGGTTAATACCAATAATTTTAAGTCCTATGTCACTATACTTTTCATGCAAATCTTGTAATACTGGTAATGCCAGCATACATGGATAACAAGATTTATAGAAGAAGTCAATTAATACTATTTGTCCTTTGAAGTCTGTTAATTTAACTATTTCATCGTCCAAAGAGATTAATGACCAGTTTGGGGCAATGGTTGCTAAATCTAATAATTCTGGCCTTTTGGATGGCTCATAATCTTTGAGAATAATATGAGAAGGAATTGAAGAAAGCTTTAATTCTTCTTCACCTTTCAAGTTCTCAAGTTTATACTTTGTCAAAACATTTTTTTCAAACTGGTACATTGTATCGTTATTCATTACTAAGTCATATGCTAATGAATACTGTATTGGAATGTAGTCTTGTTTACTTATCCAGTAGTTATTTTCAGCACGTAATGTTTTAAACATAGCTGTACTGTCAATTGTAGGAATTATATTCATTTTAATATGATAGCAAGGTGTTCCGCATATAGTTTTTTCTCCAAGAAATTCAAAAATGTGCTCTTTATCAATGTATGCGCTGTCCTCAGGCAATGGATAACTTTTATTATTTGTTAATGGTGAATAAAACGTATAGTTATGGCTGAATGATTTAATTTCTTTTGCCCAAAGCATTTTTGACATAATATTACCAGTACTGTCTTTTAAAGAATAACGAACAAAGTCTTCTCCAGTATACAATACATCTCTTTTGTATTCACCCTCGCGATAGTATTGATAGTGAAATGCAAAAGAGTAAATAGTGTCACCAGATAATTTTTCAAAGTGGCAATTTAAGTTGCTGGATATTGTATCATCATCTGACATGTATTTCATGTAATGTGTCATTTCATAATAACCGTTCTTTATTGATTGACACTTCTCGTAAGATTCTTTCAGGATTTTTTCAGCATTTGGTATGTTGCAAGATGAAAGCAACATACTGCAGAGTCCTACAATTAAAGCTATATTTTTCATTCTTTCCATATTTATCATTATATAATCTGGTTTTTTCAGCATGAAGCACAACGGGAGTCTGTGCAACAACCTTCACCGAAAGTAAAAACAGGTTTAAATACATGCACAGAGAGTGCATTGGGTGGCTTTGTAGCTGCGTTCATCCCAATTGTGTTTCGATATAGTAAAAATAAAAAATTCCTTAGAAAGGCTGAAAATGGCCCATAGTCTATGTTTGGATATACATAAAGCTTTTGTTTTAAGGCTTTTACAAAATCATCCACCCCATAAATATGGATACACTTCACCAGGTTGTAAACAGTGAACAATAAACCAACCTCACCCATCACCTTTGGTTTGCCTCTTACATTGGTATGATTGTAACCCAAATGCCTTTTGAGTGTGCCGAACTGGTGTTCTGTAATTTGTTGTCTTTGGTGGTAATAATCCGGGTTTGGGTTAACCCTTTCGTTGTTGACCTCCACATCATCAGCAAATTCGTTGCGGTCGATGGCACGACCGTTTACCTTGCTGGATGTGCACTTTTGCCTGATAGGGCAGGTTTTACATTCAGTGGTTAAGTATCGTTTAAACAAATAAGTATCCTTTCTTCCGGATCTGGTATCAGAGTGTTTGAACCATTTGCCATTGCTTTTCATGATATGTCCTTGAGGACAGGTATAGGTATCTTGTTGCTTATTATAATAGAACATGTGGATGGGTATTCCCTTGTCAGGGTTTGTGGCCGGGATCTTTGGTGAAACAAAAGTTTTGATATGGTTTTGGTGGCACTCATGCAATTGTTTACCAGTGTGGTATCCCTTATCGGCCAGGACATTTAAGTATTCTGTTTGCAGCAGTTCTTTACAGGCCGTTGCCATAGGTGCCAGGGCGTGAGTATCGTTAACCGTTCCGGTGTTGTAGTTTACCAGGAGCTTGTGTTTCTGGTCGCTTGTGGCTTGTATGTTATATCCCACGTTGACGATGTTGCGATGCAGCACCACTGATCTTGTGTCGGGATCGGTCAGCGAGACCTGTTCCTGTCCAGTCTCAGTGAGCTTTTCTTCAAGTGTCTGTCTTTTGTCCATTAGGTCCTGCTTTTCCAGCTCCTTTTTCGTATTGGGTTATCTGGTTATCGAAATACTCAAGGTGGCGGTCGAGTTTATTGTGATTGAAGTTTTTCTTCAATGAGTTTGATGCCCTGATCTTGAATGAGTCAATGGCCACAGTATCGCCTTCTATCAGATCCATATTTTTTAAAAGCAGTACGAAGCTCCGGAACACGGCCCTGAATGCTTTATGGTTGTCTTTTCGGAAGTTGGCGATAGTTTTGTAATGTGGACGCAGGCTTTTCAACAGCCAGATGGCTTCGATGTTTGAGGGTGTTTTTAACCTAACGGGTTATTAACAATCTATTGTGGGTTTTTGCATAGGTTGACGTAGTATTATCGTAGGTCGTTTGTTTTCAAATAGGATAATAGTTCCAATGAGCTAATTCCAATCAGGATTATGTCCAATATCCATAATATTATCGTTCCTTGAATCGGGATGTTTAATCTACCAAATGCAATCCATAAGAACAATACAATACCTCCCATCATATTGATACTTATTGCACCACCCAGTCCTAATCCAATAAACTCATTTTTTCTTTTAAACTCAATAAATAATGCTATTCCTATTCCAAATAGTATCGCACCCAGAATATTAGGATAAAAGTTCAAGTCTGTCACCGGCAATCCAAAAAATTTGATTACAGGTTCTGAATATGCTAGAAGGACTATTCCAAGGAATATATTTATTATTGAGTCAACCAGAATTAATGTTTTGCCTTGTTTCATTTTCTTTTATTTTTAATGACCTATTACGTGTTAATATAATCTGCTATTGATTATATTTCCCATTTATCTCCCCCAAAAAGTTTTCTTGCCATATCAATTTCCTGAGATATAAACTATTGTTCAGTAACAAATACTTGTACTTACTCAAAGGTATCATATTTATTTTATATTCATAATATTGCTAAAGATCCTTCCAGCTCCTCGTCCCTCGGACTCTGGAAGGTCCAGCCAACGGTGGACTTATGTTAAATTATTGGTTATTTCGCTTCGCGATTGAAGAACTGCTTGCTGAATACTGAATGCTCTCAATAAATCCTGTCTCACAAACCCGCAAATTCAAATGGCTCTGAATCTGTAAATGATTCTGTTACATCGCCGGTGAATGTATAATCATTACTAACATTTAACATTCGTGTTTGTGATAATTCACTAAAATCTATTGATTTCAGATCAACCCAGATAACATTGGGGTTTAGCACGGTTTCAAAATAATAGACAAGATTTTTCTGATCGGCAACAGTTCTCCACCTGGTTGAGGAGATATTTGGTTCGGTCGGGGAGGAAATCCCAAAAGGGACCGAGCAATTCCTGATAACGCTGAAAACACTGGCAATGGCCACTCTTGTATTATCGGTTTTCGGAATGGCATTAATATAGTAGGATGCCCTGACAAAGCGGTCTGCAGCACGGTTTGTGCCGGGAAGCATGATGGTGCCCGGTATCCCTTCCCAATATGTATTGATAGCCAGTTGTTTTTCAAATACCGGTGAGTTGGTCATCACCTGGTATGATTTACTGTGATGTATGACGAGCTTTCCGTCGATGTATTCAAAAATAGCATTGTCGCCGGTAGCATCCGAAACCGATAGATGTAGCGTTGTAAACCTGTCGGTACCCGGAATGGTTGCCGATACAATAACAAACTCTTCCTGTGCCAGTTCATTAACAGCCTCATTAACAGTCGCAAAATTATCAAGCACATATTGTGCCCAGGCAGCAATAGAAAGGCCCTTTACATTGCCCGTTGTATCAAATACCGGATAGTCGGATTCTGCAAGCCAGAGCACATTTGCTACCAGCCCTTTTTCATTTATCCCGTCAGATGTGGCTATATCCCACGAACTTGCAATAACAGATCCGTATTTAGATGTCCAGCTAAGTGATTTCGATCCAACAGCCCCATTCCTGGCCATACCCCTGGGGAATACCCAAAGGTTTGAAGGGATTTCGGTTTTCCAGTCCATTGAACGGGCAGTAATAATAGTACCATTGGGGCCCTGATACATTACGCGGGTGCAGGCAATGGTATCGGTTCCGGCAACAATTGCTATCAGTGTAAAAATAGAAGCAGCACAAAAGATTACAGTTTTTCTCATGACGTGTAGTTTATAGTTTATTCCAAAGTTTGAATGTAATTTACTTCTAACCAAATATAAATAAATATTTAAACGTAGCTAATATGGTTTCATTTCTTTTATTTCAGATACTTCAATAGTATCAATCGAAGTATTAAACATAAAATCTTCATCTATTTTGGGATTAAATTCAATATCATAATATTCCTGGTCGATAAAAAACCTTTGTTCAGGACTTTGAGTTGAATAGTTTTCCCCTTTCATCCTTATCGGATAATTTGTTTTTTTATCAATGACATATAAGGTCTTTGAAACACTTCCATTACTTTCCTCAAGCCTTGTTTCAAATCCAGGCATTGTAATCTTATTCTCCAATACTATCAATATCTGAAAACAGTCTTTGTCCATAAAAACCGTATCATTTAACCTCTCCACGCTAAACGAGTCAGCAATATCCAAAATTTGCCTGAGTTCATATTGCATACCAAAAAGTGTATTATGCCCCCAAAAGTGTTTTCTTTTATATTCAGGATACTTAAGTAAATCATAAACCTTAACTACACTGTCCCGATTATTTTTTCGTATCAGCCTACTCCCATCATAAATATCCTCGAAAATTATATTTGTTTTATCATCAACATACATATACCAATGTCCTTTTACACCAACGATAGAATCACCGGGCAATCTCTTAAAATACATTTCCCTATATCTAAAAATGGTATCATTTATTTTTCCAGGATTAGTCCTTACCATATCCTGTTTATAATAAATCGTTTCAATCGTATCAATAGCAGCAATTGTATTCTGTATAATGTCAAAGGCCGTCTTATTATTTGTAGTGCAAGACTGAATAAAGGTCACTAAAATTAACCCCGGAATAAATAAGTTCTTTTTCATATTATTTAACAAGATTTTCAACCGGCACCTTAAGCGATAAAGATATTTTTTCTGCCCTGTTGAGGATATCGTCTTCTTCACCTGACATAAGTTCAATTTCTCTATCAGGTAAAATCATTAAGAGTTTGTACACGTCTTTTGTTTCAGTTCTGGTAATAGAAAGAACGCTCATATTTTGTGTTTCCCTTGTTTTTATAATCTGGAGATTAATAACTGACTTTATACATCCCCATTCTCCTCTCCTGATGACAAAAAAACCGGTGTATTCTTTTATCCTTTTATTGTCAGTATCTATAATTATCCCGGACTCTAAAAAAAGAAGTAACAATGATATTAAGAAAAACAGTATCCCTTTCCAGTCTAAAACCACCATTCTCCAAATACCGATAGCAGATAACATTATTCCTAAAAAAATAAAATTTGGTGGGAGCTTGCCTGTTTTGTACTTCAACATCATTTTCCAATCTTTTCAATGTTTTTCAATCGTTGTTAGCGTTTCTTGCATTATTCCCCTTTTACAACTAAAGTTTTTATATACTTCATTCTTTGTCCGGTTGTACTTTTATACTGGTAAAAATCATATTTCCACTCAGATGATATCAGGGTATTATGGATAGGATTGTCAGTTACATCTTCATTAACCCTCATTATATGAACAGCCTTTCCTCCTGGCTTTACTACACGCTCAATTTCATGCAATTCTTTCTCCGGATTCCATCCGATTGCATTTGATGTAAATAATATATCGAGAGAATTTTCGGGAAGGGGAATTAAATCAAGAAATCCTTCCATCACATAAATGTTACCATACTTTTCTTTCATTGCCTTAGCCCTGATAAACTCCCGAAAGCCGGGAATAGGTTCAATTGCATAAACCGTTTTTACATATTGTGCTAATAAAAATGCAAGCATTCCTGATCCTGCCCCTACATCGGCTACCACTTTTCCCTCAAGTGAATTTTCAGGGATTATTTCCTTAATATCCCAATTAAATTCTACTCTGTCATCATATATTGCAGGGTATTTATTATAAACGATAAGGTCGGCAATTTCCCACAGCAATTCGTTGCAACAATCATCAATTTCATTTTCATCGCCTGTTTCCCGGTTCTCATTTAACACAGTATCAATAAAACTCTTTATCAAAGGATACTTTAGTATAAGGAAGCGCTGTATGTAAGGATATTTTCGGAGCATTACTGCAAATTCCTTTTTTGGGACTCTATCTGGCAGGTATTTGATCTGAAAGGATTCTAACAGAAATAAATCTTCAACCTGCAGTGAAATACCGGAAAACAATTCCCTTAACATTTTTGAATACTTCATTGTACTACTATTTATGTTTACTATTCAACCCAACTAATCTTCTTCATTTCTCTTTTTATTCCCCTTTTGTACTTAATCTTTCCATACCCGATAATCAATGAGATTATTGCTTCATTATCCTTTGGAACTTTA
The DNA here is from genome assembly GCA_964468645.1 of uncultured Bacteroidales bacterium. Lineage (GTDB taxonomy): Bacteria > Bacteroidota > Bacteroidia > Bacteroidales > JAIOZK01 > JAIOZK01. The sequence goes on from CAYXUU010000008.1 coordinate 34,426, forward strand.
AAAATACTTCTAATAGATTCTACTTTATTTATAGCAGGAGGTATCAGGCTAATCATTGTTGCCCCCAGCCCAAGAGAATGAGCTGCCAGCATCGCATAGGTTGCAAATATAATTGCATTATGTGTATGTGACACAGCCCTTTTGTCTGCATGAAATATCAAAACAGCAGGGGCATTCCGGGTTATTCTATCGCCGTACTCTAGCTTATAGTTACCAATTTTAGCTATTGGATAAACATGGTTTTTAACGGTATTATAAGTTTCAGTATCCTTCTTCTGTTTAAAAATAAACTGGATAACAGGATTATCAATCCACTTAACCAGCTTGTCGTAAAATTCAGAGATTAACGGTAATGCCGATTCAATGGTTTTTCTGTTATTCACTACACTTATAGATACTGAATCTGGCGAACCCCCATAGGGTGCAAATGCAATGGAATCAATAATTTGCTGTATTACCTCCTTGGGAACTGGTTTATCTGTAAAATTTCTGATAGAGCGGCGGGTGGATAAAAAATCGAGTAATTCAGGATATAAAACATTGTTGTCAGGTAAGTCAATACAATCATTATGATATGATAGTCCGTCAATTTGTATAGCTTTTGTATTACAAACAGCCATGCACTGTCCGCAATGTAAACAGATGGCATCTCTTTCGGGTATGAAATATACTTCCTGATTTTCATTAAAATCCAGCTTATTGCACGGGCACACTTTAATACATAATTTACATTTTTTACATGTTTCCTGATTGATGGTGTTATTCATATGCTTTGATTTCTGCAATTATTGAAAGATCCGTTAATTTAAAATTGTCTTCCTGGCAATCTTTTTAGCCAGATAAGTTTTGACAGGATTTATTTTTATGTCGTAGTAGTAATTCTTCTTATCCTTGTAGTATTCGTAATCTGCCTTCATAAAATCACTTTCAAGTTCAGAAACAAGTTTAAATATGTGAAAAGGAACCATGAAAGATAAACTTGGCTTTCTTCTCTTACCTTTTTTAATTCCGGCTAACAGAACATTAACTGCATCTATTGTTTTTTTATGATTGAATTGCCTGTCAGCCTCTTTGACTTTTCCCGGCCTGACATTCAAGTCGAGTGGTGGTACCATATTAAAACCGAACACCCCAAGCATTTTATCCATATATTGAATCGCAAATTCTGCACCATATCCTGAACATGTTGTAAGTGACATGGCATATTTATCAAAAAATCGTGGCCTGTGTGCATAAAATCCAAAGCGGTCAAAAAAATTCTTCATGATTGCCGAAATCATATGTGAATATGTCGGAGATGCAAATATTACCCCATCAGCTTCCAACATTTCCCCAATAATCATATCGCGGTCATCCTTAATCGGGCATTTCTCTTCTCCGCGCACAACGCATGAGTAACACCCTTTGCATAGCTCAAAATTCAGATCATTAAGCATAAGGATTTTATAACCGATATCCGGAAAATTTTCATGTATTGAATTAAGAACCTTATACGTATTTCCTTTATGCGGGCTGCCACAAATTGCTAATATTTTCATCTTTGGCCTCCTTTAAATTCAAATAGCTCGTTTAAGATTTGTTCTCGCTCTTGAAATAAATTTGAATCAAGATTATTATATTGTTTCAACAATTTTCGGGCTTTATGATAGTTTTTTATCAATTCAGAATCTCTAGAATCGTAATAATCCCCTTTCAACATTTTTTCCTTTTCTGTCACGGTGTTTGTTTTTTAATGTGTGGTAACGATATAATATATACCATGGTTTAATTAAACAGTTGATGTTTAACCAAAGATATCATATTTATCTTACATTCATAATATTCCCATTTCCTCTTTTTCACTGGCCTTTAGGATTAGAATTTTCAACTTTTCAACTTTTCAACCCTTCAACCTTTCAACTCTTCAATCCCCCACTCCCTGCCATAACCAACACAATATCCCAAATACCTCCCGGACTTCATGAATTTTCCTAACTTTGGGATGAATTAAAACACCATCACATGAACCGCTTTCTTTCCCTGGTTTTCCTTACCTGTATGAGTTTGTTTACAACAGCCCAGGATCTGCCAGAGACATTATTCTATAAACTGCTTCATGGCAATATCAACTCAAATACCATGATCAGCATGAACCTTGTCAGGTCAGGGGATACCCTTTATGGCAATTATTTCTATTATTATTATGAGCAAAATATCACTGGAGATAAAAAATACCAGGGCAAGATCATTCCTTTAGATGGTACTATGGCAAACCCAACTGAATTTATCCTTCATGAATACAGCGGTGATGAGTCGTATTTTGATGGCATATTTATCAGCAATACCGAGGCAGAAGGAATCTGGCATAACACCCGGGCTGGTAAAACCCTCGAATTCAACCTGAAAGAAAAATACCCTGCCGGTTCTGTTAAATTTGATGTTCATTATCTCAACGCCTCCACATATTTAATTAATAACCAGCCGCAACCTTTTGCAGAGATTACCCTGTTATTACTGAGCCCTGTTGATTTTCCCGACACTGAAATACAGGATTCATTAAACATGCTTATTAACGATGAATTTTTCGGAAACTACTACCCTGATCTCATCCCTGACTCCTTACTGAAAAGAAAGGAGGCCGAATATTTCAGACATTATACCGATGCCAACAGCGAACTTTATGAAGGAGGCCAATCGTTCAACTGGGAAAAGATAAAGATGATGAATGTAGTATTCAACCAGGATTATGTTTGCACCATCGAGTTTAACGATTATGCTTTTACCGGTGGTGCGCATGGTTTAAGTGTTAAGAAATACATGGTAGTGGACATGATTAATGGGGAATCTGTGATCCTTGAAGAATTATTTGCAAGTGATGTACATGACCTCCTGGTTAAACTTATCAATGATAAGATTTATGAGTTATATAATATTCCGGCTGCCCAGAAACTTACTGAAGCAGGGTTCTTTTATGAGACCATCGAACCTACGTCAAACTTCTACCTGACAAAAGACGGCATTGGTTTTTACTATAACAACTATGAGATTGCCAGTTATGCTACCGGCCATACCAACATATTCATCACATTTGATGAGATCGGAAAGCATATCAGGATGAATAGCCCGGCCGGGAGAATACTGAAATCTTATTAAATTTTGTATTGGGGAGGTATCGAAGCCTTAAATTACTCTTAATCACTTAGACCGTTATGAACGTACGAGGAGGGTAAGCAGGATATAAAACAGCCTGATAGTAATTTACGATCTTTGTGTAATATAAGCGTGCCGAGCGGTTTAACAAGGTTATGATACAGCCCCACCTTGATTTAATGAATTTGACACCATTACTCATGTTCAGTGCTTAATAATTTGTTAATAATTTTCTTATCGGTCATAATATTTTGTTTATAAATTTGCCCGTATAAACAACACAATCATTACGAGGTTAAATGGAAATAATATATCTTGTATTAGTCATCGTTTTATTTGCCCTTGCCATTTCCGATCTTGTTGTTGGTGTAAGTAATGATGCTGTAAATTTTTTAAACTCTGCCATTGGCGCAAAGGCAGCGCCGTTTAAGATTATTATGGTTATTGCCGCTTTTGGCGTTCTCGTAGGTGCTACATTTTCAAGCGGAATGATGGAGGTTGCCCGAAAGGGCATATTCTTTCCCGGGATGTTCAGCTTCTCTGAAATCATGTTCATCTTCCTGGCGGTAATGGTTACCGATATTATTCTACTCGACACCTTTAACACTTTTGGTTTACCCACCTCAACCACGGTTTCCATTGTTTTTGAGTTATTGGGTGCGGCAGTCGGGATTGCTGTAATTAAGTTAAGCCTTGGGGATGGATCAGAGAGTTTAAATGAATTTATAAATTCCGGTAAAGCACTTGCCATTATTGCCGGGATTCTTTTATCGGTGGTGGTTGCATTCAGTGCCGGAGCGCTGGTACAATACTTAACCAGGTTGTTATTCTCTTTCAGGTATGAGAAGAGGATGAGATATTATGGTTCAATCTGGGGAGGATTGGCAATTACAGCAATCACATATTTTATCCTGATCAAAGGTGCAAAGGGATCGTCTTTTATGTCGGAGGATGTAAAAGAATGGATCAAACTCAACACGATGTTGATCCTAGCGATGAGTTTTGCAGGCTGGACCATCATTATACAGGTATTAAGATGGATTGCCAGAATAAATATTTTAAAGTTCATTGTCCTGGTAGGGACCTTTGCACTTGCCATGGCATTTGCCGGCAACGACCTGGTAAACTTCATAGGGGTGCCACTGGCAGGGTATGAATCATTTAAAGTGTATTTAGCCTCCGGGGCCACCGATCCGGACAGCTTTTCCATGACAGCCCTTGCAGGAAAAGTTAGCACACCAACCTACTTTTTATTAATTGCCGGGCTGATCATGGTATTAACCCTCTGGTTCTCAAAAAAAGCAAAAAGTGTAGTCAAAACCACGCTTGATTTAAGCCGGCAGGAAGAGGGTACAGAACGATTCGGATCCACCATGTTATCAAGGTCACTTGTCAGAAGTTCAATTAATCTCACCAATGTTCTGAAAATCCTAATTCCAGTCAAAGTTCAGAATACAATCGAAAAACAATTTGATCAATCCCCTCTGAAAGTTTCAGAAAAGAAACCCGACGCTCCTTCTTTTGATATGATCAGGGCATCTGTAAATTTAATGATTGCCAGTATCCTGATTTCATTTGCTACTTCCCTTAAACTTCCACTTTCGACAACATATGTAACATTCATGGTAGCCATGGGCACTTCTCTTGCCGACAGGGCGTGGGGGCGTGAAAGCGCTGTTTACCGCATTACCGGTGTTGTTTCAGTTGTCGGGGGATGGTTCTTTACCGCTTTCTCTGCTTTCACAGTAGCATTTTTACTGGCAATGTTGTTTTACTTTGGAGGTTTTATTGCAGTAATTGGCATGGTTGCAATAGCTGTTTTCCTCATCGTAAGAACACATAGTGTTTTTAAGAAAAAAGAAACGGAAGCAAAAGAAGTTGATGAGGAAGACATTGCAGTAACTGAAGAGATTAATAAAGAAAGTGTTTATGATAGCTGTTTGAGAAAAGTAAATAAATCCCTCAAAGTAGTTAAAAATGAATATCAGAATATCTTAACCGGGCTGGAAAAAGAAGATCTGCAGGAATTGAAAGAAGCCAAAAAGGCAATTGAAAAACAATCCAGAAAAGCAAAAAAATACAAGGATAACATTGATAAGGTTATTACCAAACTGCAGGAAGATTCAATTGATACCGGGCATCATTATGTTCAGGTACTTGATTATATCCGGGAGATGCTTCATAGTATATCCTTTATGGTCGCTCCTGTATATGAACACATTAACAACACCCATAAAACCTTGACTCCTGAACAACTAAAAGAACTATACTTAATAAATCAAAAGATAATCAACCTGATTGATATCATTCAGGGGATCATCGAAAGTGAAAATTATGGCGATATAACTACAGCCCAACATGTTCAGCAGGAGATCTTATCAGCAACGGAGATAGATATCAGGAACCAGATACAGCGAATTAAATCAGAAACAATAGGTACCAAAAACAGTATCTTATACTTCAAAATTCTTACTGAAACCAAGAATATTGTACTGCAGGCATTTAATGTTCTGAAAGCTCAGCGTGACTTTGCCGACTTTAAATCCAACGGGTCTAACACAATTGAAAATAACAATTAAGAAAATCATCTCAGGCGGGCAAACCGGTGTTGACCGTGCATCACTGGATGTTGCTGTTAATAATAATATCCAATGTGGAGGGCATTGTCCTAAAGGGAGAAAAGCTGAAGATGGTGTCATTCCCGAACACTATCCACTGATTGAAACTTCCTCAGATGATTATAAGGAACGTACATCGTTGAATATCATGAATAGTGATGGTACTTTAATCATCATAGATAAAACCAGGGACAAAGGGACACAAACCACCATTGATCTGTTAAGGGAACATCATAAACCACTTATAATATGTGACTTATCTGTTATTGTCAACCCTAAACAAATCAGAAGCTGGATCTTTAGAAACAAAATCAGAACATTGAACATCGCCGGCCCTCGCGAAAGTAATTGCCCCGGTATTTATAAACAATCCTATGATTTTATACAGACAATCATGATTGATAAATGATAATCCACTAATTTTACGATACCTTATCAATACATGCCATGGAGTATACAACAAAAATCTCTGAGGCCAATAAAATCCTGAAGAATCTGAAAAGGGAACTTTTACATATCCTTACAGAATCTGATTCGGCACAGTATTGCCACCCAAAACTAATCCTGCCCTGGCTTGAAGAGGAATCAGAATACGCAATAAAAAGGCTTAAGCTTACTGATACGGATGAAACCAGATACCTTATGAAAGTGACCCGTATTTTTGGTGTCTATTCAGAAAACCTCCCCCTTTTAAAAAGAAAACGCAAAAAGAGAAAAAGAGACTAATTTAACGTCCTGACAATTCTCACCATTCTTTCTCTACCGCTTAAATCTTTGCGAATAGCTATGTTAGAAAATCCGGAAGCAAAAACATGTTCAACTTCAGCAGCTCTGGCCTCATTGATTTCAAGATATATATGACCACCTTTTATTAAACTCCTGATAGCAAACCTGGCAATGGCACTATAAAATTTAACCGGCTCATTATCAGGAACAAAAAGGGCCTGGTGAGGTTCATAATCCAGTATGTTGCGTTTCATAAGTTTCTTTTCTGATTCGGTAACATAGGGGGGATTTGAAACAATTAAATCAAAATCACCACCCAATGTTTTCCATGTTTCCCAGTCAAGAAAATCCATCAACTGAAAATCAATATCAACATTATTCATAAAAGCATTTTCACGCGCAAGGCTTAATGCGGCTTCCGAAACATCGATGGCTGTTATTTCAGCCTCTGGATAATGTTTCTTTAAGGCGATTCCAATAATACCGCTCCCGGTTCCGATATCCAGTATCCTTTTGTAATGGTAACTCTTTTCACCAATAATCCAATATACCAGTTCCTCGGTTTCAGGCCTCGGTATCAGAACAGATTCATTTACGTTAACTTTAATATCGCAAAAGGTGGTTTCTCCGGTAATATACTGCACCGGCCTGTATTCCTTTAACAGTGTTATAGCCATACTAATTTTTTTTTGTTCTGAAGCACCGAGAAGTCTGGCACCCTCAGTAATTACTTTTGTTTTTGATAAACCTAAAAAGTAATCAAACACAATGTAAAGCAACTGACGTGCTTCTCTTTTCGGGTAATGTTCAGCAAGGTCATCGAGGTATTTCCTGAACAAAAAGCTGACTGTATGAAGGTCCTTTTTCACCTTTCGAAGTTAATGAATTTATGTATTTTTGAGGCCAACACATACAATCAATTTCTTAACTTATGAAAGGTGACATACTAATTATAAATGAAAACCACAGAAAGGCTGCAGGTGAAGTTGTGGATATTATCCTTAATGAAATCATTAATACCAGTGGTCGATACGTGATCAGTGTTGCCGGGGAATCCGGTGCAGGAAAATCAGAAATAGCTGCTTCTATCGCGGAAAAGCTCGAAGAAAATGGAGTACGAGGCTATATTTTTGCCCAGGATGATTATTTTGTTTATCCACCGAAGACCAATGCAGAAACAAGAGTAAAAGATATCAACTGGGTAGGCCCGGGAGAAGTAAAACTGGCCCTGCTGGATGAGGGGATCGGAGAGGTTCTCAGTGGAAACAATAGGATCACAAAACCCCTTGTAATTTTCGACGAAGACAGGATAGACAGTGAAACTGTTGATCTAGAACCGTATAAAGTCCTTATTGCTGAAGGCACCTATACAACACTTCTGAACAAGGTTAACAGGAAAGTATTTATCGACCGGAATTACCACGACACCAAAGCATCACGACAAGAGCGTAACAGGGAAAATCAGGATGAATTCCTTGAAAAGATACTTAAAATAGAACATGAAGAAATCTCTTCCCACAAATATCTTGCAGATATCATCATTAAAAAAGATTACACCGCAATAAAAGGAAAAAGGTATGGATAATAAATTCTCCAGAATAGCCATGCTCAGTACACATGGTTATTTTGATCCCGTTCCGGTTTTAGGTCAGACAGATACAGGCGGACAGGTTGTTTATGTTCTGGAACTTGCAAAAGCGATATCCAGGCATGGAATAAAAGTTGATATTTATACCCGGTGGTTTGATCAAAGCCAGAAGCAAATCGATCCGGTGCCCGGCTATCCTGATGTGAATGTAATCAGAATTCCTGCCGGCCCCTGGGAATTTATTCCTAAGGAATTCATTTATGAAGTACTGCCAGAACTGTCGGGCAATATGGTTGAATTAATCAGACAACAAGGTTGGGATTACGATCTTTTCCATGGCCATTATGTCGATGCCGGAATTGTAACTCTTGATGTTGCCAGGGCCCTTAACAAACCCGCCTTTTTCACCGCCCACTCTCTTGGCGCCTGGAAAAGGGAACAGATGGGCGGAGACCCAGCTGAGATGGAAAGGAAATTCAACTTTAAACTTCGTATAGAAGAGGAGATCAGGATATTTAAGAATGTAAATGCACAGAGTATCACCACAATCTTGCAACTTGAAAAGATCAATGAATTGTATGGCTTCTTTGCTGATAATATAGTGGATATCCCTCCCGGAGTTGATGTGCATACCTTCAAACCTCTCAAGGATGGGATGGAACCAATTCAGACCAATATTCCTGAAAATTACATTTATTGTATCAGCCGTATCGACAGCAACAAGGGTCATGATTACCTGTTGAAGGCTTTTGCCATTGTAAAAGACAGGATCCCGGATATTGACCTGGTGATCGGTGGCGGCTCGCCAAATCCCAAAACAAGGGAGAAGGGAATTTTTGCTGTGATGCATAAAATAATTGATGAAAATAAGATGAATGACAGGGTTCATGTAATTGGTTATGTAGCAGATGAAGATATGGTTGGCTATTACCAGAACAGTAAGCTTTTTGTTCTGCCATCACTTTTCGAACCCTTTGGAATGACCACACAGGAAGCCATGGCATGTGGGAAAGCTGTTGTTTGCTCCAGGTTTGGTGGGATCAGAACTGTTATCAACAATGGTGTGAATGGTATGCTTGTCGACCCTTCAGATCCGATCGAGTTCGCTGATATCCTTACGAAAGTACTACAAAACGATAAACTGAGAGAAAACCTGGGGATGAAGGCATATAAAACCGTTCAGGCAGAATTTTCATGGGAAGCCATCGCTGACCGCTTCCTGAAATTCTATTACGATTTTATATAAAGTATGGGTAGCATGTTCTCCAATAAAATTTTTATGGTTACAGGAGGGCAGGGAGCTGGAAAAACTACTTTTGTTATTGAACTGGTGAATTCGCTCCAAACAAATGGCCTTAAGTTGGCTGGCTTTTATGCAAACGGTTTCTGGAAAGACAACAAACGTTCACACTTCGAAATCACAAATATAGAAGACAGTAATAATATGGTTCTTTGCTCTGCTCACCATAAAAAAGACTGGGTAAAAAGAGCAAGTTACTGGTTTAATCCTGAAGCCATTAAATACGGGAACAACATTCTGAAAGAAGCTATAAATAACAGGCCCGATATTATTGTTATTGATGAGGTTGGTAAACTTGAATTGGAGGGATACATATGGCATCGTGCGATTCAAAGAATAATTGAACTAACTGATTTCCCAATGATCTGGACTGTCAGAAATAACATTCTCAAAAAAGCAGTTTCCTTCTTTGGGTTGAATAATGTAGTTATTTTTGATATTGAAAAACTAACGATCAAAGCCGCTGCTGAAAACATTATGATGATATGATATATCTTCTTTCATCCATTCTTTTATCCACTTTGATTTTTATCCTTTTCAAATATTTCCTGAAGTTCAGGATCAATACTTTTCAGGCAATTACTTTTAATTATCTATGCGCAACAATTCTTGGTTTTACACTGTTTACTGAAAACGAATCGATACTTAGCCTTTACAGTGAACCATGGTTATATCTTGGTATTATTGAAGGATTTTTATTCGTTGGAACGCTGGTTCTTTTCGGAATATCATCACAGAAGGCAGGTGTAGCAATAACCGCTGTGGCCAGTAAAATGTCCGTAGTTCTGCCTGTTTCATTCGGTATCATCCTTTACAGTGATTCTGCTGATTTTATGAAAATATCCGGGATCATTCTTGCTATCATTGCCTTTTATCTCTCCCTTTCAAAGAATGAAAACTTTATTAAACATTCCCGGTTTATTTTACTTCCTGTTTTTCTATTCCTTGGCAACGGAACTATTGATACCCTGCTTAAGGTTGCTGAACATTATTACCTGATCGGGGATGAGGGATTTTTTATTTCAACGATCTTTCTTGTTGCACTGATTGTATCCACCTTCATAACTTCATTCAACGTTATATTTAAACGTGAAAAGATTAATTTAAAAAATGTTACCGGTGGTGTGTTGCTGGGGGTGGTAAACTTTTTTACAACATTCTTTGCCCTGAAAGCCCTGGGATACATGGAAAGCAGTGTGATGTTCCCGGTGATGAATTCCGGAATTGTTACCCTGACAGCCCTTTCCGGATTGATCCTGTTCAGGGAGAAACTATCCCTTATAAATTGGATTGGTGTTTTTCTTGCGGTTACAGCCATCACATTAATTTCACTATAAAATTTGACCAATGCAGATTAATGATACATACAGAACTATTCAAGGAATATCAGAAGGGCTTTACAAGGAGAAGGGAAGTAAATTTATAGCGCAGGCATTTCCCGTTCATGATGAAGATGAAATTAAAACGCACCTTGAAACAGTCAGAAAAACATATCATGGCGCCCGTCATCATTGTTATGCTTACCAGCTTGGAATAGAAAAAGTTATAAACAGGAGTAACGACGATGGTGAACCATCCGGTACTGCCGGAAAGCCCATTTTTAACCAAATTCTTTCAAAGGACCTGACCAACATATTAGTGATCGTTACCAGATATTTCGGTGGGAAGAAACTGGGAGCAAGTGGGCTTGTAAACGCCTATAAAACAGCTACTAGATACGCACTGGATAATGCAAGCTTCATTGAACGAACAATTAAGGATATCTACCAGGTAAAATTCAGGTACGAAGACACCAATGTCATCATGAAAATTATTGGTGAAAAAAATTTACAGCAGCTTGAACAGGTTTTTGATATTGAGAGTAAAATTATATTTAGCATAAGAAAAAGTGAATCTGATCGAATATTTAAACTGATCTCAAGAAATAAAAAATTAGAAATTAGATATTTAAGGACAGAATAGAATGATTAAATCAAGGAATAAAGAAAAGAAGTAATCAATTACTGAATCATCACTCCTATATACGACAAAAAAAGTTAAAAATCAAGGTATATATTTCTTTTTTTTTAACTTTTTTAATAGCATATTTGTTCTGCAAAATCATGCTCCCTTCAGGTTGGCAAGTTTACTATAAAAAACTCGCGGTACTAAAATTACTCATACTTAACCAAAAAATTTAAGCAAGAAAGTGAAGTAGTTAAGGAACAGTATTAAAACTAAAAAAGGAAACAAAAATTTGCGGATGAAAAAAGATTATGTAGCAGTGTGGGAGAATTGTCTTGAGATTATTAAGGATAACGTTCATTATCAGAGTTTTAAAACATGGTTTGAGCCTATTACCCCGGTTAAGTTAGAAAACAAGGTTCTGACCATACAGGTTCCAAGTCAGTTTTTCTATGAATGGCTGGAAGAACATTATATTAATCTTTTAAAGAAAACAATTAAAAAAGAACTGGGTTCGGAAGGCAGACTTGAGTACAGTATTATTATGGATAGTTCATATTCTGACTCCAGCCCTTACACCATTAATGTTCCTACAGCGAATAAAAAAGCTGTAAAGAATCCCCCGGTTTCCATGCCGATTGATTTAAATAAAGGTCAATCAAAAGATATTCCAAATCCTTTTATTATACCCGGCCTTAAAAAGATCAAAGTCCAGTCACAGCTTGTTGATTCTTACTCATTCGATAGTTTTGTTGAGGGTGATTGTAACCGACTTGCCAGGTCTGCAGGTTATGCCGTATCTGAAAATCCCGGGAAAACAGCATTTAACCCCCTGCTTATTTACAGTGATGTTGGATTAGGAAAAACGCACCTGGCTCATGCTATTGGCATCCAGGCAAAGAACAATTATCCAAATATTACTGTCCTGTACGTTTCTACTGAACAATTCATCGCACAGTATATCGAATCTGTCAGGAATAACAATCAAAACGATTTTGTTCATTTTTACCAGATGATCGATTTACTGATCATAGATGATATACAGTTTTTATCAGGAAAGGAAAAAACCCAGGACGTTTTCTTCCATATTTTCAACCATTTACATCAGAAAGGCAAGCAGATAGTTATTACATCGGATAAGCCTCCTGTTGAAATGAAAGGCATGGAACCAAGATTACTATCAAGGTTCAAATGGGGATTGGCAGCGGATCTTCAGGTTCCTGATCTCGAAACCAGGATCGCTATTTTACAAAAACGATTATATAATGATGGCATTGACATGCCACAGGATGTGGTGGAATATCTTGCCTACAGCATCACTACTAACATCAGGGAACTTGAAGGCGCCCTGATTTCAATCCTTGCTCAGTCATCACTGAATAAAAAACCGATCACCATTGAGCTGGCCAAACAAATGATCGACAAGTTCGTGAAGAATACCACACGCGAAATCTCTATTGATTATATTCAAAAAATAGTGTGTGATTATTTTGGTTTACCGCTTGATGTTATCAACTCCAAAACCAGAAAACGCGAAATAGTACAGGCAAGGCAGCTGGCCATGTATTTTGCTAAAAAACACACCAAATCCTCACTTGCTACTATCGGCCTTCACTGTGGAAATAAAGACCACGCTACTGTATTGCATGCTTGCAGAACTGTGAATAATTTAATCGAAACCGACAAGCAATTCCGGTCTTACGTTGAAGAATTAGATAAAAAAATTAAGCTTTAGCCAAATCAGGTTTGCTTGTTTCTTAAATTTTTCTTATTTTTATAAAATTGGATGTGAAATATATTAATTCATAATAATCAAAAATATACTTAACCCTCATAAGGTTAATAAGAGGTGGGCTATGAAAATATTATTTGTATGTTTGGGAAATATCTGCAGATCGCCGTTAGCGGAAGGTATTTTAAAAGACAAATTGAAAAAAAATAACCTGGAGGCAGTGGTTGAGTCAGCCGGTTTTGAATCATATCATATTAATGAACATCCTGATAAAAGGGCTATCAAAATTGCGAAACGACATGGAATAGATATTTCTGACTATACATGCCGATTATTTACTTCTGAGGATTTTGATAAATATAACAAGATTTATGTTATGGAATCAGCTAATTACCGGGATGTTAGATATTTCGCAAGGACCGATGACGACCTGGATAAAGTTCAATACCTGATGAGCATGGTTCATGGAAAAAATGAAGGGGTACCTGATCCGTACTTTGGAGATGAAGACGGATTCGAACGAACCTTCCAGATGATTGAAAAGGCCTGTACAAAAATCGTAGAGAAGATCAAGAATTCCGAGAAACTTTAACTGCGAACTGTGAATACCGATTTCCAGGAAATACCTGATATTTCAAATATCAGAGAAGCCGCTGCCAGGATTCAACCGTATATTAACAAAACTCCGATATTATCTTCATCACTACTCAACAAACTTTTTAACTGCAGTATTTTCTTCAAATGTGAGAACTTTCAGAAAGCCGGGGCTTTTAAATCACGCGGGGCGGTTAATGCTGTTTTTTCCCTGTCAAATAACCAATTAAAGCAGGGAGTGGCCACTCATTCTTCAGGCAACCATGCACAGGCTCTTGCCAGAGCTGCAGCAATCCGCGATACAATTTCCTATATCGTTATGCCTGAAACATCACCACGCGTTAAAGTTAATGCTGTTGAGTCGTATGGTGGAAAGATTAGCTTTTGTAAATCCAATTTAAAATCACGTGAAGAAACCTTGAAACGGATCACTCAGGATACAAAATCTGTGGAGATCCATCCTTATAACAACCCCTTAATCATTGCAGGCCAGGGTACTGCAGCACTTGAGGCTCTTCAGGAAATCAATGAGGCAGATATCATCATGGCGCCTGTGGGCGGTGGGGGTTTACTGAGCGGGACAGCGATAACTGCTAAATCCATATTGCCAGATATCACAGTTATCGGTGCTGAGCCTGCAAATGCCGATGATGCTTACCGATCGTTTTATTCCGGCAAACTGATACCTTCGGTGAATCCGAATACCATTGCTGATGGGCTATTAACATCCCTGGGTAGTATTACCTTTCCCATCATCAGGAAACAGGTTGACAGGATAGTTACAGTTAGTGAAGAAGCTATTCTTAAGGCAATGCGCTTAATTTGGGAAAGGATGAAGATTATCATTGAGCCAAGTTCCGCCGTACCTTTAGCGGCAATCATCGAAAAAAAGTTTGACTTTAACAGTAAAAGAATAATTATAATCCTGTCGGGTGGGAATATTGACCTTAACAAACTTCCATGGAATTAATATGAAAACCAGGGGAAAACTATACCTGATCCCATCATCTCTGGGAAACAATGTGCTGAATAATGTACTCCCGGAATTAAACTTTAATATCATCCGGAAACTGGAAGTTTTTATTGTTGAGGATCTGAGGACTGCCAGGAGGTTCTTAAGAAAGGCAGGATATTTAAAGAATTTTGATGAGGCGAAATTTTATCTCCTGAATAAATATACAACCCCATCAGAAGCCTCGACGTTTCTTGATGATACAGGCAAAAACCTGGATATAGGATTGGTTTCCGAAGCCGGGGCTCCATGTATAGCAGATCCGGGTGCTGATATCGTTTACCTGGCCCATAAAAAAGGAATCGGCGTAATACCATTAACCGGGCCCTCCTCCATCATGCTTGCATTGATGGGTTCAGGCCTTAACGGACAAAACTTTGCATTCTGGGGTTATCTTCCTGTTAAGGCAAATGAAAGGGAGAAGAAGATTCGGGCAATTGAAAAGCTTTCATCCACGAATAAACAAACACAAATATTTATTGAAACCCCATACAGAAACATGCAGATGTTTCAATCGCTGATCAAAGTATGCTCCGATGCAACCAGGCTTTCAATTGCCTGCAACCTGACGACAGAGAATGCGTATATTGCGACCAAAGCGATTATGGAATGGAAAAGGATTTCCCCTGATTTACATAAGAAACCTGCTGTTTTTTTAATTATGGCCTGATATCAATGTAATCTTTTTGCAACTTCTACGTCTAAATAATATCTAATTTTGTTTCAAACCGTGATAAGCTTTGAGTGAAGTTGTATTAAGTCTGAATGGATTAACCAAACATTTTGGTAAAATAACCGCTGTTAACAATCTTTCACTGGAAATTGAAAAGGGTACCATTTATGGTGTTCTCGGACCTAATGGAAGTGGTAAAACCACCACCCTGGGTATTGTTGTTGATATTATCAGGCCATCAGGCGGAAGTTATTCGTGGTTTGGAGAAAGCCCGTCCAAGTATCTGAGAAGAAAGATTGGGTCAATTATTGAAGTGCCTGTTTTTTATCCCTATCTAACGGCCGTTCAGAATCTGAAGATTATAGCTGATATCCGTGATGTGTCATATACCGATATCGACCGTGTACTTGAGATAGTTGAACTCACAGAACGGAAGCACAGCAAATTTTATACTTACTCACTGGGAATGAAACAGCGGCTTGCAATTGCAGCGGCCCTGATAGGATCACCTGAGGTATTAATCCTGGATGAACCTACCAACGGATTGGATCCGCGTGGTATAGCCGAAATAAGAAGTCTGATCCTTAAAATCGCAGCCGATGGCATCACCATTATTCTTGCAAGTCATCTGCTTGATGAAGTTCAAAAGGTATGTACCCATGTAGCCGTGATCGACAAAGGGCGAAAACTGCATGCTGGTAAAGTCAGTGAGGTACTGAATGAATCAACACTTATTGAAGTTGCTTCCGATGACATGACTGCCCTGGAACAAGCATTGAAAGAATTCCAGGACACTGTAAATATTGAAAAGGAAGGCGAGACTTACATTGTTAAACTTCGAAGCAATAAAGACAGTACAGAACTGAATAAACATCTTTTCAGTAAAGGAATCGTCATTTCGCATATTTGTGTCCGTAAAAAATCTCTTGAAAAATATTTCCTTGAGGTTTTAAAAGAATCAGAATGATCAAACTGCTAAAAATAGAAATTAAGAAAACTATCCCGAATAAAACATTCTGGGTATTGATCATTCTGTATGCTTTACTATGCTGTATCATGTTATTCAGCATGCAGGAGTTAATTAATCATATTGCTTCGGAAGCCTCAGAAGATGCAGAAGTTAAAATCCCTTCATTATCATTATACCGTTTCCCTGATGTCTGGCATAACCTCACCTACCTTGCCGGATTCTTTAAAATATTTCTTGCTGTGATTGTTATCATCCTTGTAACCAATGAGTTTTCATTTAAAACTGTCAGGCAGAATATTATTGCCGGTATCAGCAGGATAGATTTCCTTCTGGCGAAAATAATTGTTGTTATCCTTCTCAGCCTGGTTGCTACTTTCGTTGTAATAATATCAGGTATGATCCTGGGCTTTATCAACACAACAAGCATTTCCTTTTCTGAAATCTTTGAAAGGTTCATATTTAATTTTGCTTACTTCCTTGAAATATTCTCCTATTTACTCTTTGCCTTATTCATCGGTTTCCTGGTAAAAAAATCAGGGCTTGCCATTGGTTTACTGCTGTTGTACGCTTATGTTGTCGAACCACTGATAGTATATAAACTCCCTGATAACCTTGAAAGGATAATGCCACTGGAGTCGATTTCGAGGCTTATTGATATTCCAAACACCTCACTAATGCGCCTGTTTGGGATTAACTTCAATGAGTATATACCCTACCAGGATGTTTTAATCACTCTGGGCTATTCCTGTATTTTTATTTATGCCTCTTATTTACTTATACAGAAAAGAGATCTCTAAAAACAAATCTTTATAACTTTATTGAAGTTTACAAAAAGGATAACACTGATGAAGCGTTTATTCTGTTTAATGCTTGTATTATCATTTTTCATATTTGATTCATACTCAGAGAGCACTTTCAGGGTAGTATATCCGGAATTGTGTAATGTGAAGTATAACGGTGAATTTCCATACAAAAACAGTTCTTATGAATTAAAAAATATAGCATCAACGATTAAAAAGATCAGTCGTCTGGTATTCTACGCAACCCATACTTTAGAACTGGAATGGGGGAGTTTTGTTTTTATTATTGGTTATCCACTGGGCAAAAAGATGATAATAAGAGATACTGTAAGCAGACCGGAGAAAATAAGTTCAGGATCATTTCTTATTGACGCAACCTTTAATCCAGGGTCAAGTGGGAGGCAGGTTCTGGCCATACGTAACAGCGTGCCCAATTTTGAACTGATGGTTATGGTTAATTCTTGTTCAGCCGAATTGCGATATATCCTTGTACCAGAGTATCAAACTTATCAGGAAGTATTTAGCCCTCATTTACCATGTCAGGGAGGGCAATACGTTAAAATCCTCAAGAATTTCAATCATGCGATTACTTATTCCGTTCCATTTGATGATATCAGGGTACTTTACATGAGAGTCAGGAACGACTTAACAAAAGAAGGGTATAAAAATCCAACTTTAGAAAGTTAATAGATAGGGTATTAAAATTATTATTTATATTTGACTTCAAATAAAGCTTTACCAAAAATCCAAATGAAAAGAAAATTCAAGTCACCTGAATTCGAAACATTCGAAGAATTTCGCATTCCGACAGGTAAAAGAATATTCGATATTGTCTTTGCGGTGTTATCCCTGGTGGTACTTTCCCCATTCATGTTAATTACTGTACTACTCATTAAAATCAGCTCAAAAGGTCCGGTAATATTCATTTCTCAACGTGTAGGAACCGGATATGATATTTTTAACTTTTATAAGTTTCGTTCCATGTTCAGGGGATCAGACAAAAAGCTCTCAGAACTATCCGAGTTAAATCAATATCTTATCAATAAGCATAATAAGGGCGAGAATCCTGAAGAAGATACCTGTCCGGAGTGTGAAAAACTGGGATATCCATGTTCACCAATGCTATATATCGATGGTAACCAGATCTGCGAGAATCTTTATCTTCATAAGAAAAGACTTCATTCAAAAAGCGCCACTTTTTTTAAGATTAAAAACGATCCCAGGGTGACCAGGGTCGGCAGGTTTATCAGGAGGACAAATATTGATGAACTACCCCAGTTGTTTAATGTTCTTAAAGGAGATATGTCCATCGTTGGCAACCGACCACTTCCACTTTATGAAGCCGAAATGCTAACCACCGACCAATGGGCATTACGGTTCCTTGCACCTGCCGGCATTACAGGACTCTGGCAAATACAGGCCACTAAAATAAAATACCTTTCTGAAGAAGAGAGAAAAAACCTTGATAATAAATATGCTATTAATGCCTCATTCTGGAACGATGTCCTTATTATTCTGAGAACCATTCCGGTTGTTTTGAGGGGAGGCAAGGAAGACTTGTAAAACCCACAAGCAATACTCATCATTTACATTCCTTTCTGCCCGAATCTTTTATATAACAAACATATAATTCATTGATTATCAGTATGTGTTATTTTCTCTATGTAGCCGGCGAAGCCGGTAGAGTGACAAACATCTAACAAGAATATTAAAAGACTGCTAATCAACAATTAAAAACATCTGATATTAATTAAAGTTTTTAATATCGAAAACCGATTAACGATTTAAGATTGGAATGATAATTTTTTCCTTCATTCCTAAATCCAATCTGAAATCGGTGTTCCCCGCTTTTGGCGGGACAGGCGTTAGTCTGTGTTCGGTGTTCAAAATAATTGTTAGAGATTTGGTTATATCGATGCGCGATTATAGGACTTCTTTCTTCTTTCTTCTTCCGTCTTCTACCCTGTCCCTTTCAATGCTGCAAGCCGTTTCAACAACGGTGGATGAGAGTAATAAAAAAACACATAGACCGGGTGTGGCCTCAGGTTACTCAGGTTATTCACCGAGAGTTTCTTTAAGGCAAGAGACAATGCATCTGCGTTGGAGTTTTCACCGGCATATCGATCGGCTGCAAACTCATTTTTCCTGGATACCACATTCATTATCAGTCCGAGAATCAGGCTCAGAGGGCTGTATAACAAACCAAAAGCAAGTACTCCCATATGGAAACTTCCCTCTTTTGCTCCAAGTGCCTCCGACAAAACCGGGTTTCCAATAAAAAGGGATAGAACATATAACATCAATCCGGTTTGCAGGATACCAATAATAATACCTGTTGTAGTATGTTTCTTTTTATAATGGCCTATTTCATGAGCAAGTATGGCAACAAGTTCATCAGTGGTATGGTCTTTAATTAAAGTATCATAGAGGACAATCCTCCTTTTGGGGCCAAAACCTGAAAAATAAGCATTGGATTTACTTGAACGCTTTGATCCATCAATTACATAAACATTCTTTATCTTAAAACCGGTTTTTTTCGTAAAAGCAATTATAGCATCTTTCAATTCACCGTCTTCGAGAGGTGTTTGTTTATTAAACAATGGTACAATAAGGTTAGAATAAAACATGGCCATAAATATCATAAATGCACTTATTGCACCCCAAGAGATTATCCAGAACCAGGACCCGGTTGATTCATAAATCCATACAATAAATGCAAGCAGGCCACCGCCAATCAAAGCTCCAAGGATCCATCCTTTTAGTTTATCAAGAATAAAAGTACGTGGCCTGGTTTTATTAAATCCGAATTTCTCTTCAATATGGAATGTGCTGTAGATTGAAAATGGGGTAGATAAAAGATCAGCAGCAAATCCAAGGATCCCAAAAAACATTAACGACATCAATATCGGTTGACTGGTAAATCCCCTTACAAATTGGTCGAGAAAAGCAAAACCATTAAAAAATAGCATGATCAACATGGCTGCTAAAGAGAAACTTGCTACTATGGTTGAGAATTTTGTTTTAATCCTTGTATAATCCTGCGACTTCCTGTATTTTTCAGCATCATAAATACCTTCCAACGCTGCAGGCAGGGCATTACTCCACCTAGTGCTGTTCAGGTAATCCAGCAAACGTTCAAGAACGTAATCAAATAATATTATACCAACAATTATCCAGAATAAAATATGAACCATCATAAAACAAACTTCATTTAATACGAACCGTGCCATTTCCTTAAGAACCATTCCAGCCCAAGCAAGCCTACAATTACTACAAACAACCAGAACAAATTGATAATACTCGAAAACCTCTTTTCATAATAGGCAACAGAAAGAATATCATCCCGGCTGTTAATCCCAGATACAAGGTCTTCTATCTCATCCGGGAAGTACATTCCCCCATCATGCTTTCTTGCCAGGCTGTATAAAAGATTATGATTAGCTGTAGTTTGGTGCGCCTCCATGTTCAATCTTTTCACAAGGAATTCCCCATGTTCAGTATAAGCCCTATCCCCGACATTTGTTTCTGCCATATATTTATATTTACCAACCGGGAAACGACCAGCGTTGAGGTAATATTTGTCACCATCCACAATAAAACTAAAGGGATATTCCTTACCTTCACTATCAATAATTCTGATAGTAACTTCCGGATTATTAATCAACTCATAATTTTCATTGTAAACTTCGGCATTAAAGTCAATGTCATCATTCTCATTGAAAGCCGATTTGCTGGATACACGGAAAAAACTTTTATCTGCTTTAATTGTAAGATACTGCATTGTTTTTTGAACGATCTCATTAAAACTTTCATGATTCCCGTTGTATTTGAAATCTGAAAGTTTCCAGCGCCAGATACCCTCGCCGGCTATTATACCATATTTATTCTCATAATCCTGATTAAACATGATCAGTGGGTAGTCAGATACGAGTTTGCCAATTCTCTGGAATAATAACACCTGATTGGTAGCAGTAATATTATAGGTGCCAAAAGGAGAATTTAACGGGGTAACCCTATTGATTGTATTTTTTAATTCATCATTAATTGTAAATAAGCTGAAGTAACTGTTAAATACTGGGTAAACATTCTCGAAGGTTTTGTTATCACCAAAAACAGAAAGTCCGGTTTGAAGTAAATTGAATTCAGGGATATCGCTTCCCTGTCCCAGAATAAACAAAAGAGGGATACCAGCGTTCCGCACTTCGTTCATCAGTTCTGTATTTAAGTAATTCCTTGATGGAAGCTGATACAGTATAATGAGATCAAATTTACTAACATCTTCCACGAAATCCTGCAACATGTATAAGTCAATCTCATAATTCTCGTTTAACTCAATTGCCGATCTCAATGCTCCAATATCAGGATGTGGAGCAACGCTTAGGATGAGTATTTTCTGTTTGGCATCAATAATATCAATAAAAAAGTCGTATGAATTATTCTCCACACTTATTTCATTTTCTATTTCACTAACCTCAACCCTGTAATGTTGAATACCACTGCCTTCAGCCTTCAAACTAGTTTGCAGCCTTGCAAGAAAGTTATCTTCATCTATAAGCATTTGTTCGGAGAACAAAATTTTGCCATTCTTAGTAATTTTAACAAATGACCTATCCCCTGAACATCCATCTGCCCTCACAATAATTTCAACAGGAAACTCATTCCCCATATAAGCGATGCTATTAGAAATTACATTATCTATCAGAATATCTCTTTTTACAGTTGAATCTCCCCTAGCAATTGTATAAATCGGAAAAGTAATCCTGTCAGATGAATACAATGGATTGGAGCCTCTGTTATAAATTCCATCACTTTCAAGAATAAGGGCTCCAACATTCCTGTTTGCAAAGGCAGCTTCTAATTCGGAAAAAAGGGAGGATATATCTGTGATCTTATCTCCGAAATCAACTTCCTGATTCTCCTTTACGCTTTCACCAAATGTATAGGTTATCAAATCATAGTTTTCTGACAGGGTATTATATAGTTCTTCCCTGTCGGTATTATAATCTTTTATAAATGTTCCTGTATCCTGATTTATCAGGATTGATTGAGAATTATCCCGGGCAATAATAATTATTGGTTTTTCAACGGACCGGGTAATTGTTTTTATCAATGGCCCAAGCAACAGGAATGAGATTAAACTTATAGCAATTAACCTGAGCATGGCCAAAAGGTTAACAATCCAGGGTTTAAAATCTGATTTTTTGTCTTTATAGTAAAGGGAAAAAGAATAAATGAATCCCAACAAAAGACAGAATCCAATAAACCAGATGGGATATTCTGTAAATAATTCCAATGTAGATAGAAGTTTTGAGTTTAAGTTTCCATACCTCCGCAAACAGGAATTACCTGACCGGTAACATAAGTTGAAAGATCGGAAGCAAGGAAAAGGGATACATTGGCAACATCATCAGGAGTACCTGCCCGTTTTAATGGTATTGATTCGATCCAGTCTTTACGAATATCATCATCAAGTTTTGATGTCATCTCGGTTTCAATAAATCCGGGCGCAATGGCATTGCAACGTATATTTCTTGATCCCAGCTCTTTTGCAATTGACTTTGTAAATCCTATTAAACCTGCCTTTGAGGCCGAATAATTAGACTGGCCTGCATTTCCGCCCAATCCAACAACAGAGCTCATGTTAATAATAGAACCAAAACGTTGTTTCAGCATAACACGTTGAACTGATTTGGTCATATTAAACACTGACTTGAGGTTAACCTTCAGAACAAGATCCCAGTCGCTTTCAGTCATTCTCATTAAGAGATTATCACGGGTTATTCCTGCGTTATTAACAACAACATCTATTTGGCCAAATTCATTAACAACGTCAGCAATCAGTTTTTCACAAGCCTCCAGGGAACTCGCATCCGAAGGGTATCCTTTGCCTTTTACACCTTTGTCATCAAGTTCCTTTTCCAGGCTTTGCATGTTCTCATCATACCTAAGGTCAGTAAAAGCAATATCTGCTCCGGCATCTGCAAAGCGCAAAACAATTTCCCTGCCAATACCTCTTGCAGCACCTGTTATAACTGCTGTTTTTCCTTCGAGTAATTTCATATTTTGAATTTTATATAAGAGATTCAAAAATAAGCATTTGTTATGTTAAATTGTAATTATTTTATAAACGTAAATCATCCTGTTATATTTAACTCCCGTTAAAAATTAATCGTACAGCAGCTCCACCCCCATCCTGGCTTGTAATCTGAATATGACCATTATGAGCATCCATGATAAGTTTTACGGCAGCTATCGACAACCCCAGCCCTTCTGAATTCAACACATCTGCAGAGGTAAAATACTCGAACATCTTATCAGCAATATTCTTATCGAATCCCGGACCATTGTCAATTATTTCGATTAGGGGATTTCCATTTTCAATTTTTGCGTTAACTTCGATGGAATCTTCATCTGGTGAGTATTTAACCGCGTTATCCAACAACATCTCCATACAATTATTAATAAGGTCGAAATCAATGCTTATCATCAGGTCTTCAGGACTAATCTTGATATTACATTTAAGTCTCTTTTCCTTTAATCTGCCACTAATCCTGTCGATCACATTATCAATAAGGTAACTCACTTTCTGTGGTGAGTAGCTCAATTTATACTTCTCAGCGTTAAGTGTTGTAATAAGGATAGCGGTTTCGCTAAATTTAACAAGGCGTGCTGAAGTTTCCTTTAAATATTCAATATATTCCTCCTGCTCCTGTGTTTTTTCAGTATCCTCAAGGAGTTCAATAAGACCCAGTAAACCATTGAGGGGTGTACGTAATTCGTGACTGATAATACTGAGGAAATCACTCTTTGCTTTAGCAAGTGCAATCAATTGTTTATTGGCCTCCTGAAGTTGTTTTGTCCTTTTCTCTACCTTTTCTTCCAGGATTGTATTCATCGATTTCAACTGTTCCTGTTTATTCTTCAGTGAGAGATGTGTTTTAACCCTGGCCAGCAATTCGTCAGCACTAAAGGGTTTGGTAACATAATCTTCAGCTCCGTATTTAAAACCCCTGATAACATTTTCCTTTTCAGCTTTTGCGGTGAGAAAAATTATCGGTATATCACTTGTTTCACTATTTGTTTTCAGGATCTTACATACCTCAAACCCATCCATTCCCGGCATCATGACATCAAGTAGAATCAGGTCGTAACTTTGGGTATTTACCATTTCAAGTGCCTCTGAGCCATTTAGGGCATAAGAAATCTGGTATAATTCTTTCTTCAGTATGTTACCCAGGATCTGAATATTCTTAGGGACATCATCAACAATTAGAATCTTAAATTCAGTGTTAGCTTTCTCCCTCATCATAATTAATTATATTGGTTAATGATCCTTCCCTTATATACTGCTATCTAAGCAACTATAAACTGTTGAAATTCTTCCAGTTTTTCGTTCATCGATTCGATATCAAAACTTTCAGCATACGATTCGAGTTCTTTCCCATATTCGGTCAATAACTCATTTTTATATTGAATCCCCAGATCACTGATCTGTTTTGCAAATTCAGATATTTCATTAACGAACCTGTTTTTCTTTATCCTCTTCCACTCCGGATAAACCTTGTCAACAATAAGTTGATAAAGCTCTTCAGGTAAACTTTTTCCCTTTAAGTCTTTTTTATCAGTGATGATCTTAATCTCATGAGATCCGACAGAATGTTTTAAAAACTTAATAATTTCCTGAAACAACTCATCGATCTGAACGGGTTTAAGAACATATCCATTAAAATCGTACCGGGAAATTTTACCCTGATCTTCACGCATCCCGGCAGCATTTAACGCAACAACAGGTATATTAGCAATATCCGGATTTTCCCTGAGTTTGGCCAGGGTTTCAAACCCATTCATAACGGGCATCCTAATATCCAGCAATATTAATTCTGGTTTTTCTTCAGCAGCGATATCCAGTGCTTCCTTACCATTTGATGCTTCGATCACCTCAATATTGGTTTTTTCAAGTATTTCTTTAATCAACATCCTGTTTGTATCCACATCATCAACCACAAGGACCCTGGATGGCTCAAACTCGATTTCCTTATAATTGAATGCCTTTGTTCCTTTTACTTTTGCCTGTTGTTCAACAATCTCAACTCCACGCAATATTACAGTAAATTTACTTCCGCAACCAGGTTCACTTTCAAGAAACATTTCTCCATTCATCATCTCAACCAGGCGCCGTGAGATTGTCAAACCAAGACCTGTCCCTCCCGCTTCCTTACTATGATTCAGGCTACCCTGTCGAAATGCCTCAAATATATCCTTCCTTTCCTCCGGAGATATTCCTACACCGGTATCTTCAACCTCAATACTCAGGTCTACTTTATTGATGTATGTTTTATCAGGCCTCACACCGATCCTCACATATCCTTTCTCTGTAAATTTAATCGAGTTTCCAATAAGGTTAAACAAAACCTGTCGCAACCTCATTTCACTCAGAATCAGAAAATCAGGCATACTCTGATCTACATCTATCAGAAAATTAAGCTTTTTCTGTGCAATACGAAGACTGAAAATCTGTTTAAGTTCATCAAGTAAATCTTTAAGGCTGACCGGAACAAAATCGAATTGCATCTTTCCGGCCTCAATCTTCGACAGGTCGAGTATGTCGTTGATTAATGAAAGCATATTGTTGCCACTTGACTTTATCGACTCGAGGTAAACCAGCTGTTTCTTATCCTTAATCTGGTTTCCAAGCAGCTCAGTAAATCCGATGATAGAATTCAGGGGGGTCCTCACTTCGTGGCTCATATTTGCAAGAAACTGGCTTTTGGTTCTGTTGGCCTGTTCGGCCAGGTCTTTTGCTTCGATAAGCTGTTGCGTGTATTTCTGAAGATCTACCCTTGCCATACCCAGTTGCTCATTCTTGGTTTTCAGCAATCGATTACTTTTCAATTTATTTGAATATGCCCATATTATCACAGCTGAAAGAATAAACAAAAAGATAAGTCCTCCAACTGCAATTCTTGAAGTTATCTTCTTCCGGTTGAGCTCCAGATCCTGAATTTCAGTCATATTCTGGAGTAATTGCACCTGGTTCTCCATCCTTTCTTTTTCAAATAAAGCTTGCAGATGAGCAATGTTCCTTTGGTTTTCATCGTTCAGGATACTGTCTTTGTAGATCATAGACCTTTTGTAATGAACCAATGCCTCGGTCATATTACCTTTATTTTCATATACCGATGAAATTTCAGCATTTATATCCCTGATCATCGATTTCACATTAATCGACATAGCAAGTTCCAGCCCCCTGTTAAAATAAATCAATGCCTTGTCGTACTCGCCTAGGCTTGCGAACGCCTTGCCAACATTTGAAAAACTTCCTGACAAGTATCTGCTATCGCCAAGGTTCTCGTCAAGTTCATGGCTTTTCATAAAAGACTCCAATGCCTTGACATAATTACCAATTTCCAGATATACATTCCCGATATCGTTATAACATATTGATATTCCCCTGAGTGAGTTAATCTCACTGTTTACCTTTAATGATTGTTTATAATAATCAAGGGCTCTCCTGAAGTCTCCCCATTTAAAATAAACATTGCCAATATTGTTAAGGTTTATTGCTATCCCCCGTCTTGAATCCACACGCTCTTCAATATTCAGTGATCTGCTAAAATGCTCCAGTGCTTTGATGTAATTTCCAAGGAGGTATTCAATATTTCCCAGGCTGTTTAAAGCAACAGCAATACCATGTTCATCTTTGAGTTTTTCAGAAATAATCAATGCTTTCAGGTGGCAATCAGTTGCGTTCTGATAATCATCCATTCTCCGGTAAACAACTCCGAGGTTATTATTACACCTGGCTTCAAGAACCTGGTTGTCATATTTCTCCGCAAATTTCAAAGCTAAACTATGGATAACCAGTGCCTCGCCATATTTTCCCGTATTACGGCAGCTTACACCTCTACTATTGATAAAATTTATCAGGACATCCGTCATGCCCTGATCCTCAGCAATATTCACAGCTTTACGCAACGCTGTTTCATTTTCCAGCGTATAATCGATCGATTTTATGATCGACAACTCTATCAATAAACAGATCCGGGTTGAATCATCAGTAGTTTTGTTGTAAATGTGGAGTAAACTGTCGCTTGTTGATTGAGCCATAAGGATTGACGCATGATGAGTTATCATGAACATCATGATGGCGTACAGTGATACTCCAACAAATGTTGAGCTAAAACGCATCCGGTTAAAGGATTAAGTTACGGTTAAAGTTGATCAGTGTTTACACACCAAATATAATGAATATTTTATATCCATTTTACAAGAGGAAGATCCTGCCGGTAAACAAGTTTTGGATTTTTCACAGAGATCCTGAAAGCATAATCGAAGTAACCGGCATTATTAATAACCATTTCACTTCTGTACAACGAAATTCCGTTTTTCTCATCGATCAATTTTAGTTCCTGCAGTATCCTGATATCATGAAAATGATTATTTTTCCGTTTTCCAATAAACAATTCAACACATATATCATTTCCATTAAGCATAGCTGTATCTATCGATACTTCTACTGTGAACTTTTCCCCCTGCTTCATAGGATGCCTGGTAAGGTCCGGTACCCTGACTGATTTTACCTCAATCAGATCCCAGTTTTCATTTACACTCGATTTCCAGTCAGCTATTTCATTTATAAGTTTCAGATCATTCCTTTCCAGTTCATGTATTCTGCTGATCAGTTTATTATAGTAATTATCCCTGTAATCATGCAACATACGCTCCATTGTAAACTGCGGTGCAATTTCAGCCAGGGAATTCTTTATATATGAAACCCACTGTTCAGGGATATCATTATTGTTTCTGTCAAAAAATGCCGGGATAATCTGATCTTCAAGGATATTATATATTGTTTCGGCATCAAGTTCATCCTGGAAATTCTGGTTATCATAGGTTCTTTCTTCTTTGATAGCCCAACCTGCATTTCTGGTATAGCCTTCGGCCCACCATCCATCAAGAACACTGAAATTCAACACACCATTCAAGGTTGCTTTTTCTCCGCTTGTACCTGAGGCTTCCAGCGGGCGGGTTGGTGTATTTAACCACAGATCAACACCCTGAACCAATTTCTTGGCTACTGTCATATCGTAATTCTCAAGGAATATAACCTTCCCGACAAATTCAGGCATTTTACTTATCTCTGTAATTCGCTTAATTAGATGCTGTCCGGCTTCATCTTTTGGATGCGCCTTTCCTGAGAACACGAAGATCACTGGTCTGTCCTCAGCATTTACAACCTGTGCAAGCCTGTCAAGGTTGCTGAATAGCAGGAATGCCCTTTTATAAGTAGCGAATCGCCTGGCAAAACCGATAGTCAGTGCATTCTCATTAAGGTTCTCAAGTGTATTAAAAACAATTTTAGGATTTTCCTGGCGCTGGGTAAGGTCCGACTCAAGTTTCTTCTTTAAAAACCCGAACAATTCTGTTTTAAGGATTCTCCGCTTATCCCAGATGACCGCATCATCAACTTCCCTGATTTTCTTCCATCTGCTCTTATCAGCGTGATTTAGAATAAAATCATCTCCCATTCTTTCACTGTAAAGTTTTTGCCATTCTTTTGCAGTCCATGTTTGATAATGAACCCCATTGGTAACATATCCTATCTGAAGTTCTTCGGGATAAAATCCGGGATACATTACACTGAACATTTCCCTGGATACACTCCCGTGTATCCTGCTTACTCCATTGATCTCTTGTGAAAGGTTCAGTGCAAGAATACTCATTGAGAATTTGTTATGTCCTCCTTCAACCCTTAACCTGCCCAAATCCATGAATTTCTCCCATGAAATATTTAAACGGTCAGCATAATGGGGAATATAGGTCCTTAACAGGTCTTCTGAAAAAACATCATGTCCAGCAGGAACGGGGGTATGTGTTGTGAAGAGTGTTGAACCTCTTACAATCTCAACTGCCTGGTTAAATTTCAGTTTATCATTCTCGATCATACCCCTTAAGCGTTCTACTCCAATGAAGGCTGAATGTCCTTCATTACAATGATAAACTGATGGATCAATACTTAGCTTTCTGAGCAATCTGATTCCTCCTACACCCAGCAACAATTCCTGCTTCAACCTGTATTCAAGGTCACCACCATATAATTGATGGGTAACGATTTTGTCTTCCGGACTATTTTCCCTCACTTCTGTATCAAGCAGAAATAATGGAATTCTGCCTACATCAACCCGCCATATCCGGGCATTCAGGTTTCTTCCCGGAAATGCAAGTCTGACTTTCAGTGGTTCACCTGAATTATCTAAAACCGGAAACAAAGGAAGTTGAGAATAATTCTGTGGAATATAGGTTTCTATTTGTTCCCCAAAAGCGGATAAACTTTGCTGAAAATAGCCATGTTTATACAGGAGGCTTATCGCGATGATATTTACGTTTTTATCACTGGCTTCTTTGAGGTAATCACCAGCCAGGATACCCAATCCCCCCGAATATGTTTTCAGGTTTTCATGCAAACCAAACTCCATTGAAAAATAGGCAATCTGATCGGCAGCCTTATTTTTACCCTCCGAAATATAATCTTCAAATTTACTCAGCACAAATTGATATTGCTCCAGAAAACATCTGTCATTTTCAAGTTGGTGCAATTGATCCCAGCTTAATGCTTCCAATAATTGTATCGGATTATGATGTACCTGTTCCCACAAATCTTCATCCATGCTTCTGAACAGATCTTCTGCTTCATAATTCCATGTCCACCAGAGGTTTTGTGTAAGCTTCCTCAATCCTTCAAGTTTATCAGGGAGTACCGGTGTGACGACCAGTTTTCTGAAGGTAGGATGATCAGGCTTATGTGGCTTATAATCCTCTATCAACCTGGGCTGAAGTTTGGTTTTATACAGATCATATCTGCCTGAAGCTTTCTTAAGGGCTATATCATAGGCCTGATAATAATTTTCAATCAGGTTATCCCACAACGCAATTGTGGAAACCTTTGCCGCTTCCAGGCGTATTTTCTTTATTGCTTCCGGAGCTTTAGCATCCCATGACAAGATTGAATTGGCTATTCCGCTTACGACAAAGCTATCATTTGTATCATCCCTATCAATTATGACAACACTCTCCTGATGATTCTCATAATGGTTACGAACCCATAAACCAAATCCTGCCAGGGTTGTGGTTATGGTTGGCACATGAAATGCGACACTTTCCAGGGGAGTATATCCCCATGGTTCATAGTAAGAAGGAAATACAGACAGGTCGAATCCTATCAGGGTATCATAATATTCAAGGTTAACGATGCCATCATTCCCGTCAAGGTATGCCGGCAGGTATATTACCCTGACCTTATCACCCGGGATATTTTTAAGGTTTTTTTGTTTGATGGTGTTTAAAATAATATCATGGTGCGATTCATAAAGATTATGCGTTAGGTACTGGTGTGATAAAGGATGCTCAAAATCAGGATGATCGAGTCGCTTTTTCACCTCTGCACGGTATCCGGCCTGATTTGCCGGTATTGCAATAAAAGCGATGACCTGTTTGTTAAGTTTTTTATCGCTGTTAAGAATAGACAGCGCATCAAGGAATACATCAATACCTTTATTATGAAATTCATATCTGCCGCTATTGATAATGTAAATGGCATCATCCTCAACCCTCTGATTGCTCACTGCCTCGGCAACGGACTTAAGTGCTAACCTTGCCTTTTTTTGTTTTTTGGCAAAGACTGCCTTCCCCGGCACCATCGTACTATCAAATCCATTGGCCGTAACAACATCAACTTCTTTCTCAAGAAAGTGTTTACATTCTTTACCGGTAATCTCACTAACCGTTGTAAAACAATCGGCATATCTGGCAGATAACTTCTCAAGTGAATACTTTGACACGACTCCAAAACTTGAGGCCAGCATGCTCCCGTTCAATCGCTCCATATTCTCATACAGAGGAACTTTGTTTCCTGCCAGCGATCTTCCTAAAACTGTAGCATGGGTTGTAAATACTGTTCCTATCTGTGGTACTTTGTCTTTGAGGTATAATACACCGCTTCCAGTCATCCATTCATGAAATTGTGCTACAATTTTATCCTCTGCGGACAAATAAAAATTATAAAAACTTTCTATCACTTTACCTGCCCCATATCCAAACAATACGGGTTCGATGTAATCCCATTGCCCCGATAGCGAATCAAGTTTATAATCTTCCCAGAAACGTGCAAATATCTGATCCTTTTCGGTAAAATACGGTGTGAAATCAATCAGTATGGCAATTGGTTGTGCCGGAATATTCCACCTTCCGGTCCGCATTCTGATTCCCTGGATAGCTGCCTGCTCTCTCCATGCCTGGAACAGGGTATTATCTTCTATAAAATCAGGATTCTGCCTGGTTTCTTTCCAGACATCCGGGCCTATCAGCATATAATGATCTTCATATTTTTGTTTAAGGCTGTTTGCCTTGGTGGCAATTACAGTATAAATTCCACCTACTTTATTACATATTTCCCAACTCGTTTCAAATATATAATCCGGACTAATCATAATCAATCAATAGTTTATCGTTCTAAAAATGTGTGTTAAATAACTCCAACCAGGATTATAAAGGTGGCATGGAGTTAAAGTACAGAGCAACTAAAAGAATCTTTTAAGTTGTTCTTCAATTTTTGTCTTATATTTTTTTATATCTGTACGGGTAAATTCTGATATGCTTTTATTAAGTTCTTCATATTGCTTTTGTGCCCGTTTTCCAAGATTTGGAAGTATCTTATCACGAAGTTCCTTATTAGCATCTTTCATGGCATAAGCCAAATCAGTGGTATCAATCTCCCGAAGCAACTCCTTAAGTTTTTTATTCGATACCTTTTTCAATTCTTCAAATTTGAAATCGCCAAGTTTCTTTTCTTCAATAACCTTCTTTGCTTTTGCCTTAACAGTCTGTACTTTCTTTTCAACTTTTTTTGTAACATCTTCAACTGCATCGACGATTTTCTCACGTGTTGTCGTGCTTCTTCCTGCATTATAACATTGTTCCACCCTGATTATAAAATCCGACAGAACATTCATGTAATTAATAAATGCCTCATAGGGTGAACCATAAGGATTGAAATATTTATGTACATCCCCATCTGAAAACCACTTGGTACACATATAATAAAAATGGTCGCTTGTTTGAAGGAATTTCCAATCTCTCTGCAGATCTTTATCATTACATTCCCTGACCATATATTCCAGTTCATACAATTTATCAAATGCTTCATCCTGCAGGTCATTTCCCAGCCATGCGGTAAGGTCTCTTTCCTCATCGGCCCATGAGATGGGATTGGGTACATGAATTGCAGATACCGGTTGCAGTGAGCGGCTTACTTCTGCAGGGGTATTAAAAGTATAATTTGTGGTCTCAAAAACTCTTTTTGGCAGTGCCCTTAAGAAATCGAAGATACCGGTTTCAGGCCATTGATGTTCACCAAATGTTTCATAATCCATAAAAAGGTTAACCACTTCCTGTTTAGGATCGATCTGGCTGAGCCATCCAACAAATTTCTCGGTTGTTAAGGGCCATTCTTTCCAGCTTCGTTGCGAAAACCTGAATGCAATATCATCACTCAACTGGAAGTTCTTTAATAATACCTTGAGTTTTGGATTGATGGCATTGCAGTACATGAAGTTTGGGCTTTTCCAGCTAAGTATATGTTTTGCCCCTTCTGTAAGAATGGTATCATACCCCATTTCTGCAACCATCTCACCAATGCCATCAGAATAAATAAGCTCGGTATTTCTGAAGGTAACAGGTTTCTGTCCGAAGAGTTGCTCAATTTTCCGGCTATGCTTCCTTACCTGGTCAGCAAATTCTTCTTTACTCTTCAATGAACTGAGGGAATGGGAATATGTTTCAGCAAGAAATTCAACACATCCTGTTTCGGCCAGCCTTTTGTAACTGTTGATAACATCGGGTGTGTACATTTCGAACTGTTCAAGAGCAGTCCCTGAAATTGAGAAGCTCACTTTAAACTGATCCCCATATTCCTGGATCAGGTCGTGTAACACTTGGTTTGCAGGGATATAACATTTGTCGGCAACACGACGCAAAATCAAACGATTGCTGGTTTCATCATAATAATTATGCTTTTCACCGATATCGAAAAAACGGTAAGTCCTCAATCTGAATGGCTGATGAACCTGAAAATAAAAACATATTGATCTCATATCCTGATTAATAAATTTCTTAGTTAAATAAACTTAAATAAACATTTTTCACATGGAATGCGGCGTTTTCCCACTTTAAGCTTTCGACTTCAGTTTTTCCATATTTCCTGAAAGTTTTTGACAAACCTTCATAGTGTAATAAGCCGTATATGGAATCGGCCAGTGCATCTATATCCCAGAAATCGACCTTGAGCGCATGAACCAGTATTTCGGAAACTCCTGACTGTTTGGAGATTACGACGGGAACATTAGACCTCATGGCCTCAAGTGGTACTATACCGAAAGGTTCAGAAACCGATGGCATAACAAACACATCACTTAATGCAAGCATTTTATCAACTTCGCCACCTTTCAGGAAACCTGTAAAATGGAACTTTGTCCCGATCCGAAGCTCTGCCACACGTTTGATCATCTTGTTCAGCATATCACCTGTGCCGGCCATTACAAACCTGACGTTGGAGTCTTTATCAAGGATCTTTTTGGCTGCTTCAATATAGTAATCGGGTCCTTTCTGAAAGGTAATTCGCCCAAGAAATGTAACTACCTTTTCTTTAACATTCCTTCTGATTTCATCCATTCCACTCTTATCAACCGGTTCAACGGCATTATACACGGTTACCACTTTATCGGGATCGATGCCATAACGTTCGATAACAATTTTACGGGTGAGGTTACTCACGGTGATCACCCTGTCGGCTTCCTCCATGCCCTTACGCTCAATATCATAAACCTCCTGGTTTATTTTTTCCCCTGAACGGTCGAATTCGGTGGCATGCATATGAACCACAAGTGGTTTTCCACTGGCACTTTTTGCAGCAATTCCGGCTGGATAGGTCAACCAATCGTGTGCGTGAATAACATCATGGCTTTCCTTGGCTGCCACCGCAGAAGCAATCAGCGCATAGCGCGATACCTCATCCATCAGGTCAGTTCCATATTTACCCGAGAAGTGAAAGCTTTTTGATAAAACAGAATTTGTTTTTGTTGCCTTATCAAACTCCTTCTTCTTCATGATTTTTTTAAACTCCTCCGGACCAACATACGGGATAAGATTCGAGCCTATCTGCATATAGGTTATTCTCTTCCAGTACTCCTGATATTCCGACTTTTCCATATCGACAGTAACATCACTGGCATTGACCAATCTTACTGCCTCCTGATTTTCATCACCAAACGCTTTGGGTACAACAAACATCACATCTACGCCATGTTTTGACAGGCCTTTGGTCAGACCGAAACATGCTGTTCCAAGACCTCCTGTAATATGCGGGGGAAACTCCCAGCCAAACATTAAAACTTTCATAGTGATGTTACTTATTATTATCTTTTGAATATTTATTAATTAACCAATTTATCCTTAAAAGTTCTGCCACACTCCATGCCTGTGAAATAGCGCCACCCGGCAAGTGTGGTGGATCACCATCATAAACTTCAGATATTGAACCTATCCCGGCTTCAGACATTACGGCTTCAAATCCATGGTAAATATCCCTGGCCTTGTCAAGTCCGTTCTTATCATAAATTTTCAAATAGCCTTCAACAAAATGCCCCAACAGCCAGGGCCAGACTGTTCCCTGATGATAGGCCCTGTCACGTACCGCCTGGTCACCGGTATAAATTCCTTTGTAGTCAGGGTTTTTTGGAGATAATGTACGTAACCCGCGAGGTGTCAGCAACTCATTTTCTACTCTTTCAAGGATACGGCTTCTGATATCTTCACTTAAAAACTTATAAGGCAGGGAAGTCGCGAAGATCTGGTTCGGTCTAACACTCCAGTCTTTATAATCACCATTAACAAAATCAGCAAGATATCCCCTCTCTTCATCCCAGAAGGTATTTATATACGACAGTTCAATGCGATCAGGTATCTCTTTCCATTCTGATACGAACTTTTTATCACCAGCGAGTTTTGCCATTTCCAGGCTGAACCCTACAGCATTATACCATAAGGCATTAATCTCAACCTGTTTACCTGTCCGGGGTGTTACCGGCTTACCATTTATTACAACATCCATCCAGGTAAGCGCCAAACCTATATCCCCGGCAAAGATCAATCCGTCATCATCCATTTTAATGTTATAACGGGTTCCGTTGCGTAATCCATCCAGGATGAGTTTCATTTTCCTGCCATACAATTTCCAAATCTCAGCTTTCTTATCTGCAAATTCAGCATATTGCTGCAATGCCCAGAAAAACCACAGAGGTGCATCAACCGAATTATAAACCGGTTTGTTTTCAATACCAATATTGGGAAATAAGGGACCATCCAATTCTTCTACAAGGGTATCAATAATTGATTTAGCAGTACTATAATCACCGGTTAGTAATGTTAAACCCGGCAAAGAAATAAAGGTGTCCCTGCCCCATTGTCCGAACCAGGGATATCCTGCGACAATTCCTGTCTTATGCTCCCTTTTTACAATAAACTGCTGCGCTGAGCTGTCAAGGCATCTTTTGAAATCATTACGCAATGGCCGACTTTCAATCTCTTTATTAAAAACCCTCTTCAGTAATTGAGGATTGGTTTCAGAAAGTCCTGCCGAAAATACAATCGATTCCCCTTTTTTTATATCCATCTCAAAATATCCCGGCACATACAGGTCTTCCTGGTAATCATAACCCCTTTCCTGTTCACGGTAATATTCAATATTATAATACCAGTGCGGGACATGTGTATAATCGTTACTTTTTGAGAATTGCATAAACAACGGGGTATATCCCGGATACATCCTTACCCTGATACCATTCTTTATTTTTTCAAATTTATTATCATAATAAATATTCTCATGGGTAAGGTGGTGAATACTCCTGAAAGCAAGAAAAGGCTTGAACCTGATCTTTGTAGGTGAGTTGGCATCAACCAGGGTATATTTTATCAAAATACGATCATCATTTCTATGAAATACCCTCTCCTTTGTTAGTACCACACCTCCAATTCTGTATGTAAGAACCGGTACCCTGTCAACTTCAAAGTTTCGTACATATTTATGCCCCTTAGGGGAATAATTATCACCGGGAAATTTATGTAATCCCAGGTTAAATTCAGCGTCATGCTGAATGATTGTCTCATCAAGTGTGGATAGCAAAACATGATTTTCCCCATCTATCCCGGGCTGGGGAGCAATCAGCAATCCATGATATTTACGGGTATTACAATTTATAATGGTAGTAGTGGCATAGGCACCTGAACGGTTCGAGCGTACCAATTCCCTTGATAAAGAATACTCCAGATTGATAAGCTGATTTTTATCAAATTCTATATAACTCATTTTCAATTAAATAACTTCGGAAACAACGATTAGAAATTATTTTGCAAAGATAGATCAAATTATTTGAAATGAATCTACATAAACGAAGATATCATACATTTAATATTCTATTAATTTTGGACTGATAAAAATAATCTCAAAAGCAATATTAAAATGAAATTCTTGCTATTAACAACATTTTTCTTTCTTGCAATTGTCTGTATCTCTCAAGACATTAATAAAAAACCACTTGAACATGATGTTTATGATGCATGGAAGGATCTGAAACATCCGATAATATCAAACGATGGAGGCTGGATCAGTTTCGAGATCAATCCACAAAAGGGGGATGGATGGATTTATCTTTACAATGTTCCATCCCATCAATACGATTCTGTTTCACGTGGTAACAATGCAGTTTTTTCACCCAATAATAATTTCCTTGTATTTAAAATAAAACCACAATATGATACTGTCCGCAGTGCTAAATTAAAAAAGGTAAAAAAAGAAGATCTCCCGAAGGACACATTGGGAATTTTATTATTTGAAAAGGATAGTCTTTTAAAACTCGAAAGGGTCAAATCATTTAAGATGCCGGAAGAAGAATCGGACTGGTTGGCCTTCCATCATGAAAAAACCATCATAAAAAAAGATAGTACCAATGATGCCGATACAACGAATAAAGCAACGAAACCGGAAAAGAAGAAAAAAGGCAGCAAAAAAAAGAATGACAATACTAATCTCAGCATTATCAATCCCATTACCGGTAAAACATATCTGTATCATGATGTTGCTGAATATTTTGTTTCAAAAAACGGAAAATCAATAGGGTTTATCACTTCCAGGAAAGATACCATCGATTCAACCGGTGTTTATATATTTAATACTGATGAGGAATTTCTGGATACAATTATTTATCAGGCAGGATATGCGAAAAATCTGACAATAAATGATGATGGAAACCTGGCAGGATTTATCCTCTCATCGGATACCGCAAAAACCAAAATTTACGATTTGTATTTACGAATGGGCAATGAGGATATTATCAAAATTGTTGACAGAAACAATAGAAACATGCCTGAGGATTGGTGTGTAAGTGAACATGCCTCCCTCTATTTTTCAGAGGATAATGAACGGTTTTATTTTGGAACGGCAAAAATACCTGAGCCTGAACTTAAAGACACGCTTACGGATGATGAAAAGGTAAGTGTTGATATCTGGAACTGGAAAGATTCCCGCTTGCAACCGCATCAGCTAAAGCAGGCTAAAGATGAAAAAAAGATCAATTATACTGCTGTTTATCACATCCATTCTGGTGAAATGATACAGCTGGGAAATGAACTGATCAGGAGGATAGATCATGATATAAGGGGGAATGGAAACTATGCCCTGGGAATTGCACGGAAACCATACTGGAGACTGATGTCATGGGAGGCTTCAGGATACTTCGATGCATACCTGATTGATCAGGAAACCGGGCATACAGAAATCATACTCAGGAAAGCAGAATCAAGTATTAATCTCTCTCCTGATGGAAAATACATACTCTGGTATAATGCACCTGACAGTTCGTGGCATGTTTATAACATTAAAAAGAAAACCAAGCTATGCCTGACCTGTGATATCAATTATGCGTTTTACAACGAAGATAACGACATGCCCAACGAGCCTCGTCCGTATGGTTTTGCCGGGTGGACAGAGGATGATGAATATGTCGTTATTTACGACCGTTTTGACTTATGGAAGCTGGATCCAGAAGGTAAAGAAGAACCATTAAATATCACCAACAACCATGGCAGGGAGAATGATATAAGATTCCATACCATCTGGCTGGACCGTGATGAAAGATATTTACCAGGGCAAAATCTTCTATTAAGTGCATTTAATGAAACAACCAAAGAGAACGGATATTACAGGATCGGATTGAAATCGGGAAATCCTCAGAAGCTTATTATGCAGGATTTCCGTTTTGGAAACACAAAACAGGCTAAAGACGACGATATACTTATCTGGAAAAAAGAAAATTTTAACGAATACCCGGAGTTATGGGTCAGCGATTTGAATTTCGCAGAACCGGTTAAAGTCACCAGTACCAATCCACAGCAGAACGACTATAACTGGGGATCGGTTGAATTACTAAAATGGACCTCCCTTGATGGTGAGGAACTCGAAGGATTGCTTTATAAACCCGAAGACTTTGATCCTTCAAACAAATATCCCATGATCGTATATTTTTATGAAACCTATTCAAATTCACTGCACAGGCATTATGTGCCAAAACCCAGCCGGTCGGTTATCAACTTTACATATTATGTAAGTAACGGCTACCTGATTTTTATCCCTGATATTAAATACAAAACAGGATTTCCCGGGAAGAGTGCATACAATGCCATTATGAGTGGCACCATGCACCTGGCTAAAAATCCATGGGTTGATAAGGAACACATGGGTTTACAGGGACAAAGCTGGGGCGGCTATCAGGTAGCCTACCTGGTCACCCAAACAGACCTTTTCGCAGCTGCCGAGGCCGGTGCTCCTGTAAGTAATATGACCAGTGCTTACGGAGGAATCAGGTGGGGATCAGGTCTAAGCAGGATGTTCCAGTATGAGGAAAGCCAGAGCCGTATTGGTGGTACACTATGGGACAGGCGTGATCTTTACATAGATAATTCTCCTATTTTCTTTACGCCACAGATCAATACACCTTTACTAATTATGCATAATGATGAGGATGGGGCTGTTCCATGGTATCAGGGTATCGAATTGTTTGTTGCCCTGCGCAGATTAAACAAACCTGTCTGGATGCTGACCTATAACAAAGCTCCTCATAACCTGAAGCGCAGAGCTGATTGTGAAGATCTTACCAGGCGGATGCAGCAATTTTTTGATCATTATCTGAAAGATGCACCTGCACCGAAATGGATGGTGGATGGGATTCCGGCTGTTGATAAAGGGAAGGAATTTGGATTTGAGCTTGTTGAAGAATAATTTTAATGGACTAACTTCCAGGATAATAGGCCGCAGATTTTTATGATTATTGGGATTTACGCAGATCACAATCATTACCTTTAATTAAAAGTTTTGATTTTCATGCTTATTTTTTCTTGAATATCGAACACCGAACACCCAATAACGATTTAAGATAGGAATGATGATTTTAGAAATCACAATTCGAATCTGAAATCGCATTCAACTCGCATATTTATTTCGTATATCGTTAAATCGGGAACTCATTAAATCGTGAAATCAAATCAAACCTCAATGTTATCCATATGATTATACCGCTCCGCGATTGATGGACTGCCTACTTCCCCTCAAACCTTTCAGAAATATATTTCAGCGCTTCCCTGATCTCCATGCTTGCACTAGATGGGCCAACACGGATATAGAATTCCTCATCAAATCCCTTTTGTTTCAGGAATACCGGGCCCGGGCTGCGCAGGCATCTGACATGACAAACTGTTTTACCATCGAGATGTTCGGTATTAGCCCTGATATATTGTGTGAATTCATGTCCCATCGATGACTTGACAAGATTCCAGAAGTGGAGCAGGAATTTGTCCTCATTATCGAATTTATCAGTTTCAATTCCCTGGATATTACCATCATCCATAACACCGATAAGCAGGTTCCCTCCTCCTGAATTCAGAAAGGCTGCGATAGTCTTTAAGGATGCATGTTCAATGGCCGGATTCTTTTTGTTTTGATAAAGATCCCATCGAAGTGTGGATTTAAATTCCAAACTGTAGCTTTCTCCCTGCTCGATCAATTGCCGCATTCCTGAATGATGTTCATCTTCAAAATCAAAATATGAG
Organism: uncultured Bacteroidales bacterium; assembly: GCA_964468645.1. Classification (GTDB taxonomy): domain Bacteria; phylum Bacteroidota; class Bacteroidia; order Bacteroidales; family JAIOZK01; genus JAIOZK01. Next base: position 74,723 of record CAYXUU010000008.1, read on the forward strand.
ACGAACTCAAGAACTTTCAAAGCATCAAGATGGATACGCGAAAAGCTTTTTGCGGGATCATTCCAATCTGGAATTTTAATGTTATCCGGATTTTCAGAAGGAAACAACTCCGCCATCTTTTTCATCCTGTCAGGCGCATTTCGTATTTGCCGCATGTGCAAGGCAAAGAGTGCATTGCTGTATTCGGTAGGATTGATTTTTTTCTCAACCAGCAATAGCGGCAGAACAAAAACCGCATCATGCATAAGGTATAAAAGATGTATCGCCGATTTCTTTTCGGGGCTCATCCTATTATAGGCATCTGATAGTACATCGGTAAGTTTCTGAGGCTCCATGGCAAGCACATCGGTAACAGTATCATTGAGGGAAAGAATATAATTATTCAACACCTCGGTAATTACTGTAATCCCATGAAATACAAAATTCAGGAATTGGTCATGCTTTTCTAAGAACTGAATATAATTATCAACATCCTGCATTTCTTTTGTTTTCTCATGACCCAGTTTGATCCTGGCAAATGCATCATCCATAATTAGCATATCAATATTCTTACTGATGGTATCCTCTCCATTTTTGAGGTGGTCAAGCGTATATGAAAACAGGGAATAGCCTGAGATCTTATCAAGAGGCAATTCACCAGCCAGGGATAATTCTATTAATAAATAGCGCAATAATCGCTGGTTTTTATCGGCGATTTCATTTCCTGACGGAGATGCTAAAGCATGATCTCCATAATAGATCACAAAGTCATCGTCTCGCATAACAAGGTCGAGAAGATTCGGATTGATGGTTCTGGTTTCCATGAATAAGGAGTTGATAATTTTTATACGTGGGTACAAAGATGGGAAAAAGTTAACAAATCCCTCCCTGACCCTCTCCGCCAGTTGTCGGAAGGGTAACCAGGAATATACTGATATGGTTTATGTGAGCCACATTTAATACTTACTCGAGGATCAGGTAATATTCGAAGTAACATAACTTAATTATTTCGTAATTTAGAGGGTTGGTTAAGTCATCCTTAAGTTAATATCATCTGACGAAGGAGGTGAATGCAATTGAGTTATCGATATTTGAATATCATATCACATAATAAAATGTTTATAAAGAGTAGCCCATCCATACGGATTTAAGAACTATTTATATTCAGTATAAATTCCTTGTTGAGGGGTTACCTTTTATGAATTTTAGGAATTAACAGATAGTACACTTGCAGGAAAACCAGCAACCAGTTCCTGCAGTTTTCATACTTGGGGAGTATGATGAACAAAAAGGAAAGTTTCCAGCCATGGAAGCTTTTTTTTATTATAGTTTGATAAACCTTTTGCTAAATTTTCTTCCTTCCACTTCAATAAAAAGGATATATGCTCCCGAGGGTAACTCTTCTATTGGGATACCCTGTTGAATTCCAAAATCCATATCGCCGACCTTAACAATGCCGCCGGTATAATCATAGATTTTAAACCTGGTATTTTTATCAATCACATTATGTCCTGTTTTAAAAAAGAGCTTATCCTTCGAAGGATTGGGATAAACAACATATGAGTCTGTACGTGATTCGGCCATATTTACATACTCATGATAACATATGACAGTTTCATTCAGATAAAAAGTAGTAAGCGGGCAATAATTATTCATAATCCTGGTAGTATCAATATCCTGTACCTGGATATCATTGATATACATTATAGCGTATTTTGAAAAGCGTTTGTGTATAGGTGATTGCCGAAAAAAACAAAAACATTATAACAAGAAGAAGGTGTTTATTAATAAAATTGGTCATGATTGTGTATAATATTTATTTACCGAAAAATATTTCATTTCAAAATTAGGAAAATATATTTTTGAATCAAGTACCCATAAACAAAGTATTATTTGGGTGTGGGGTTTGAAGTTAACTATTGTTAGATGGAAAATTGAATTATACGAATTATTCTCAGCATGTTTATTTCCACCTCACTTCGAATATCGTGTAATCGGGAACTCGGGAAATCATGAAATCATACTGGGGATTACCTGCGGTGATCCCGGTGGTGGGTGAAACAAAAGAATTTCCAGCCTCACCCGCTGGGTGATTTTTTATTCAGGGGAACCTGGATTTTAAAACAAGTTTTAATCCAGGTTCCCCTGAATAAAAAACCCCGACTGTCGTCGGGGCTGGAAATTCTTTTGCGGAGAGTGAGGGATTCGAACCCCCGGACCCCGCGAAGGGTCAACGGTTTTCAAGACCGCCGCATTCGACCACTCTGCCAACTCTCCGCTGCAAAAATAGATAAATTTTTAAACTCAGGAGGTCCATCAATAGAAATTTAATAAGGGAACCTCAAACTGATTAAGCAAAACCGATAACTGATTATATCTTGACTAAGCAACATCTTTAAATTACTTTTGTTAAATAAATTTTACTAAATCCAGATCAATGAAGAAACTACTTTCCTTACTGATAATTTTCCTCCTCTTTTTTCAGTCGGCCGATAGTAAAAAACTGAGAGCCTATTTATGGCATACTTCCTTTTACTCTCCTACAGATGGCCCATATATTGAAACCTATCTGTCAATAGCTGCCAACTCTATAAACTATCTGCAAACCGAAGACGGCAAATACCAGGGGAAACTCGAGATAACCATGATCTTTAACCAGGATGCCAAAGTGGTTGACTTTGCCAAATATGAACTAACAAGTCCTGTTGTTGATGACACCGCTAACCTGGAATCTACCTTCATCGATCAACAAAGGTTCCTGTTACCCAATGGCGCCTACAATTTCGAAATATCCATCAGGGATTTATATAGCGACAACAAGGCGTTTTCTTATACGCAACCCATCAATATCGCATTCCCGAATGACCAGATAACATTCTCAGGAATAGAACTTGTGAACTCATACCAGGTATCCAATGGTAATAATATCCTGAGCAAAAGTGGTTATGACCTCGTACCTTATGTTTCAAACTTTTATCCGGAAAATATCACAGACCTTATATTCTACACAGAAATATATAATACCGAAAAGGTTTTGGGAAAAGAAGGTAAATTTCTCGTAAAATATTATCTCGAATCATTTGAAACAGGAAGGACAATTTCAAATTATCAAAGTGCAAGGAGAGATTCTTCAGGTATTGTCAAACCTATTCTTGGCAAGTTTAATATCGCAGGCTTACCCTCCGGAAATTACAAACTTGTTATTGAAGCAAGGGATGTTGAAAATCAAGTAATAACTTCAAACAAACTTTTCTTCCAGCGCAGCAATCCCAATATTCAGTTCGACTTAAATGATCTTGCTGCTATGGATGTTAGTGGCACTTTTGCCGCTGAGCTGATCAATGAGGACACGCTAAGAGAATATGTTCGTTGCCTTACCCCTATTGCAACACAGATGGAACAGCAATTTATCTTCAAACAGGTCGAAACTGCTGACATTACGCTTCTCCAGCAATATTTCCTGAACTTCTGGCTTAAACGCGATAATATTAATCCGCAGCACAGCTGGCTTGATTATAAAGAAGAGGTGCGTAAGGTTAACGAATCATACAGCACAGTTGTAAGAAAGGGATATGATACGGACAGAGGCAGGGTTTATCTGAAATACGGGCCGCCCAATGTTATTACTGAAAGCTATGATGAGCCAAGTGCTTATCCTTATGAGATTTGGCATTATTATGTCCTTGGCGAAAACCAAAGGAATAAAAAGTTTGTTTTTTATTCACTCGATATGGTAACCAACGATTTTATGCTACTCCACTCAGATGCGATAGGTGAATTATCAAACTACAGGTGGCAGGTAGACCTTCACAGACGTGATTTTGATCCCAATAACCTTGACATAACACGACCTCCTGATGCCTGGGGAAACCAGGCGGATAAATTCTATAGGAACCCCTTTTAGTCCTGTGATTTACATATATCTCTTAATCCCATTATTGTTATTCAAATAATGGGATTATTTTTGCCCTATAATATTTGATGAGAATTATACGATGAGGATTTTGTATTTTCTTTTTACAATTGTTGGATGGATAGTTTCAATACTCCCTTTCTGGGTTTTGTACCGTCTCTCAGATTTTCTATATTTCATCCTTTATTATGTATTAAGATACAGGGTAAGTGTTACTATCCAGAATCTGCATAATGCTTTCCCCGAGAAGCATTCCCCGGAGATCAGGAAGATTGCAAAACAATTCTACAAGAACCTGGCTGACATCATTACTGAAGTTTTAAAAACCCGGAATATAAGGATCAAGAGCCTGATGAACAGGGTTCAGTTTAATAATTATGAAATCATCGAAGAGTTATACAGGAATAACAAAAGCACTTTTGTATCTATTGGTCACTGTGGTAACTGGGAATGGATGGCCATCAAACTGGCGATAATATCCAATCACAAACCTTTCGCCGTTGTCAAACCATTAAACGATCCCTACTTTGATGAATATATGGCCAAGTTACGCACCAAATCAGGGTACAGTAATCTCATCAATTTCAAGCAGACCTACCGTACCCTGTATAGTATGAAGCATGATCTTTATTTGGCCATCATTGCTTCAGACCAGACACCCACCAAACACGAAATAAATTACTGGACCAGGTTTCTTAATCAGGATACCCCTTTTTACCTTGGACTTGAGAAAATATCCAAATCCCTTGATATCGCCGTGGTATTCTTTGATATAATCAGAAAAAAACGGGGGTATTACGATATCGACATTAAGTTGATCACAGACAATCCAAAACATACCGATCAATATGAAATAACTGAGAAATACGTTAAGTTTCTTGAGAAATCTATTTTTAAACATCCCGATAACTGGCTCTGGTCACACCGGCGCTGGAAGCATAAAAGGGAAAATGAATCAAATTAGTATTTTGAAAAAGTGCCTGAGATTGCAGTAGTCATATTAAACTGGAATGGTAGAAACTTCCTGGAGAAATTTCTGCCGGATGTTATTGAATATAGCAGGCATATTGCTGATGTTGTTGTTGCAGACAATGCATCTGAGGATGACTCTGTAAGTTACCTGAAGGCAAACTTTCAGGAAGTTAAGATCATTGAAAATCATGAAAACGGCGGATTTGCCAAAGGTTATAATGATGCCCTTAAACAGGTTAACTGCAAATACTATCTTTTGCTGAATTCTGATATACGGGTTACGGAAGGCTGGCTGGAACCTCTTCTTGAATTTATTAAAAGTGATGATAACATTGCTGCCATTCAACCAGCCCTGAGATCATTTGATGATCCGGAGAAATTTGAGTATGCCGGCGCGGCAGGAGGATTTATCGACAGGTATGGATATCCTTTTTGCAGGGGAAGAATATTTCAAAGCATTGAGAATGATACCGGTCAGTATAACGACAATTGCGAGATATTCTGGGCATCGGGGGCATGTATGATGCTCAGAAGGGATATCTTTCATAATGCAGGGGGATTTGACAATGACTTCTTTGCCCATATGGAAGAGATCGATTTATGCTGGCGAATTAAGAATATTGGTTACAAGATTATGTATTGTCATGATTCTGTTGTCTATCATGTTGGGGGTGGGACATTACCAAAAAGTTCAAGCAGAAAAACCTATCTGAACTTCAGGAACAACATGTTTCTTTTATTCAAGAATCTCCCCAGGTACAGGATCATACCTGTTTTTATTATAAGATATGTGCTGGATAGTATTGCCATTTTCAAATTCCTCATCGAAGGGCACATAAAAGATTCCCTGGCAGTATTAAGGGCTCATGCAAGTTTCTGGAAAAACATTAAAAAGTTAATGCGTAAAAGAAAAGGCCTCAAACATCATAAGGTATTTGGGATTTACCACGGAAGCATAGTCTTGGACCACTATCTTAAAGGCAAGAATAAATACAGCCAGCTATACAGGAAGAAGTTTTATACCTGATTATCACCACCACCCAGGAGAAATGCCTCTATTGCCAGCCTGTAGGAATCAAGACCAAGGCCAACAATAACGCCTTTTGTATGTGGAGCTATCAAAGAAATATGCCTGTAATCCTCCCTTGAAAAAACATTGGAGATGTGGACCTCAATAACCGGTGCATCAACAGCTCTTACCGTATCAGCAATAGCTACAGAAGTATGTGTATATCCCCCGGCATTGAGAATAATCCCATCATACAGAAAGCCAGCCTTCTGCAAAGTGTTAATGATCTCTCCTTCTACATTGCTCTGGAAAAAATCAAAATCAATATCCGGATAATGTTTGCGCAATTTTCGAAGGTATTCCTCGAAAGTCAGCATACCGTAAATGCTTTGTTCCCGTTTGCCCAGCAAATTAAGATTCGGGCCGTTTATAATCATGATTTGCATAACTTTACAAAGTTAACCATAAATAACCCTAAAAGTCGTGGTGATCAGTGAATATTTCAGGGAAGCTGTCAGGGATTATTTTTTCCTGATATCCAATCACTATCCCGTAAAACAGGTGAAAAAGATTGTTGGTGACCGGTATATGCTCAGTGGTACCGAAAGATCGATTTTATACCGGGGTGTATTCACTAAGGATATTGCTGAGGCAAGAAAGAAAAAAAGACTTACATCTGAAAAATTAGTTGGTCAGACGGTTCACCTTGATGGGTTTAATGTTCTTATAACAATGATAAGCTATCTCAATGGTAATCCTGTTTTTATTGCCCGGGATGGTTTTGTTCGTGATGCTTCTGAAACACATGGAAAAAGAATCAGTGAGGATTTATTAATAAAATCACTTGATATGTGTTGTGAGGTATTATCAACTATTAGAATCATATATGCAAATTTCTATTATGATACGCAGCTCAACCATAATCAGAGATTAATAGAACATACAAAGAAATCGTTAATAAAAAATAAAATTGAAGGAGATACGGGAACTTTTGATAACGTAGATACCCTGTTACAAAATATCGCAGAGGGGATTATTGTTACTTCCGACTCAGAAATAATTGATCGCAGCCTGGTTCCCGTATTTGATCTTCCCTTTGAAATAATTTCAAATAGTTTTAATAAAGAATTGTTGGATATTGGTAAAATGGTTGTTTGATAAATAATCCCAAATCATGCATTTGAAATAGAATGAACCAGGGTAATATTTGGGATTATCCCGATATATTAGGGCCGTGTTCCCTCCTGAGCATTGCAATAGAAAATATATCCTGTATGTTTGCAGGAGGGAATCCGTCCCTGTGTTGTTACATTGTCTGATCGCCTAATCCTCAAGAAAATTATGTCATTTCCCAGGCTGGATGGTAAATTATCCCACCGCATCCGGCGGGGGTTCACGATTTAATCTCGCCTATAAGCGAGACGGTTTCACGATATTCGAAGTACCTTCAGGTAGGGATCAAGCCCGGGATTATCATTATAAACAATGATTGTTATACAGCATAACCTACAAAGGGGAAAACGAATATAGCAATCATTTGCTGCAGCATCCAATTTCTAATTTCATACTTTAAATTCAATCAACTTTGAATTCCGAATGCAGTGGTTATTTATTACCTTTGTAACCGATTATTCCAATAGGGGGTGCCCCATAACAAAGGGCTGAGATCATACTCTATGAACCTGATCCGGATAATGCCGGCGAAGGGATATGTTCAGATCGTTCTTATTTTTAGACTCCTATTGGTCTTCAATGTTTAACCATTTAAACTTAAAGGCCATGAAAAAAGTATTATTATTAATCATCATTATTGGACTCGTGCCGTTAACCGGCACATCACAGTATTTGATATCAGGAAAGATATCGAATGAGGAAGGCGTAGCCTTACAGGGTGCACACATCGTATTATCTGACACTTACAAATCAACCATCTCAGACAATGACGGGCAATATAGACTAGCTGATATTGCATCTGGTAAATATTTAATCAGGATTTCCTATATGGGGTATGCAACGATAGAGATGGAACTGGATGTTAACAACAATATAGAAAAAGATTTCACGATGGAGGTAAAACCCATCATGGAAGACGAGGTTATCATAACAGCGACACGGGCAGGTAAAAAATCCCCTACAACTTATGTCAATGTTAACCGCCAAGAAATCCAGGAAGTTAACTTTGCACGTGATCTTCCATACATCATGGAGACTACCCCCTCCACAGTGGTTTCATCGGATGCCGGAACCGGAGTGGGATATACAGGAATACGGATACGGGGTACGGATATCACCAGGATCAATGTTACCATTAATGGCATACCACTGAATGATCAGGAATCGCAAGGGGTTTTCTGGGTAAATATGCCCGATTTCGCTTCATCGGTCGATAACATACAGATTCAGCGGGGTGTAGGTTCCTCTACAAATGGTGCTGCAGCATTTGGAGCCAGTATCAACATTCAAACCACAAAAATTGAAACCGATCCTTATGCAAAAATCAACAGCCTGGCAGGTTCTTTCAACACCTTTAAAAATAATGTGACATTCGGAACAGGGCTAATAGGTGGTAAATGGAGTTTCGACGGAAGGTTATCAATGATCGCTTCAGATGGTTATATCGACAGAGCAACTGCCAACCTGAAGTCGTTTTATATTTCAGGGGGATACTTCGGGGAAACCAGCATGTTAAAAGCAGTGATCTTCTCAGGAAAGGAAAAAACCTATCAGGCATGGAATGGGGTTCCAAAAGATTCTTTGGAAACAAACAGGACCTACAATCCCTATACCTACGAAAATGAAACCGATAATTACCAGCAGGATCATTATCAACTGCATTATTCAAAACAATTTGGCAGAAACTTCTATGGGAACCTCTCTTTGTTCTATATCCATGGAGAAGGTTATTACGAACAATACAAAGAAGATGAATCCTGTGCCGACTATATGCTACCCGATATTGTAATTGGAAACGACACCATTGCATCAACCAACCTCATCCGACAGAAGTGGCTCGATAATGATTTCTATGGTGTAACTTATTCACTGAAATATAACACCGGAAAACTTAATGCCACACTTGGCGGTGCCTGGAACAAATACAAAGGCGATCATTTCGGTGAAGTTATCTGGGCACAGTTTGCCTCCAATATGAAAAAGGGATACCGATGGTATGACAATACCGGTGATAAAAGAGACTTTAATATTTTTGGAAAAGCACAATACCAGCTTTCTAATTCACTGAGCTTATATGGTGATCTTCAATACAGGAATGTTTTCTTCAGTATTGATGGTATTCATGATGACCTGCGGAATATAACACAGGACCATAGCTTCAGTTTCTTCAATCCAAAAGCAGGGATTTACTATGACCTCAATAACCACCAGGGTGTTTACTTTTCATTTGCCGTTTCGAACAGAGAGCCTAACAGGAGCAATTACCGTGATGCTGATGCCGGGCATACGCCTGAACCCGAGCGGCTATTCGATTATGAAGCTGGTTATAAGCTCAGTAAAGCAAAATTTGGCCTGGAGGCCAATCTGTTCTATATGGACTATAAAGACCAGCTTGTGATGACCGGTGAGATCAATGATGTCGGGGCTGCCATCATGACCAATGTTCCTGAGAGTTACAGGGCAGGCATAGAAATCATGGCAGGATTACAGGTGTTTAAAAGGCTTAAGTGGAACCTGAACGGAAGTTTCAGCCGGAATAAAATCAAAGAATTTACGGAGTTTGTCGATGACTGGAGCCCACCCTACGAACAAATTGAAAAAGATCTTGGTACAACAGACCTGTCATTTTCACCGGAAATCATTGCCGGCAGCCAGATTATTTACACCCCTGTTAAAGGAATGAATATTAACCTGATATCCAAATATGTTAGCCGGCAGTATATTGATAACACCTCCAGTAAAGATCGAAGCCTTGATCCCTATTTTTACAGCGACCTGGTTATCAATTACAGTATCAAAATGAGCTTCCTGAAAGAGATCGCATTTCATCTGATGGTGAATAACATTTTCAATGCTGAATATGAAACCTATGCCTGGGTGTACCGCTATTATCATGATAATAATCATTATGAAATGGATGGATATTTTCCACAGGCAGGGATTAACTTTATGGGCGGAGTTACCCTGTCATTTTAACTTGATAAGGATGCACAAAAAGAGAAAACATAAATTCCAAAATACAAATCCCAAATCACAACTTAGCGAAGCGGTCTCACGAACACCATTAAATCAATTAATGTGTGAGTAATTAGATTTCAAATTCAAAAAAAACAATTACCAAAACAGTCAAATATTTTATGTTTGCAATTTTGGTTTTGGATCCTGGTGCTTTTTTGTGATTCAGGATTTGTATTTTGGAATTAAACTTGGTTCTCTTTAATGCTTATCTTTACCTCACTAATTCCATACTTATATTTCAATGCCAAAGCTTTTACTATCAAACACATTCAGACTACCAGGTACATTATTTACAGTACTTATGGATATTCGCAGGCAGAAGAAATATCTCAAGATTAAGCTTGAGCCTTTATTAAAGGATGTCGCTGATTATAATGATGGGAGTGTAAAACAGGACGACATCAAAAGAATAGCTGAATATTACGGGATAGTTATTGGTGTATTATATGGTGAGTCGTTCAGCAGGCTCAGGGGATATAAAATGAATCCGCAGGAAAGAAGTGCCATCACCAGCTTTGGTATTATCACCGGTATTTATGATGACTTCTTCGACAAACATGATCTGGATGAAGAGCTATTGCTCAAACTCACCAATGAACCTGAAACGATTAACCCTGACAGGCTAATCGACAGGATCTTTATACGGTACAGGAACGACATCATTGAGAATACAGTCCAAAAGGATTTTCTCTGGCAGATGGTTGACAAAACATACCACAGCCAGGTTGAGAGCAGGAAGCAGAATAATGAAGCCTTAAGTCAGGATGAGATCAAAAGGATCACCTTTGATAAGGGCGCTTACAGTATGCTTTTATTCAGAAGTGTATTACGAAATGATCTTGTAGAGGGGGAATACGAGGCGCTGTATAACCTTGGAGCTGCCCTGCAACTGGTTGATGATATTTTTGATCTATATTTCGACTTACAGGAAAATGTAAGCACCCTCGCCACCCAAGCCAAACACATTGGGGGGTTGAAGGATATTTTTTATGACCAGATGAATACCGGTCTTGACTATTGTAAGAGAATGAATTATCAACGCAAGAACATAAGAAATTTCCTTTATAAGATCATCCCAGTGTTTTGCCAGTGTATGACCTGCCTTGAACAATTAGAGAAACTTGAGCAAAAGTCAGGGAGTTTTGATCCTTCGCAATTCACAAGGCAGGAACTGGTGTGCGATATGGAGAAAAGCAGGAGTTTTCTGAGGGCGATGTATTATTATTTGGTTACGAGGATATAAGAGTTGTTCTAAGTTCTAAGTTCTGAGTTCTGAGTTAATGGAACGCAAGTTGTTATGACTCTCATGATTTATTATGATGTATAGAACGTTGATAACGCGGATATCCTAACACAACTTATATGAAGATGATAATTACCTGAAAAAATCAGGAGAGATTAAATTAAGGGAGTTACATTCATTTATCAATCACTAATCCTGAAATTGAATTCATTGAACCCTTATAGAAGATATCCCCAACTGTCTCCACATATCCACCCAGGATAACCTCAAAGGTATCTTCCTTTGGGTACACAGAAATACCTATATGTGTTTCGGATAATCGTCTTAAGAATTGATCTGTTTCCTCCAATTCCTTCAATGACTCCATCGAATAAAGATGCCATATCCTTTCCAGATAAAGGGAAGAATTATTGAATGTGATCGGCTCGTCCTTTTTAACACTTGTTTCCTTTAATAAAGTATCCTTCTGTATATCATAAACAGAATAGTATAACTCATATCTGCACTCTTTTATCTGGAACAGCAAATCTCCGGACAAAAAAGAGTTAGTTCCTATATTATATACATGTCCGCAAAAAATATCCTTCTGGTCGTAGAATTTAACATTGTGTTCAAAATTCCCTAAATCAATGGTTAATATTTTCGTGTGCTCAAGGTCATTATCCATTGTAAAAAAAAACTTGTTATTAAAGCAATAGGCTTTAAAATGCTTATGGGTAATATCAATTGGATTATGACAGTTGTTATCTACTTTCTGTATATTGAAATTAGCAGCTAATAATTTTGATTTATCGTTTAGAACATCGTACAATTTCGTAAAACCTGAATTTGAGAACTTATAATCAGAGAGATCAATCTCAACTATTTTGTTTAACTCATCACCCTCAAAAACATAGATTTTTATTACCGACGACCTTTTCATTACTGTTAAAAAATAAAAATGGTTACCGACACTCGCACATTCAAGAAATTTCTCGTTCTTCAGCTTGACAGGCAAAATTTTTCCATGACTCTCTTTTGTGTAAAAATCAATCGTTTTTGTATAAAGACTGCTTATTTTACCATTGGCAAAAAAAAGGGTATATGTATATCCATCAATACTACCACCTAACAGTATTTTATATTTTCTTTCTGTTCTGATGTCGGTGAAGTCCTTATTGATTATGTAATCCTTATCAAATAAAATACCTATTAATATCTTTTTCTCAAGCAGGAAAAGTGCAACTTCATTTTTTTCATTAAGCATAGGAAAGGATTCCCTGGTATATTCCTGATAAGTACTCAGCCCCATGCTCCTCTCAAACAGGATCTCCTGTGAGGAAACATCTACCTTCAATAAAGAAATAACGAGCAACGGAAGTGCTATTCTTCTAAAAAAAATAGACTTGATAAGCATAGTATGATCACGGTATTAAGTGTTTGCTAATTAATTCGAAATTGTATTAATTCCCAACGACCATCTTCTTCGAAAAGGGTATGTTTCCGGCCTGAAGTAGATAGAAATAAATTCCATCCTCCACCTTCTGTCCCGATGTATTCTGCCCATTCCATAAGATATTGTGCTCACCAGCCGGTTTCATACCGTCAACCAGGGTGATGACCTCTTTACCTGTGAGGTCATATATCTTGAGGGTAACATTGCTTTCTCCCGGCAAGATATAGCTGATGTTTGTTGAAGCCGCAAATGGATTAGGGTAGTTTTGCTTCAGGGTATAACTTCCATATGGATTAGCAATATTACCCACTTCAGTAATCGAATCTGTCACTGTCAAAGCTTTAACACAGAAATTGCCTGTATGTTCATATCCTGACGGATCATTATATTCATAAAAATCAAGCCAGACAAGATTTTCTTTGTAATAACTTTCACCGGGTGAAGCACTCGATTCAACAACAGTCCTATAATCTGAGCCAAGCAAAACAGGTACATCCGATGTACGGTCGTAAGGTTGACCACCATCTTCAAGGTTTAGATATACATAGAAATTTTCCCCCTCCATCAATTCGATGATGCCTGGGATATCCACTGTATGAAACCCTGTATATTCTTCCCAGCCTGAAACTGTGGTAATTTCGTTTGATAATACCCCAGCATCAAATTCTTTATAGATTGTAACTGTATAATCTACTGAATCTGTTGCAGTAAAAAAACTGACGGCTTTCAATAGCTGATTACTTGAAGCAACGAATGCATTAACCACCTCCTGGCAGTTCGTTTTGGTATCACGCCAACCATGGTAGTCGTGGTAATAGGTAAAGTCATACTGCAGGGGCTCTACATCCTGGAATGAAATAGCGCCCATTTCGGGTTCACGGCAACACCATTTGTCATAATAGGAAATATAGAAATAACCATCAAAACCCCAGTCATCGCCCCAGCTATTTTTAATGATCCATGCCCCAGGTAAAGGCGCCTGGGTAGTCATATTATCATCCCAGCCAACAATAGCCACAGCATGATTGGGCAAGCTTGAAGTATTGGGTGGCTGGTAATGAATATAATTTTCTATATAGGCACCGCTAACACATAAACAGGTACCCATCACACCTTCATCCATGATCTTCTGTTTCACCACATCAATACGCTCAAGGTTATCGCCTATGGTAAACCACTCAATTTCCTTTGGGTAAAAGTAATGGAATGATGGCTCATATCTTGGTGGAGGTGACTCAAAAGATTGCCCATCGATATCGCGAACAGCTCCTTCATTCCTGGAAAGATATGCTGATGTTACCATATAGTCACCACCCTGGTGCACCACCAGGCCACTTCCTGAAGGCGGATCAATATCATCATTATTATGCTGGTTGAATCCGTTCCACCAGTCGAGATGATATTCAGCGAGGGCCGGTTCACCTGTTTCCCCTGCTGCAGCCCAGGCACCTGTCATCAGTAAGTTCCCTTCCATGGCTGCCATAGCACCATGAGTCCAACAGGTGCCACCCTGTTGTGACTTTACGGAAGTTACATAATCCTGCCCGTTATAATCCCGTAAATCAAAATACTCAGGCAGCTGGGCAAAAGAAAAATAATAAGTACTTGCTGTTAAAATAGTCAGAATAATTTTTTTCATATCATGTGTTTTAAATATCTAACAAAATTAACGTTTTTGTCACTTTATTCAAAAACTCTTTCCATGAATTAGAAAAAGAATACTATTTTAGGTTCCTGAAATTCAACTATGGTATTATTGAACATCAGCGAAAAAAAAAGGAATTATATCCTTACAGGTATGTTCATTTTCTTCGCCCTGGTTTTTTGTTTAATTTCACTGGTCAATCATTATCAATTCAGAACGTATGCCCTTGACCTGGGTGCCTATACAAATGCACTATATGACTATATAAATTTCCAGTGGAATGACAGTACAGTGTTTAAGAGCATCCCTGAAAATCTGCTCTCCGATCATTTTGATCTTTACCTCATCATCTTTTCACCCTTCAGTTTGATCTTTGGCACATGGACATTGTTGATCATTCAGATCATCTCCATTTTATTCGGTGGTTTTGGAATCTATAAATATTTCAACCTGATCAGCCGGACAACCTTACTTCCTTTAATTGCAACAGCAGGTTTCTTTCTCTATTTTGCCATCTTTTCTGCCCTCGCCTTTGATTATCACAGCAATGTGGTTGCAGCTATGATCCTGCCCTGGTTTTTCTATTTTGTAAAAAAAAGAAAACTTATATATGCCAGCCTCATATTTATATTCCTGATCATCGGTAAGGAAAACCTGTCACTATGGTTATTCTTTATATGTCTTGGATTGATTGTTGAATACGGGAAAGAAAGAAGGCAAATAATTTATTTGCTGGTCCTTGCCCTGTTTTCAATCGTATATTTTTACCTGGTCATTGGAGTTATTATGCCGGCCATCTCAAATTCAGGAAGATATCCACACTTCGAATACAGCGCTATCGGGAGTACACCTGTGGAAGCATTCAAATACATGCTAGCCCACCCCCTGGATACAATAAAAACCATGTTTATCAATCATAATGGAAATCCAACAGGGGATTATGTGAAAGCAGAAACCTGGTGGTTTGTTCTCTTTTCGGGGGGATTTCTGCTTTTTTTCAGGCCCCAGTATCTGATAATGCTTATCCCGGTATTTCTCCAGAAGCTTCTTCATGACGATGTTATGATGTGGGGTATTGGTAAGCAATATGCTATTGAATTTACACCTATCGTAATTATTGGGGCATATACAGTAATTAACAGGATTAAATCCCCGGTGGCTTATAATATAATCCTTCTATTAACAACGCTGTTAATATTAACAGTTAACATCAGAAGGATGGACAACACCTATGCCTATACTGATCATTCAAGGCTGAGGTTTTACCAGCAAAAACACTGGTCAAAGGGCTATGATATTTCAAAAGCCCATAAAGCCATGGGGCTTATCCCCGATGATGCGATTGTATCTGCCCAGGCCATATTCCTTCCACATCTTTCCCTGAGGGATAACATTTACCAGTTTCCGGAAATACGTGATGCAGAATATATTGTTCTTTCCATTGACGAACATCCATATCCTCTTTCATCAGGGGAAGTATCGATACTTTTAAATAAACTGATTGATTCCGGTGAATGGAAATTGATCTATGATGAAGAGCAGTTAAAGATACTGGAGAAGGAAATTGATTCTAACTAAACCTATCCCTGATTTTTTTGGCATACCTGCGGCTGATTGTAAAACTTTCATCAATTCCCTTCAGGCTTACCCTGTAAGAATAATTAAACCATTTTTCAACCTTATCGATATAATCCAGGTTAATAATGGCAGAGCGATGGATCCGGCAGAACTGTTTATCGGGGAGGCGCTCTTCCCATTCGCGCATTGTTTTTGTCACCAATCCTTTTTGTCCTTCAGAAGTAAATACTTGAGAATAATCCCCTTCTGCATTGATCAGTACGATGGTATCGACTTTCAGGAAAATAAGTTTTGTTCCAAAATGTAAAAACAACCTGTCGTCATATCTAAGTTTCCGGGTATATACGAGATCGGTTTCCAGGTCTTCCAGCAATCTCTGAATAGTCTTTTCAAGACGTTGTGGAGAAACTGGCTTCAGCAAATAGTCCAGTGCATTCACTTCAAAGGCCCTGATGGCATATTCATCATAAGCCGTAACAAATACAACATTCCCGTTGTAATCGATATCAGACAATACATCAAATCCCGATTTACCGGGCATCTGGATATCCAGAAAAACAATCTCAGGAGTAAGTTCTTTAATCTTTCTTACCGCAGAATGATGATTATCTGCTTCACCGATCACCCTGATCTGTTCAATATCGTCAAGCATGCTGATCAACTCCTTTCGGGCCAGCCTTTCATCATCAACAATGACAGCTGTAAGAACTTTTTTATTTTGATTTGTAGTCATCGGTTGAAATACCCAGTTTAACATTCACATAATTATATCCCTTTTCTATGTCGAAGATATAATTTCCATTATAGGCATTTTCCAGCCTCTTTTGTACATTGATCAGCCCTGTGCCCGTACCAGAATTTTCCGTATGCAAATCCCTCTTGATCCAGATCCCGGAATTTCTTATTTCTATAATCAGGTAATGTTCTTTGAAATAAGACCTGATCATTAGTTTTAAAGGGATATCGCTGGTCTGCATCCCATATTTGATCGCATTCTCTACAATAGGATGTAATAGAAAACTTATAACCGGTACATTCTCAGTACCTTTTTCAATGTCGATATTTAATTCAATTTTCTCTTCAAAACGTTTTTTCTCAATGGCAAGATAATGCTCCAGGGCCTCCAGTTCATCCTTCAAAGGTTTAAAGGCAATATCTTTATTCAGCAATGAATATCTTAAAAACTCCGAAAGCTCTGTTATCATTGTTTTTGCTGAACGTCGGTCTTCATCTATCATGGCCCTTATCGAGTTCAGGGAATTAAAAAGAAAGTGTGGATTTAACTGATATCGTAGCATTTCAAACTGTGCTTTTTGAGCAAGATGCATGGCTTCTTCAGTTTTCCTTCTTTCGTTTTGCCATTCACGCCAGTATTTAATACCAAAATAAAGGGCAGTCCATCCAAAGATCAGAATATAAAACAGGTAGTTATTTCTGAAGTATCCTTCCACATTCAGGGTTTTCCAATATTTCAAGGTATATTCAGTATCCCAGAATATCATGCTGACAAGGATGTCGATAAAATACCAAAATGCAACTGCCAGGATAATGATCATGAAAACGATGATCAGCAGCCGGATTACAGATTTAACTTTCTTTATAATAATCCTGTAGAGGTATCTTAGTCCTATGGTAACAATAAAACCAAATAGGTAGGTAATGAAAAAAAGAAAGACCCCCATAAAATCCCCTGGTTTGGTTTTGGAGAACAGGAAAAACATGGAAAGGCCAAATAATACCCATCCCACTACCTGGAGAATCCAGAATAATATATTGTTACTTATCCTCATCAATACATATAATTCGGATGTAATAATAAGGATTATTTCAGGAAGAGAAAAATAATAATAGTTTAATGGTTAGTATGTTCGTTAAAAGGACAGGACGAATTGAAGTATTGGATATTGACGATTGACGGTTGACGATTGACGATTGTTGAGGCTGAAAGCCGAAACCCAGATGAACAATGTGAATCGGAAACGATTGACGCCTGCCTGCGGCAGGATTGACGATTGACGAAAAGCTCAGGTATTCAGCTTGTTAACAAACCGCTAAGCGCTTCCAAAGCGCTAAGCGGTTTGTTAACCACTCAACCATTCAACCATTCAACCAATAACTACTCTCCGGCCTGTGTAAACTGCATCATAAAATAGAGGTTCTCAACACTCTGGGCATCAAATATCTCTTCAATATAATCAGTATATTTTTCCTTATGACTGAGGAGGCCATCTTTTACCAGAAAGGCTGTATAATCATATTCCTCTGCGCCCATATAAGTTGCCAGAACACAACCAACTGAACTCAGCCCACACATATACAATGTATTTACATCTAGTTCCTTCAATATTTTATCGAGGTCTGTTTTAATAAAAGCACTACCATAAGTTTTTACAATCATGGGATCTTCGGGAACTACTTTTATAGAATCATGAAATTCAAACTCAGGGGTACCTTCTGCAGGGCCCCATTGCAGGCTGGTATGATAAACCCTGATCACGGGCAGGTCGTATTGCCTGAAGATCCAAATTGCCCAGTTCATATTCTCAATGGCTGATTCCTGATCATCCTTCGACATCATAGGCATATACTGCTTTTGTACATCTATTACCAGCAAAGCCGGTTTTAATTCTTTCCTTTCCTGCGAAAACATTGCTGATCCTGTTATAAGGAGTGCAATTAATACTGTGATAATCTTTTTCATTTCTGTTTAATTTTAAATTATACTTTAAAATTAATCCATTTCTTCAATGTCCAAGCAATAATCTAAATGAAAGTTTACCAGCTATCAATGATTTACCACTTAACGAAAATTTTTACCATTAGCAGATATCGTGTATTAAAGCCACATTGTAACAGCGATCTTTGAGTAAATTAAAAACATTTAGCCATGAAACTAAAAAGTTATTTTAAGATGATGTGCTCAGTATCGCTTATGATGATACTGTTACTCAATGCCGATTTCTGTATCGCCCAGGAAAACAATGATGATCAGGACAGAAATGCAACTTTCTTTACAGCCATTGCTGATGGGGATAATGAAACCCTTAAAACCATGCTTACAGAGGATGCTTCACTTTTAACCATTAATAACAGCCGGGGTTCTACACCACTGATGGTTGCTGCCAGTGTTGGCCAGACAGAAGCAGTGAAGATACTCATTGATGCCGGTTCGGAGATCGGTGCATCAAATCCGTATGGAAATACAGCACTGCATTATGCTGCATGGGCAGGTGACCTGGAATCGTTTAAGCTGCTTTATGATCAGGGTGCAGATCTGTTTTTTAAGAATAGCAGGGAGAATACCCCAGTTGAATACACCTGTCTGGGTGGTAACTATGAGATCCTGCAATATGTTGAAAATAAAAGCATGGAAGCAAAAGACAAGATCGATTCTGATTCCACCCTGATATTATGGGCTGCCAATGGCGGGAACATCGAGATGTTCGAGTATTTTATTGATAAGGGATTCGACATCAGTCTTGTTGATGATGATGGCAGCACCATCCTGTTCTGGGCTGTTGCCGGAAACAATATCGATATGATCGATTATCTTGTAAAAAAGAAAGGGATGGATGTTAATGCTGTTGACCACAATGGTGAAAGGCCGATGAATTCAGCGATCAACTGGAAAAGGCCGGAGGCAGTCAGGTATCTTCTTGAAAATGGAGTTGATGCCAATGAAAAACTGGAAGATCATGTAACCTGGCTTCATGAAGCAGCACATGCAGGGACACCTGAAATAATGACAATCTTCATTGAACAGGGAGCAGATGTAAATGCGGCTAACGATAATGGAGCCCGGCCTTTGAACTGGGCTTCAGGTTCCGGTGATATTGAGAAAGTATCCCTCCTTCTTGAACATGGTGCAAAGGTCAATCCGGGAATTTGCGAACGAAGCGGTTGTAATGATGACATGTTTACACCATTACACAGTGCTGCCTGGCGTAGTCCGACAATTCTGGAACTGCTGATTGAGAAAGGTGCTGATGTAAATGCCGTTTCAAAAGATGGTACATCTGCCTTGCATAATGCCTGCAGAGGCGACAGTTCAAGATGTGTTGAGATTCTCAGCAGTAAAGGCGGTAATGTGAATATTGCAAACAAAAGGGGAATAACACCATTGCACTATGCTGTTATTAACGGGAATCCTGAAAGTATGGCTATCCTGATAAAAGCCGGGGCTGACATAAATACAGCTGATAATTCTCATAACACGCCACTGCATTATGCATCAACAGGTGGTTATCATGAATTAGTTGACATCCTGATTAAAAACAATGCAAAGCTTAACATTAAAAACGGGGAAGGAAAAACCCCTGTTTATCTGGCCGCCTATTACGGCAATACAAAAATTGCAGACATATTGATTGAAAAAGGTGCATCTAAAAAAGACCTTCCTAAAAAGAATTTATACATATCAGGTTTTAAACCAAGTGATGGCGAGGCAATGATATGGTACACCGGGCATAGTGGCTGGACAGTAAAAACAAGCAATCATTTACTGATCTTTGATTACTGGCACAGAGGGGATCAACCAGATCAGGTTTGCATGAACAATGGATGGGTAAATCCTGATGAGATTAAAACTGAAAATGTATATGTTTTTGTCTCACATTCACACCGTGACCATTATGACCAGCGTATTTTTGAATGGAATGATGAACTTGATAATATCACCTATGTTATGGGATTTGAAGCCACCTTTCCGGTTGATTATAACTATATTGAACCCAGAAACCAGAAGAAGGTCGGTGATATTAAAGTAACCACCATCGAATCAAATGATTCAGGCGAGGGATTCATTGTTGAAGTGGATGGGTTGACGATCTTCCATCCGGGTGACCATGCCAATAAAAATGATCAGATGACCGATGATTACAAACTTGAAATAGACTACCTGGCAGAAAACTATGATGCCGTTGACTTTGCATTCTTTCCAATAAGTGGTTGTGGTTTTCGCAATAAAGAGGCTGTATTTGGCGGAGTATATTATGCTATCGAGCAATTACACCCAAAGATGGTTCTTCCCATGCATGGATTAAGCCGGGAGTATGAATACCAGGAATTTGCAGATCAGGCCAAAGAGAAGAAATACCCGGTGAAATTCGCCTGCGCACAGAACATGGGTGACAGGTTTTACTATAATCAGCATAAGATTACCGCAGCGAAATAGAAGTTAAGGAGTTTGAGATTGTTAATTTTTCTAACCCATCCCCTGCCCCTCCCTGTGATCAGGGAGGGGTGAGGGCACTGCAAATAGCTATATAATTACACGGTAACCTCGAACTGGTAACTTCCAAATCAACCTGCAACTTGCAAGCTGCAACTAAAATTTACTACCTTTGTCATAAACCCAAAAACTTATCACAATGGCAGAACAACAGGAAGTCAACTGGAAAAAAATCTTACCGGTTATAATCATTATAATCGTTGTTATTTTACTTATCGTATTCTGGAGCCGTATGACCGTTACCATCGAAGCCGGTCATGGAGGCGTTTTATTCAGAACATTCGGTGGTGGTGTTGACACCACAGAGACTTATGGGGAAGGATTTCATTTTATGGCCCCATGGAATAAGATGTATGTTTATGAAACACGTCAGCAGGAAATTGCTGAAGACATGCAGGTATTATCATCCAATGGCCTGGAGATCAAGGTCGATGTTTCAGCATGGTACGAACCCATATGGGGAGATCTTGGTAAATTACACGCTTTTATCGGGCAGGATTATTTACGCAGGGTTGTTATTCCAGCCTTAAGATCCTCGGCCCGAACCGTTATCGGCAGATATACCCCCGAGCAGATCTATTCAACCAAGAGGGATGCAATACAGGATGAGATTTTCCAGGAAACCAGGGATATACTGGATGAAAAATATGTCCAGTTGAACAGGATACTGATCCGTACCATTATATTGCCACCGACCATCAAAACAGCTATCGAAAGCAAACTTCGCCAGGAACAGGAAGCACTCGAATATGAGTTTAAACTTGAAAAAGCTACCCAGGAAGCCGAAAGGCAGCGTATTGATGCCGAAGGTAAAGCCAGGGCCAACAGGATTCTGAGTGCCAGTTTAACGGATAAGATCCTCAAGGAAAAAGGGATAGAAGCAACTTTAAAACTGGCAGAATCCCCTAACACTAAGATTGTTGTTGTTGGAAGTGGTAAGGATGGATTACCACTGATACTGGGGGATAGTAAGTAGATTGGTGACTAACGACTGATCCTCCAGATCAGACGGGAGGAGAATTGGTAGATTCAATTTGATTGTTGGTTTTCGATTGTCAAAAAACGATCAACATATTTCAGGCATCGACAAATGATCCAATAACATCAAAACTTTTCCAGATCTCCCTTCGTTGTGCTCTGGAAGGTTCTAAACCGCATACTTCAAACTGGTAACTTTAAACTGATAACGCTGAACCCAGAACTCAGAACTAAAAGTCCGGGTTACACCATACTTAACCACTTAACTTACTCAACCACTCAACAAATATTTAACATTTCATTGACAAATTTATATCGAAACTATTTGGATTTTTGCCGAAAATTTCGTATATTATAGGGTTGTTATTTATTAACCCACTAATACAATACTACAATGGTACAAATACTTGAAACTCCGCGCGATGCCATGCAGGGCATCAAAAGATTCATCCCGACAGAGCAAAAAACCGAATACATCAATTCATTATTAAAAGTTGGATTTGATATTATTGATTTTGGAAGTTTTGTTTCTCCCAAAGCGATTCCCCAGTTAAGAGACACTGCAGAGGTTGTTCAAAATCTGGATCTAACAAATTCAAGCACCAGACTACTTTCTATCATTGGAAATGTAAGAGGTGCCAATGATGCTTCGCAATTCGACCAGATCTCATACCTCGGGTATCCTCATTCTATCTCAAACAGTTTTCTTGAACGCAATCTGAATTCTTCCCTTTTCAAGTCAAGGGCTGTTCTGGCTGAGATTCTTAATATCTCTGACAAGTTTAGTAAATCAACCCTGGTATATCTTTCAATGGCCTTCGGGAATCCCTATAATGAAGAATGGCAAGCGGATCAGCTATTTAATGAATGCCTGGAACTTGAAGAGATGGGGGTAGAAGAGATTACACTGGCTGACACAACAGGTGTTTCCACTCCTGCCCAGGTTGGAGATGCCTTTAATATGCTAACACAACAATTCCCGAATATCAAATTCGGTTTACATCTTCATACCTGTATCGACTGCTGGCATGACAAAATTGATGCTGCCTATAAAAATGGTTGTGCCAGGTTCGATGGTGTGATCAACGGACTGGGTGGATGCCCGATGACCGGTTATGAGCTTGTTGGAAACCTGAAGACCTGTAATATCATGGAATACCTTAACAATAACAAGATCCCTCATAATATAAACATGGCCAGGTTTGAGGAAGCCAGGGAACTGGCCAGGATGACAATGGAAGAAGTTTCTATTGGATAGGATGAAGAGTTGGTGGTTGGTGGTTGGTGGTTGGTAGTTTCCAAAAAAAAGTCAATAAAGTTATTGACCATCGAATATCGAACCATCTTTTACGTCGCGTAATCGATCAATCAATTCTTTGCCACAATAATATGTCCTCGCTGAGGTCATATTGATCTGACTGAGTAGTTCTATTCAAAGCATATCATTAAATTCGGATTATTGATTTTGTTTGGATCAAATTATTGTAACCAGCATCCAGTATCAAGCATCCAGCATCAAGCATCCAGCTTCCGGCATCCAGCCTCCAGCATCAATCCCCAACTTTCCTTATCTTTGCCGGCAACAAATGGCTACGAATAAAATCCAGATAAAAAACAAAAAAGCTTCCTACCAGTATTTTCTTACCGATAGGATTATGGCTGGGATTCAACTTACCGGTACCGAGATCAAATCGATCCGGGATGGGAAAGTTAGCCTGGCTGAATCATTTTGCGTTTTTGAAGGCCATGAACTTTTTGTCAGGGATATGCATATCGCCGAATACGCTATGGGTAATATTTATAACCACGAACCCAAACGCGACAGAAAACTCTTACTCACCCGCAGGGAACTGAGAAAACTCCAGAATAAGGTAAATGAAAAGGGATTTACGATAATTCCTACTTTCCTTTTCATTAATGACAGGGGGCTTGCCAAACTTGAAATTGCACTGGCCAAAGGAAAACATTTTTATGATAAAAGGGAAGATATCAAAAAACGTGATGTCCAACGGGATATTGAAAGGACAATGTAAAACCTGTTAACCTTTGTTTAACAAAATAATTACAAATTTTATATGTTATATATGGTATATTTGCCACGAAGATTTTAATAATATGAAGAAAACAATCATCCTTACAGCAATATCCATTTTGTTTTTGTTTATTTATTCAGGTTCTTATGCACAACACCACAAAGGGCCTGTGAAGTGGTACACCTTTGAACAAGCAGTTCGATTAAACAAAAAAAATCCAAAAAAGATCTTCATTGATGTTTATACCGATTGGTGTGGATGGTGTAAGAAGATGGATAAAGACACTTTTGCCGATTCAACGATAGCGGCTTATATGAATGAGTATTATTACGCGGTGAAACTAGATGCAGAAACCAATGATACCATCAAATTCAAAGGCAGGGAGTTTATTAATGAAAATCCAGCAAGCAGAAGGTCAGCACACCAACTGGCAATTGCAATACTGCAGGGAAAAATGTCATATCCCTCCTACGTATTTATGAATGAGGAGAATAAATTGCTCACTGTTGTTAATGGATATATGGCCCCTGATAAATTTGAGCCCATCCTGAATTATTTTGGCGACAATTCCTATTTAAAAACAAAATGGGATGTTTATCAAAGTACTTTTAAGGGAAAGACCCAATAGCGGTCATTCGCTCACAATCTCAAAAGCAACAAGCGCCTCAGAGCCAAGCTCATCTACCACAGTTACAATATGTTTACCCTTATCTGGATGCAGTTTCATCTGGTGAAATGATTGGGTATAACCAAGATACTGATCATCGAGGTGCCAGAATAATTTCGTCCCCGTATTGCTGCAGGCAACTTCAAACACTGCACTACCCCTTGATCCGTCAATTTCATAAGGAATGTATATCTGTGCCCCATTATCAGGATAAATAAATTGCATATTATTGAGATTGATATTATCTAGGCAATCTTTCCTGAAAGGAGGTAAAACTTTGTACTGGGCATTTCTCTGTTTATAATACCATTCCTGAACAGGAGGTAAAACAAACCAGGATTGGGTAATCATATCTTCAACCGCTTCACAATAATCTGTTACCCTGTATTTCTCAGCAGGATCAAGATGCACAATTTGATGGTACGGACAGGCTACAGATTTAAGCCCCTGTTCCAGTATCCATAAGCTATCGGTCTGAGTACAATTAACCGATGCCCTGTGGCCACTCTGTCTGCATATGGGTACCATCACAAGTTCGTCCCAGGGAATATCAAACCATTCACCTGCGGGAAGCAAGTCAAAAACATCAAACATGATAGGCGCTGCGGCGTTTAGTCCTGTTAATCCTGGACGGCCCTCTCCATCAGCGTTTCCTACCCATACAGCCACAACATAATCCCTGTTTGTCCCTATGGCCCAGGCATCACGGAAACCGAAACTTGTTCCGGTTTTCCAGGCTATTTTCCGTGCAGATGTAAAATATTCCCATCCCGCTTCCTGCTCCGGCCTGTTAACTTCTCTCAGCGCCTCGAAGGTCATCCATACCGAACCAGCTGATAGTATTGATGTTTCAGACAATGCATTTAGCTTAACAGGAACTACCTGTTCATCCTCCATTACATAATCCAAAGGCCTGAAATCAGAGTTGTTATATTTTCCACTGTATTCAGGAAAATGATTTAATGTTCGGGCCATGCCTGAATAAATTCCGGCCAGCTCCCACAAATTAGCCTCCCCACCACCAAGTACCAGGGTTAGCCCGTAATGATCCGGGTTTTTGCTAATTGTTGTTACTCCAAGTTCTTTGAGTTTATGATAAAATTTTTCTACACTATAGTCTTTCAACATTTTAACTGCCGGAATATTCAACGACCTTGCAAGCGCTTCCCTGGCCGGTATAGCTCCGGCATATCCCGGATCAAAGTTTTTTGGGGTATAGCCTGAAAGATATGTAGGGATATCTGGTATCAGGGTGTTCTGCAGAATCAGTCCTTCATCAAGCATTGCAGCAAAAAGATACGGTTTCAGGATACTTCCTGTACTTCTTGGGGCCATGCAAATATCAACCTGTTCCCCATGGTTCTCTCCTTCAGATCCGCTTGTATTACCAACATAGGCCAGAACATTTCCGGTTTCAGTTTCAGCAACAATAACAGCAGCATTATGAATCTGGTTCTGTTTCAGTTGCTGGTGATGCTCTTCCAATATTTGGGATACCCTTTCCTGTTTTTCTTTAACGAGAGTACTGTTAACTGTTTTTCTTTTCCCGGATGCAAATATTCTTGATAGTAAATGTGGTGCATATTGTGGTACCGGAATTGGCTTATCGGGCAATGGTTCCAGCATCGACAGATGGCAGGTAACTGAATCAATTTCACCATAAATAAATAATTCCTTAAGTAAATTGTTACGTTTTGATAATAGCAATTCCCGGTTTTTACCCGGATGTATCAGGGCAGGTGCATTCGGCAATACGGCAAGCATAGCTGATTCGGCCCATGATAGCTCACCGGGCCTTCGACCAAAATAGCGCCATGATGCTGCATCCAGCCCAACGATATTTCCTCCAAAGGGGGCATTGGATGCATATAATACCAGGATTTCTTCTTTTGAATATCCTGCTTCCAGGCGTAAGGCAAGAAGGACTTCTTTTAGTTTCTCCTGGATAGTTCTTGGCCTGTTCTTGCCCGACAGGCGTATTACCTGCATACTTAATGTACTTCCACCGCTTACTATCTGGCCTTCTCTGATATTCTGATACAAAGCGCGAAACAGTGAGAAAGGATTTACTCCGGGATGATAATAAAAATGCCGGTCTTCAAAGGCTATGATGGCTTTCCTGAATTTATCAGGAATTATTTCAGAATGTGGAAACCTCCATTGCTCATCATCGGCGATCTTCGCCCCTAATAAATATCCGTCACGGGAGTAAAGAACTGTTGAGAGGGAATCCCTGAACAATGGTTCAGGCAATAGAAAATAAAAACTTATAATAAGCAAGCCACCAAAACCAGCTATGGTACCGGCACGTAAGGATCTTTTTAATATAAATGGAGTCATTTCATTCTTCATCCTGACCTGATTAACTTTACTGAGTCATCACCTTAAGTATTCTAATTCTGCTTTTTCCCTACTTGAATAATTGACGATGCCTCAATTACGTCATCATCCATACTTAACTCTAAGACACTCTCATAACCATTAAGAAAACAATCCCGGGTATCTATTTTATAGTTTTCCTCCACCCGTAAACGTATATCCTCATATGAATGACTGAAATCAAGGTTACCAAATTCGGCGAAGGATATCAGCTTCCTGGATGCTTTTTTAAATAACTTCTTAAGTCTGTTACCATTAAAGTCATTACTGATATTCAGTGACAGTATCCCATCTTTATCAATCAAACCGGTTCGCATAGTACGGTTATATTTTAAATAGTTCCTTTTATCGAGATAATCTTTAATCTTTTGTTCAACAAGTAATCCTGGAAAGAAGTTTCTGTCATATACATTCAGAAAATAAATAATCTCCTGCCTAAATAATAGATCCATCATTTCATCATTTAATAAAACACTATCGATAATAGCCAATCCCTTATTAACACTTATGGTATCCATTTCGGTTTTATTTAAAAACTCAATAGTATTGTATTTAATCAGGTTTGGCCTGATCAGGTTTTTGTAAACAACTCTCATCTCCTCCCTGTTCATCACCATAACAAACCTTCCGAATTTACTAATCCAGAACTCAATACCATGATTCCTCAGGCTATCAATAATTGTTGTAACCGGCAACTCATCAAAGGCATGTATTGTTGTTGCCTGATTGTCAGAAAAATTTAAATACCTGAGTTCAACTATATATCCATATTCCCTAACTTCAATTACCTTAATCCTGAATTTTAACTGTGATCTGTAATCCTTTACAATACTATCACCTGTTAATTCTTTTATCATATCATTCTTGAATATCAGGTAGGTATCCCCTTTTTTCCATCCAGGTTCAAATCTCAAAAACTTGATAGAAAACACATCCCTCGTTGCGGGGTTCTCGCTTAAAAATTTAGAATTAGTTACATTAATGGTATTTGAATTATGGTATCGTACCTGTTTTCCGACTTTTACTCCATTGAAAAACTGATCGAGAAAACTTTCATACCGGCCAATGACCGTATATTTTGAAGTACCATGCAATTCGCCATAATTTAATCTGAACTCCATATTGGCATCAAACTCCTCTGGCCAGAATTTCCAATCACCATCCTCCCTTCCATTAACATAATATCCGGCAAGTTTTCTTGATCCGTCACTGTACCATTCAACATATGGCCCATTCTTGAATCCATAGTCATAAACTGCCAGTCTCCTCATTTTCTTGCTCTTATAGTACCATATACAAGTATCTGTTTTTATTGTCCTGCTATCTTCTGCTGCAATATTCCAGGTACTCCAATCAACAGTGTCACAAAGTGTAAAATATTTAGCCTTCATTCTAATGCCTCCATTAACATACGAATCGTACACCTTGTATGTATCCTGACAGACGCTATCCTGAATAACAGTCCTTATGTATTCGGCACTGTCAGGAGGGCATTTAATCTGATCCTTATTAAAGAAATAATACTGATAATCTTGAGCATAGGTAGTGCAAACAAAAATATGAAGAAATACGTAGATAGCTGTAACTTTCACATTACATCGAATTTATTCCCAGGGTTCCACCACTTCAACCCATCCTCCCGCAATTGTCGCATTGATAGAATTATCATACATTGCTTCACACTGAATACCCGGCAAATAAAACTTACCCAGATATGTTGCATTCAGCAGGACAACAAATGTACTTTTCTCACCGCCCTTAAGGTCAAAGAAGGTATATACCCTGTCATCCCTGATATCTTGATAGGTTGGCTGATCAACAGTATAGGCATTTTCAAAATCTGCAAGTCTCATATTTGTAATTTCCCAACCGGAAGGAAATATCTGTGTTAAGGCCAGGTCCTTATATGTTCCTATTAAGCCGGGATTTGAGATGGTAACTTTTGCCATAAAATCAGTTCCCTGTAGCAGTTGTTTTACATTAACAGGATTACCTTTCATGTCGATGTATTTAATGGTAAGCCCCAGGTTATTTTCAGAGGTAGTCATCTCGCCTGTTGCCGGCACACCTGTTAAGGTGATCGTACTATAAATAATGGCATCCGAAGTATTGGTTACTTGAACATTACCATTGGCTGGTTCTTCCGGAAGGTCAGCCTGGTAAAGGGGTACAATGCTGTTAACAGGTTTCTTCTCATTGCTGTTTACCTGGTATTCAAAGTTCAGTTTCTTTGATCCGGCCTCTGAACCTGATGTAAAAGTGGATACAGCCACAAGGCAAAAAGCAGTTGTTTGTGTACTGTACCAGCTGTCGGTATTCAAACGTTTAGATATTTCCTTCAATAAAGGCAGTCCTTTGTTTCTATCATCCATAAGGCTTAAGGTATAAAGGATAATTGCCCTGTCGCGCAAAGAAGAGCCCCAGGTTTCTGACATTGCCGTGTATTTTTCAATATTGCTACCCAGGTCAGCTGTTATACCCTTTGAAACTTCCGGTTGACCAATCATCACATAAGCAGCGGCCAGCAACCAGCGGGCCTGAATACTCAGGTTTGCCGTTTCCTTCAGTCGGTTCATAGCCCCAATTACAGGATTTCCAGCCAGAGAAAGGGTAAACAAACGGTAAGCCTGTACCATATCTCGCTGCCTGTAGTAACCATGATAATCTTCTGCATAAGGACTCCACTGGTCAGAGGCCCTCTTTTGATAATTGACCCAGTTTTCTTTAAATCCTATTGGTAACGAATATCCCTGCTTTTCAGCTTCCAGCATAAAATGACCCACATAACTGGTGAGCCAGTCATTTGCATAGCTTCCTCCCGGCCAGTAAACCATACCGCCATTGGATAGTTGCATGGCCTTTAGCCGGGCAATCCCGCTTTTAATATTCTTGTTTATCCGGATCTTCTGACTCTGCCTAAGCTCCATTAATTTATCAAGGTATAGCTGGGGGAAAACCGCCGATGTAGTTTGTTCCCCGCATCCATAAGGATATTTTATCAGGAATTGCAGACGTTTCTCAAGATTCATGGGTGGTAAGGCAGAGATTTCAAGTACCCCTTTATTTGTTCCACTGATGCCCGGCATAGTATATGCACTTTCCGATGATTTACCCGCTTCAATAACATCACTGATAATTCTTGTTACAGGAGGATTAGGATTTCTTACATTAAGCTCTATCGAATAACTTGAGGTTTCGGAACCAGAGCTGGCTGTAACGGTAACTTTACCAATACCAATTGCCTCTTTCACCTTCAGGTCAAAATTAATAACCTGGTCGCCAGTTGAGGTAAACTTGATTCCCCTGCTTGCAGTCTCCAGTTCAAACAAATCATTTACCTCAACCTCGATATCAACACTCTTAACCTTCTTCTCCATAGCAAATACAGTTACCGGAAGGGTAACCTGCTCTTCAGGTGCTAATACCCTTGGCAGGGTTGCCAGTATCATTAAAGGCTGTTTAACCGGAGTAGTTTTATCAGCCGAACCAAAAGCCTGGTTATTCCCGGCTACAACCATTGTCCTTACCGAACCAACATAATTTGGCATTTTAAAGGTATGTAACTGGCTTCCCCTATTCAGGTAGTAAGGCCCAAGAAATTCTACCACAGGTTTGAACCGGTTGGCCTGCTTGGCGGCATCAGGTTTTTCATCTGCACCACCACCAACGGCAAACATTTGCTCAATTGTACCACCATAGGCCCCCAAAACATATTCATACATATCCCAGCTTTTAACACCAAGCGCTTCCCTTGAATAAAAACTCTTCCAGGGATCGGGCGTTTTAAAATGGGTCAGGTCAAGCAATCCTTCATCCACAACAGCGATGGTATATGTCATTGGCCTGTTGTTTTTCTCTGATATTTTAATCGTAACCTTTTCTTCAGGTTTTAAAACATCCGGCATCTCTATCTCAGGGTATAATATCGTTTGTGGATCCTCAACCATTACGGGTATTACACCATAGAGCCTAATGGGGGTATCATTATTTGTTTTTTCATAAGGTTGTACGAAGGTGATATTAACATAAACATTCGGGGTCATTTCAGGTTTAACTTCAAAAGAAAATTCTGTTTGTTTATCCATGGCCTGAATCCAGAATGTTTCAATGACATCAGAACCGGATTCAATACTAACCAGCGCCCTGCCTGCACCTCCGGAAGGAAAACTGATAACACAATTATCCCCGACTTCATATTTTTCCTTATCAGCTGAGAAAACAAGCATGGTAGCACTTTGCGGATCACTTCTCTTTGGCGTCCCGGCCCAGCCGGGCCAGTCAATATAACAGGTTTTGCCTGTAGAATGGCCACTCTGATTATCTTTTATGTGAATAAAGTACCTTCCCCATGATGGATATTCAATCCTAAAATTGAACTCACCCTTTCCATTCACCGTTGAAATAGTTTCATCAATCACAGCTTCCCTGTATGTTCTGCCAAAATACGACGCAAGATCATCATCTGAAGCGTTCCACCACCAGCGCCATTCCACCTTATAAACCTTGACACTCAAATTATTTATGGATACAGCTTTGCCATCTGGATCAACCGTTACAATATCTACTGTGTGTGTGGTATCTGTTAATAACATTCCCCGGTGGTCTCCTTCAGGTAACATAAGACCAACAAACGAGCTATAGGGGGCATAGTCAATAGAGGTATAGTCTATGCTGAATTCCCCGCTTTCTTCAAATGCCTTGGTACTGAAACTGGCTTTAACCATTCCAGGTGCAGACCTGGCCACTGGCATATTTATATTAAATACCGCATTACCCAGATCATTTACCCGGCCATCAAAAACATTATCCTCTACATCGTAAAATTGTTTAGAGGGATCATCAAATTCATAATTATCATAACCTTTGAATTTTGTTCTGGTCTGAGTAAGCATCATATCAATAGTTGCTTTCAGATTACCCGCAGTAGCACCGGTAAGCCAGCTAACATTCAAATGCGCTTTTGTTTCCCTGTCTTTTACAGAAATCATCTGTGTACCAAAATCGAGTTTGATTTTAAGTCTGTTTGGTTTTACTGTTTCTATTTTGATCCTTTTTGTGAATAAAGCTCCACCTATCTTAACTTTTGCTGTCCAGTTTCCGGTTAATGCATCTGGGTCCGTTGCAGTCCTGAAATCATAGAATCCATTTTGCCCTTTCGTCTTTACTATCCTTTCTATGATTTGATTACGTGGGTTGATCAACTCAAAAGTTACCGGATGATTCTGTGGGATCTGTGTATCTTTTTGCTCCAGGATGAAAGTCAGATAAAGGCTGTCGCCCGGCCTCCAAACACCACGCTCACCATAAATATAACCTTTGACACCCTCTTTTACTTCAACCCCGGAAACGTCAAACTTACTAAGGCTTAAAGAAGTGCCATCATCCACACGCAGATAACCTACCTGTTTACCTTTTATAGCTTTTAACAAAAATGGTTTTGAATTAAGATCAATCCTGGCAATTCCCTGACTATTGGTTTGGGCCTTTCCGACAATTTGATGCTGGAAATTAAACAATTCGATACTGGCGCCCGGAATCGGTTCGGTGGTAATAATATCTGTAACAACGATGTTCATGATATTTCCGGCCCCTTCTTTGGCAATTATACCAAGATCAGAAGAGAGAATATTCCTGCTCGGGAAATGATCCTCATTATAATATGAAATATCACATGGATTATCCCTTTCGCTCCAGTTAAATCCGGGAGGGTAATAATAGTAATAATAATACCCAGCATCATCCCAGTAACTCGATTCAGGTCCCGGATCATCCCATGCATTTTCTTCGGGATCATCCTCATCCCCATCTACAGATTCCTCACCGCAATTGTATAAGGAATATTGTTGTCTGAAACTAAAATTTATCCTGTAAATAGCACCGGGTTCCTTTTGGATGAGATCTGTCAACTCCAGTGAAAAGACATTCCATTGTCCCATATCCAATGATTTGTCTGAATCAAGATCTATCTTTTTCCTGAAAACAGGCCGCCCTACCCTTCTTAAATCACTATGACCACCAATGTTATTAACCTGAAGAAATTGTCCGATATTACTCTCAAAGATCTTAATAAGTTCTACATCAACGGCCTTCAAATTGACAGCCTTAAAAGGAACATGTAAACCATCTATGTGTGGTATGATCACACCATTCCCAAGGAATTCAACCTGTGGTTTCAGTTCTTCAAAGGAGATTATAATGCTGTAGGGTTCTTTCAAGCGGCTTCCAAAAATGCTTTTCACACCCTCACCGACTATAAGTTCATTTTCGCCGGTTTCCCTGGTATCAGTATATGCTTTAATCCTGCTTCCCTGAATAATAGTATTTAATGCAGTGCCATCTTTAAGTCTTATCATCCCTTGCAGGTCCTGTTTTTCATCCAGTGGATCTGAAAACATCACAACAATCTCCTGGGGATTCTGCTTGATCTTTACATCCAATACTTTAAATTCAGAAAGCGGAGGTATTTCAACACTTTCACGACCCGAGTCATCAACACCTATTGATTTGCCATCCCATGAGATTGTGACAGTCTGGCTATTGTCTTTACGTTCGATATTGTCAATATTGAATTCATGGGTCAATCCATCGGATTTATGTTGCCATGAGATTTCCATTTGTTGATTATCAAGGATTGCCCTGACAATCTTTTCAACTTTGCTATTTTCTATAAAATCACTTGATATTACACTGCCTTTCAGGCTGACAAGTGTCCTGTTATTTCTGTCAGGTTCAAGTTCATGATAAAGTTCAAAAGACATTTTAATGGTCTGGAACTGGAATTCGAATATGCTCAATTCTTCGGATACATCTATGAAATTGCCAAGATCAAACTTAACATCATAAAGCTCGCCCGATTTTATATTTTCATCCGGTTCGAAAACTATGGTTCTGTGATCCAGCCATTTTGATTTACCTGATATTTCAGGAGAAAACCGAAATATTTTTCCCGGTATATCCCCTACAGTATAAGATGCAGAATCAATCTCTTTAACAAGGACTATTTTTATACCTGAGGATATAGAAATCACACCTGAGGTATAAGCAGCAATATAATTTGCAAATTCGGGATTGAAAACGGGTGGTTTCTTTTTTCGCGGTTCACAGGAATAAAATAAAGTGAATGCCAGTAAAACCAGGGTAAATTGAGACAGGGATAACTTTTTCATTTTTTTTCTTATTAACATTTAAACTGTAAGATAAATGATGATGCATGGAATTCAGGGATTAAACTTAAGAACATTATGGCATAAATGCAAATCAGATTATTAATGTTAAATAATGTTAAAAGTAACTTCTTACACCTTAACATTTTCTCATTTTTTTATTTTTGTGCAAAATTTTGAAGAACCATGGAAATAGTTGTTGAAAATTTCACCAAAACTTATGGTGTACAAAAAGCAGTTGATGATATTTCATTCAAGGTAAACACCGGGGAAGTACTTGGATTTCTTGGACCAAACGGAGCCGGCAAAACCACCACGATGAAAGCCATTACTACTTTTCTTGCCCCAACCGCGGGTACTATTACAGTAGGTCAATATTCTGTTTTGAATCAACCGGAGGACGTTAAGAAACAAATCGGATATCTTCCTGAGAACAATCCGCTTTATTTTGATATGCCTTTGATCGATTATTTAAAATTTGTTGCGGAAATACAGGGTATAGAAAAATCGAAGATCAGGGAGCGGATCCTTGAAATGATTAATGTTTGCGGACTGGAAGGCGAAAAACATAAGAAAATCGGTGAACTATCGAAAGGATACCAGCAGAGGACAGGATTGGCACAGGCCATGATCCACAATCCCGAAGTACTCATCCTTGATGAGCCCACAGTTGGGCTCGATCCAAATCAAATCGTGGAGATCAGGGAACTGATCAAAAAGATTGGGAAAGAAAAAACGGTTATTCTGAGCTCGCACATTCTTGCAGAAGTTGAAGCCACTTGCGACAGGATCATGATCATAAATGAAGGTAAAATAGTTGCAGATGGATCTGCCGAGGAACTCAGAAAACATGCCCAGGGCAAAGAAATCATAAAAACAACCATCGAGGATGGAGAAGCGGATAAAATATTCAAAGCCCTTCAGAATCTGAATTCGGTTGAAACCGTTGATTTCCTTGATAAATCAAAAAACAAGTTTGAAGTCCAGAGCAAATCTGAGCAATCCTCACGAAGGCACATCTTTAACTTATGCAGTGAAAAAGGATGGGTACTAACAGAACTCACCCCACTCGAAACCAAGCTTGAAGATATTTTCCGTGAGCTTACAATGAAATAATCAAATCGTTAAACAAGAAAATTTTTAGTTATGAAACAGATATGGGTAATAGCCAAACGTGAATTAAGATCGTTTTTCGATTCACTGATGGCATACATCATGATCGTTGCCTTTTTGGGTTTCAGTGGTTTCTTTACATGGATTTATGGCCAGGATATCTTTTTTATCAAACAGGCAAGCCTGACCGCATTTTTCAGTATTGCTTACTGGACGTTGTTTTTCTTTATCCCCGCTCTTACCATGCGGCTGTTTGCCGAAGAAAACAGATCGGGTACCATAGAACTGTTGCTGACCAAACCACTTACCGACTGGCAGGTTGTACTTGGAAAATTTACAGCAACATTAATGCTGATAATTATCGCATTGCTCCTGACACTACCTTACTATATAACTGTAGCCTCCATTGGCCCGATTGATCACGGTGCTGCATTGCTTGGTTACCTGGGCCTTATTTTAATGAGTGCGGTTTATATTAGCATTGGCATTTTTGCCAGCTCGGTTTCAACCAACCAGATCGTCAGTTTCCTCCTTGCATTGTTTATCGGGATATTTTTCCAGATTATATTCAGCCTGTTGAGTAGTTCCACAAGCGGTGTCATTGGAAGCATACTGAATTACCTGAGCATTACCACACATGTAGAATCAATTTCCAGAGGGGTATTCGATACAAAAGACATTATTTATTTCCTCTCTTTGATATTCTTTGGTTTGATACTAACAGAAACCATGCTTGAGAAACGAAGAATTGCCTGATAAACCAACCTTAAACAAGTTAGAAAATGAAAAGGAATAAAAATATAGTGTACAGAGTTTTACTGATCTTTGTCATTCTTGTTGTTGTCAATATTTTGTCTGACAGGTTTTTTCTCAGGATTGACGCTACTGCCGATAAACAATATACCCTGAGTAATGCTACAAAAAATATTCTGAGGGAGCTTGATGAGCCGGTTACAATAACAGCCTACTTTACGGAAGATCTTCCTGCTGATCTTATTAAAACAAGAAGGGATTTCCAGGAAATGCTCGTTGAATTCGAGAATGCATCAAAAGGCAAAGTGGCTTACCAGTTTATTGATCCCGGTAAAGACCAGGAAACAGAACAACGTACTGTCAGGGAGGGTATTCAACCTGTAATCGTTAATGTTCGTGAGAAAGATCAGGTTAAGCAACAAAAAGCCTATCTGGGGGCTATCCTTCAGAAAGGATTGCAGAGTGAAAAAATACCGTATATTCAACCTGGAGCGGCCATGGAATATGATCTTGCTACAGCAATCAAGAAGCTTACGATCATGAATAAACCGCTTGTTGGATATGTTACAGGCCTTGGGGGACCACCGTTAAATGCGCTTCAACAGGTTGTTGTCGGATTAGATGTACTTAATAATCTACAGGATTTTAATCTTGGTGATTCAGGGCTTGATCTTACAAATTACGAAACAATAGCTCTGGTGGGTGTAAAGGATTCCATCCCTTTGGAATATCTCCAGAAACTCGATCTTTACCTTGCCCAGGGCGGTAATCTGTTTATTGCTTATGACAGGGTAAGTGGAAACCTTCAAACCGCACAGGGGGAATCTAATACCACAGGGCTGGAAACATGGTTGAGCAATAAAGGTTTGATGATTGAAAATAATTTTGTAGTTGATGCCAGTTGTGAACGGGTTGGGGTACGTCAGCCAAACTTCCCCATTCCAATATCTGTTAACTTCCCATATTTTCCTGTTTTCACCACTTTTGAGGAACATCCTATTACACAGGGAATCGAAAGAATACCTATGACATTTGCCAGTTCAATTATTTATACCGGCGATACTTCCCTGAACTATCAACCGCTTATTAAATCCTCCTCCAAATCGGGAACACTTACACCACCCCTTTATTTTAATATCCAGAAACAATGGGCTGAAACTGATTTTCCTCTTGCATACCTTACTGTTGGAGCTGCACTTGCAGGAAATATTGTTGGAAATCAACAATCAAAAATGGTTGTAATTGCAGATGGGGAATTCCCTGTTAATGGTGTTGGAGGACAAGCCAGGAATATACCTCCTGATAATGCAAACCTGATGGTTAACTCCATCGACTGGTTATCTGATGATACCGGCTTAATCGAATTAAGAACCAAGGGTGTAACTTCCCGTCCACTTGAGCAAATAAAAGATAGCTCAAAGGCCCTTCTGAAATGGTTCAACTTTTTGGTTCCCATTTTATTAATTATAATTTATGGTTTAATCCGATCACAACATAACAGAAATATCAGGAAAAAAAGAATGGAGGAAGGCTATGTATAAGAAACTAAGTTATAAAGTTCTGCTGATCATTCTGGTAGTTTTGATACTGCTTTATTTAATCGCCGAATTAACAGGAACACGCGAAAGGACTTTTAAGGAAATCGTCATTGAAACAGATACAGCTTCCATTACAATGATCACCATACTGAATCCTGAAAAGGAAGATATTGTCCTTGTAAAGGAAAACAATGAATGGTTTGTTATTGTTGATGGCAAGAAATTAATAACAGATCAGGTCCTGATCAACTCAATGCTTGAGCCTCTGGCTGGATTGCGCACAGAAAAGGTTTCGGCTACCGATGCTTCAGGATGGGAAAGGTACGAAGTTACAGATAGTGCAGCCATCAGGGTAATTGCTGAAGATGATGGCAAGATCGTTCAGGATGTTTATGTAGGGAAATTCTCATACCAGCAAGCGAAGGCGGATCCGAATATGAGCAGGATGCAACAACCGCAGGGTAAAATGATTTCATACCTCAGAACTGCCGATGATGATGTGGTTTATGCTGTTGAAGGATTCCTAAAAATGACCTATACCAAAGTTCACAGGGATTTCAGGGATAAAACAATCTGTCAACTTGATGATGCTGAAGTAAAATCGATAACCTATAACTATCCTGACAATAATACTTTTATACTGAACCGTAAAGATACTGAATGGTTTCTAAACGGGCAGCCTGTTGATTCGGCAAAAACCACCAGGTATGTGAAGATTCTGTGTAACCAGAAAGGCTATGAATTTGTTGATGACTATAACACAGAATTCAACAAACCGGATTACACGATGATTATTGAAGGAAATAATTTTTCACCAGTCATACTCAATGCCTATCCTTCAGACACAACATATATTATAACATCGACACAGAACCGGGATGGTAAGTTCAACGGTTACAGATCAGATGAGTTTAAAAAGATATTTGTCAACAGTGACCACTTTAATGCCGATGATGAATAACTTAACTTTAATAAAACTATCAAAGGCTGCCTGCTTCTGGCGGCCTTTTTTTTTGCTTGATACTGGAAGCTGGAAGTTAGAAACTGGAAATTGAATACTGAACTCAACAACTAAACTTACTCAACCTACTTAACCATTCAACTACTCACCTATTCAACCAACTCAATACTTCACCAGCCGATGCCTGTCAAGTTCAGCAGATTCTTTGATTTTATTGATCACATAGTCTTTGTTATAATCTTTTTCAAGAATACCTAAAAGCCATTGCTTTGTAATCATGCGCTGCTCAAGGGCATTGATATTCATGGCTACTTTTACATCATCAAGGTAAACAAATTCTTCCCTGATCCCGATTACTTTGTGGGTATTGTCCTGAACAAAATCGACAACTTTAGCCTCTAACCTTCTGTCTTCTTTGTTTATAACCGATCTTTTTCCTATTCTTGGATTCATTGTTATTTTATTTGATTATATTTTAATCATTCTTACGACCATAATATAATCATAGAAATTGATTTAACCAAATAAAATTCAGATTATTTCAAATAAGTATTAAAACTTAATGAAATAGAAAGAACATCCTTCGACCTACTAACGATACATTATATAATGTAATATAAATCAGGAATTTTAAATTACAAATAAAAAGCACCAAACAACAAATAAATTCCAAATACAAATAATCAGTGACCAAAACAACTTACTAATACGTGTTTGGAGTTTTGAATTTTGGTATTGGAGTTTATTTGTTGTTTGGGATTTGAGTTTTGGGATTTTATCATTTTCCTTTGTCAGCCCCCTTTCCCTGGAGATTCCTTTCTATGGATGACATTAATGAGTTATACTTACAAACGAACCTCTCAACACCCAAAAAAAAACAGGATTGTCATTTCTGACAATCCTGTTTTTTTTGGGTGCAAGATGGGATTTGAACCCACGACCCCCGGAACCACAATCCGGTGCTCTAACCAACTGAGCTACATGCACCATGTAAAGAATTTGCAAAATTACGAAAATTTTCAATATTGCTATAATGGAAACACATAATTGTTACCCGGAAAACCAATTGTCAATGTATTACATTTTACCTCTCAAAAACAATCTTTTGTTCCCTTTAACACGAGTAACTCGCCATCCATGTGTTATTAATTGCCCGATATAGAAGATCGATGGATTGGGCGATATCCGAATTCGGCAGCACATCGTTCAATCTCTTATGTCGGGCAAACGCAACAATCGTGCAATATTCCGGGCCTGATCTAAACTGAGGAATGAAATCCACTTTTTATTAGAATAGTTTTTAAATTTGCTTCATTCTATGAATTACATTTTTAAATATCTTTTCTCGTTTAAAAAACCTGAAGTTACCGGTTCTTCATCGCTTTCCGGACTGGCATGGAAAAGGTTCAGGAAAAATAAACTGGCGTTATCAGCCCTGGTTTTTATCTGCTTAACAGTTCTTATTTCGTTGCTTGGTTATTTAATAACACCTGATTCTACCCCTTTTGCTAACGATCAGTACCTTGAACTCAGCACACATAAACCCGGAACAAAAGTCAATTTATTATATGTCAGGCGTAATGAAGCTGAAAAACCGGGAGGGTTTTTCAAAAGGATGTTATTCGGGGAGAAGGGTAATTTCTCAAAAATCCCTTTCAGTACATATGAATTAACCGATGATAATATCATCATACAGGAATATGCTGATACCAGCATCACCGACAAACAGGAATTCATTTATAAACTTGTAGATGTATGCTATCCGCTGAGTAATGAAAACCCGGAAATCATTCATATTAATGATTCCCTTCTATTTACAGATATCGATGGAGTTTTAAATACTGTTGCAGTTGCGGACCTGCAAAATTATGTTGTTCAGGATCATATCCGCACAAAACGTTATTTGCTTGGTTCAGACAGATTTGGACGAGACCTGCTAAGCCGGCTCCTGATAGGAACCCGCGTAAGCCTTTCAGTTGGTTTTATTTCAGTCTTCATATCATTGTTTATAGGAATTACGCTGGGTTCCATTGCAGGGTTTTTCAGGGGATGGATAGATGATCTGATCGTCTGGTTCATTAATGTGATCTGGTCGATCCCAACACTTTTGCTGGTCATCGCCATTACATTTGCACTTGGAAAAGGATTCTGGCAGGTATTTATCGCCGTAGGTCTTACTATGTGGGTAGAGGTTGCCCGTGTCATTCGCGGCCAGATCATCAGTACAAGGGAGAAAGAATTTGTTGAAGCTGGCCGGGCACTTGGATTCAGTAATTTCAGGTTGATCTTCAGGCATATCCTTCCCAATGTAATGGGGCCTGTAATAGTTATCTCGGCGGCAAACTTTGCATCTGCTATCCTGATCGAAGCCGGATTGAGCTTCCTGGGAATCGGCGTTCAGCCTCCCATGCCTTCATGGGGTAGCATGATCAAAGAACACTATGGATACCTGGTGCTCGATTCAGCCTATCTGGCAATCTTACCAGGAATTGCGATTGTATTGATGGTACTCGCCTTTATGCTTATTGGTAATGCCCTTCGTGATGCCCTCGATGTTAAGCTCTCGAATAACTAACGACGCTTCTTCTTATAAGTGCCATACTCGTTGTTATAACAGCTGGTCACCTTTTTCCCGAAGCCGCACCAGCCTTTACCTAGATTGATCTTCAATGAGAAATAAAAATCTGCCCCTGTAAAATCACTTAAACCAAAGAAACTCCCCAGTTTATCAGTTCCGATAGTCAGAAAATAAAATCTAACAGCTAAACCTAAACGAAGTTCTTCGAAATTGTAAAAAGAAACCGGCAGATTTACTTCCAATGCTGATGATTCATATCTGGGTATTAATGCAATCTGTGGAGGCCTCTTCAGATATGTATTATTGAAATAAATGGGATAAATAAAGGTCCCGTTAATATACCATTGTTTGTAATGGTGATAGTCAATCTGAAAGCTTAAGGCAGCAGGAAGTCCAATTGAAACCTTATCTGCAGTAAGGGAAGCATCAGGATTTCCATAAAATCTTGTACTTATTTCCTGAGCCAGGTCATTGATGCTGGAATAAGATAAAGTATCTATTCTTTCCCAGTAATGGTTTACATTGTCATACTCATGAAGTTGGGCATTCGTATTAAAATTAATAGCTCCAAGATCAAGAATCGAGAAACCAATCTTATAAAGATAATCCTGATGTACCTGCTCACAGATTTTTGCACTATACTCTTTCGAATGACCATTCTTTGTCCGAACGTAGGTAACACCCAGGTCAAAAGCCACTCCACTACCTTTAAAGGTAGGTCCGATTGGCACTTCATTATTGCCATAATCAACAGGAAGGGAATAACCTGCTTTTCCGTTCAAATTCAAAACATTTGTTGTACTATCATTATAAACGATATAATCGAGGTTATCGGCTTCAACAAAAGCACCTGAATATCCCATTAAATATTTCACAGTCCCGCCCACCGACCATTTATTGTATGCCCATTGATGAACAGTCTTGGCAACTGATATTCCAATTTCGCCCCACATCATTCCTGCTACTGAAGCACCGTTATTATTATAATTGGTATTGAACTGTGGTGGATAATTTAATCCATTGTATCCGAATGTTGCTATATCATAAGGCAAGCGGTAGCCAGATGCTACTGTTCTAACCTGGGTTTGTAGTGCAAATGCCCAATCGTTATAGACAACAAAAGCCGAAGGTCCAACCACCCTGAGGTTCGTATAGAATCGTTTTAATTTGATATTCTTGTAATAATCAAATGACTGGTTATCGTCGCCATATTCAGGGAATTCGGCACCCTTTTTGAGAAACAATCCAAGGTTATAATCCTCTTTATGGATGTAGAGAAAGTTGTTGTCGGCAAAGATATTGGCTGTTACAATGTTAACATCAGCATACAGCTTTGAACTAAGTATGGCACTGGGATTTATCAGCACTGAATTTGAACCGGAATAGTTGCTGTTAATCAGTCCCAGCATTTCCTGTGCATGAATATTAACGCTAACAACACCAAGAAAAACGATCAATACAATTCGCCTTATAACAACCATCTATAGTACGGTATTGAATTTTCAGTTCCCTGCAATTACAGTAATCCATTGCAGGATAAATACCCAGAATCCTGATTTAATACTTTTAATTTTCCCCTGCAATCCCCTTATCTGCAAAACGCGGATCAAACATCAGCAGGTTGCCTATCTAACGATAAGTTTGAAGATATATTACCTTTCACCCCTTTCAAAGTTTAACAGCTTAATTAACATTATTATCATTACCTGTTTAGCACAAAGTCTCTTGATTCGGGTAGAAATCTGTATATTTGAGTGATGACTGGCAAGAACCTACGACTCAGGGTTATTTATCTGTTTATGATCATCATGGCTGCTCTTATCGGAGTTAGTTCCAGGAAACTTTCGGTTTACCCGGAGTTTCTTGCAAGTTTTGCCGGGGATACCATGTGGGCATCTGCTGCTTATTT
This sequence comes from uncultured Bacteroidales bacterium, assembly GCA_964468645.1. Taxonomy (GTDB): domain Bacteria; phylum Bacteroidota; class Bacteroidia; order Bacteroidales; family JAIOZK01; genus JAIOZK01. Next base: position 117,990 of record CAYXUU010000008.1, read on the forward strand.
CCTGATCAGGCTTATTAAGCCTTCCGGTAAGATCCTCCATTCAGCATTGCTGGCGATGATGATAAGTATACTGACTGAGCTCAGTCAGTTATATCATGCCGACTGGATAGATCAAATACGTAAAACTACCATTGGCGCACTTGTTATTGGTTCAGGATTCGTATGGTCAGATCTTTTATGTTACCTGTCGGGGATAGTTATCGGTATTATACTTGATGTGCTATTATTAAGAATCATGAAGCATCCAACATCATATTGATTAGCACTTTCCCCTGTAATTTTCGTATATTTGCAGCATCACAATTGCGGATGTGGCGTAATTGGTAGCCGCGCTAGACTTAGGATCTAGTGCCTTCGGGCGTGGGGGTTCGAGTCCCTTCATCCGCACACTACATCAAAACCTTGATATAACATCAGGGTTTTTACATTTTTTAGCTTATAATTGTAACTTTTTCAGTAATTTACGTATTAAAGTTAACTTATACTTATTCGGTGGTCATTAAATATATCAGATGAGAATACTCTTTTCTTCATTATTTAGCTTGGTATTCTCTTTACAGCTTCTGAGCCAGGGAAATACGCAAACTGATAGTTTCAGGTTGCTGCTTGAACAACCTGCCACAAAATCAGCAAGGGCCATGATATTTATCGAACTTTCAGATTTATATTATGGTGACTCTCTGGAGTTATCAAATCTTTGCGCTGATTCTGCACTGCTAATTGCTGAAAAGAATAACCTTTTCAGGCTTCAGGGATTAGCCCTGTTAAGAAAGGCATGGTATTATTCATCTTTAGAAAACCCATACATGGAGCTGGAGTATTTTAGCCGCGCTGCTGATATATTCTTGCGAATAAAAGACTCCGCCAATCTTTCCTTAACATACAATAATCTCGGACTTGTATATACTCAACTATCCGATTTTCATAAAGGTATCGATCACCATCTGAAGGCCACACGAATTGACAGCATTCAACATGACAGTGCAGGTTTATCATATGCTTTCAGAAATATTGGCCTGGCTTATGAGTATTTGACAAAATATGACCTGGCCATCGAGTTTTATGTCCATGCACTGCTAATCGAGCTGGCAGAAAATGATTCTATGGAGATTGCAAGCATTTATAACAATCTTGGAAACATTTATGAAGTATGGGGTAACTATGAGAAGGCACTTGATTATTATTTAAGGGCCATGGCTACGCATGAAGCTCTGGAAGATACAGCCGGAATAGCAGTGGTTACAAATAATATTGGCATTATATATCACGACTGGAAAAAGTATGATAAAGCGCTTGAGCATTATTTACTTGGATTTACTTTTGAGAAATTCCTTAATCATAAAGCCGGGATGGCAACATCTTTAAACAACATTGCCGTTATCTATGATGAGATAGGGCAATATGATACTGCGATATTTCTTTTTGAACAATCACTCAAACTGTATGAGGAACTTAACGACAGATATGGAATTGCGATTGCCCTTGGTAATATTGGTGAGTTTAAGATGGATCGCGGCGATTATTCAAATGCAAAGAACTACCTGATCAACGCCTTAATGATCTATGAAGAAATAGGTAATGAAGCTGGTATTTGTCAGACATATAATCAATTAGGGGTTCTATATCTTAAACTAAAAGAATATAATCTCTCCAGAAATTACTTCCTTCAAAGCCTTGACATCAGCACCCGTTTAAATATTATTGAATCCACGACTGAGAATTACAAAAAACTTTCACAGATTTATGAGAAACTTGGAAATTTCAGCAAAGCCTTTACCTACCTTTCAAGTTATAACCACTTAAAAGATTCTATCTTCAACAAGGAAGTTAATGACCAGCTCACTGCTTTACAGTTTGAATTTGAAATTGAGCAAAGGGAGAAAGAAATACAACTGCTGAATTCCAGAAACGAAATTAACCTGCTAAATATTACCGATCAGAAAGAGCGACTCTTCAGGAACAGGATAATTTTTCTGACTACTATTGGTCTTCTGGGTGCAATTATTATCCTCTTTATCCTTCTCATCAGGCAATACAGGCAAAGGCTCAAGGTTATCAAACTGTTGAACAGACAAAAAAAGGAACTGGAGGAGAGCAAGGAAGAATTAATTTCAGCAAAGGAATTGGCCGAAGAATCTGAAAGGCTTAAAACCGCCTTCATCGCTAATATCTCACATGAAATCAGAACACCGATGAACGGGATCATTGGCTTCACAGAACTATTGCGCGAAGACAACCAGCTAACAAAAGAAAAGAAAGACTCGTACCTTGATATAATCATCGAAAACGGAAAGAAACTGATCACTATCCTTGACGATATATTCGACCTTTCCCTTATAGAAACAGACCAGTTGAAGCTGAGCAAGGATTTTATAAACATCTCAAACCTGTTGAGAGATATTTACAGTCGGAATAATTTAATACTCAAAAAAGGATCCAAAAAGCATCTCGGATTTGTTTATAATCCGGATAAATCATACCCCGATTTCTTTATTTACAATGATGAACACCGGTTAAAGCAGGTTATCAATAACCTGATATCAAATTCCATAAAATATACCAATAAAGGTTTTATTGAATTTGGGTACGTGGTAAAGAAGAATACAAACCAGATTGAGTTTTATATTAAGGACACAGGTATCGGTATTGAGAGAAAGCACTTTGAAACAATTTTTGACAGGTTTCGGCAGGCTGATGAGTCATTTACCAGAAATTTCGGAGGTACCGGACTAGGTCTTACAATATCAAAACAACTGGTATCATTTATGGGGGGTGAGATCACACTGGTTTCAGAGCCAGATGCAGGATCCGTATTCCAATTTTCACTCCCATTAACCGAGGAAGACAAGATATTATCAGGGGTTGAATCAAGAATTGAAGAAAAAGAATATCAGCAGGATTACAATTGGTCTGGCAAGAAGATCCTTGTTGCTGAGGATGATAGATTGAACTATCAGTATCTCGCAGATGTTATTGCTAATAATAAAGGAAAAGTTACCCGGGCAAAAAATGGAGAAGAGGTCATGAAACATATTAAAAATAACCCTACTGGTTATAACCTTATTCTCATGGATATACAGATGCCTAAGATGAATGGCATAGAAGCATCTGAAAAAATCAGAAATATTGGCCTGGATATTCCAATAATTGCAATAACGGCATATTCACATCTGAAGATGAATGATGAGCTGATCAATAAACTATTTCAGGATTATATAACAAAACCGGTCGGAGTGAATGAACTATCTTATAAGATAGCCAATTTCTTATGATAAAATAACATCCAAAAAAGTCCTATCTGCTGTTGATGGCATACTATTTGATCAGACAAAAAACAGTCAGTGCGTTAATAAGTTGTATATTTGCAGGCCGAAATTAAAATATAAAGTAAATGAATATTACAAGGGAAGATACAGGAAATCTGACAGCTACAATAAAGATTGAAATAGAGGAAAAGGATTATCTGGAATCTGTAAATCACGTTATAAAAGATTATCAGAAAAAAGCCAATATGCCCGGATTTCGTCCAGGTAAAGTTCCAACTGGCATCATCAGGAAAATGTATGGCAAAGCCATTATCGCCGAAGAGGTGAATAAATTACTATCGGAGACGCTTACCAATTATCTCAAAGATAATAATATCAACATATTGGGGCATCCACTGGCCAATGCTGAAAAAACCCAACAAATCGACTTCGAGAACCAGAAATCGTTTGATTTCTTTTTTGATATCGGCCTGTCACCGGAAGTTAATCTGGAATTAACAGAAAAGATAAAAATAAATTATCCCAAAATAAAAGTTGATAATAAAACCCTCAACAACTATATCGATGACATTTGTAAAAGGAATGGAACAGACCAACTTGTTGAAATAAGCGAAGAAGGTGACATATTGAGGGGTTCACTGGTTCAACTGGATAAGGCAGGTAAGTTTGTTGAAGGTGGAATAAACAAAGAAGCGCCAATTGCAATTAATTACTTAAAAGACAGTAAAGAAAAGAAGAAATTTATCGATGTAAAAAATGGTGACATCATAAGATTCAATCCACTAAAGGCTACTGAAAGTGAAGCAGACACCGCCGCGATGCTCGGTGTAAACAAAGACGAAACTGAAGCTATGAAATCGGATTATGGGTTCACCGTTACAGACATTTCACGAATTGATCCTGCCAAACTCGATAAAGATCTCTATCAAAAGGTATTTCCAACTGAAGATATCCAGTCGGAAGAAGAATTCAAAAATAGATTGGAATCAGAATTAGAGAAAACCTATGACATTGAGAGTGATAAAGCCTTTATGGATAATAGCGTTGAAAAATTAATTGAGATCAGTGATTTATCCTTACCGGAGGATTTCATGAAACGTTGGTTACTTGATCAGAATGAAGGGAAACTTACAGAAGAGCAAATCGATGAAGAGTTCGATGTGTACGCAAAATCCCTGAAATGGCAACTGATCCAGAATAAAATAATTGCAGATCATAATATAAAGGTTGAGGAAGAAGAGATCAGGCAGTATATCCGTAATTATTTCCTTTCCCAGTCTCCTGTGCCAAATGAAAGCGAAGAAGCGAAACAAAGATTGGAGTCTATTATCGATACCATATTGGAAAACAAAGAAGAGATTAACAAAATCAACGACCAGCTTTATGATCAGAAGATCAAAGATGTTCTGAAATCAACATTGAAATTAAATATCAAAAACACCTCCTTCGAGGATTTTATTAAATCAGTAACAAAGAAAAATGAATCATGAACAATTTAAGCAGTGAATTCCGGCAATTTGCAACCAAAGACAGAGGCTTAAACAGTATTACCCTCGACAAATATATTTCGATTACAGACAATTATATTTCTCCGACAATTATTGAAGAAAGACAATTGAATGTTGCCCAGATGGATGTATTCTCACGATTAATGATGGATAGGATCATATTTCTGGGAGTCCCTATTAATGATTATGTTGCCAACATTATTCAGGCTCAGTTGTTGTTTCTTGAATCTGTTGATTCTAAGAAAGACATTCAGATTTATCTTAACACTCCCGGAGGAGCTGTTTATGCAGGTCTGGGTATCTACGACACCATGTTATATATTGCTCCTGATGTATCAACGATTTGTACCGGGATGGCTGCTTCAATGGGTGCGATCCTGCTTTGTGCCGGTGAAAAAGGAAAAAGAACAGCCCTTGAACATTCAAGGATTCTGATACACCAGCCGATGGGTGGCGCTCAGGGACAGGCATCAGATATTGAAATTACAGCAAGGGAGATCAGCAAGATTAAAAAGGAGTTATACGAAATCATAGCCAAACACTCAAGCCAGACCTACAACAAGATATGGAAAGATGCTGACAGGGATTTCTGGATGACTGCAAAAGAAGCCAAGCAATATGGCATGATTGACGAAGTACTTATTAAAAACAAAAAATAATCTTCACTATGTCAACGCATGAAGACCGATGTTCTTTCTGTGGAAGGTCAAAACCTGATACCAATATCTTAATTGCCGGGCTTAATGCACATATCTGTGATTATTGTGTGGAACAGGCACAGGCTATCGTCAGGGAAGAACTTGAATCAAAACAGGGTGATGGTCTTGAAAACATTGAATTACTTAAGCCCAGGGAAATAAAGAAATATCTTGATCAGTATGTAATAGGACAGGATATTGCTAAAAAGGTTTTATCTGTTGCTGTGTACAATCACTATAAAAGAATACTGCAATCGCCGGGTAAAGATGATTCCGATGTTGAGATCGAAAAATCCAACATTATCGTTGTTGGGGAAACAGGTACTGGAAAAACGCTGCTTGCCAGGACCATTGCCAGAATGCTCAGGGTCCCTTTCTGCATAGCTGACGCAACCGTACTAACGGAAGCCGGTTATGTGGGCGAAGATGTTGAAAGTATACTATCACGATTGTTGCAGGTTGCTGATTACAATGTTTCAGCAGCTGAGAAGGGTATTATTTTTATTGATGAGATTGATAAGATCTCCAGGAAAAGCGACAATCCTTCGATTACAAGGGATGTTAGCGGCGAAGGTGTCCAGCAGGCATTACTCAAGCTGCTTGAAGGGGCCGTTGTTAATGTTCCGCCCCAGGGAGGCAGAAAACATCCGGAACAGAAAATGATACAGATCAATACAAAAAACATCCTCTTTATTGCAGGAGGCGCATTTCATGGTATTGATAATCATATCGGAGCCCGCTTGCAAACAAATATGATCGGATACAGTAAAGAATACGAGAAACATCAGATAGAACGTGATAACCTGTTACAGTACATCTCACCTTCAGATCTGAAATCGTATGGACTTATCCCTGAAATTGTCGGGCGTCTGCCGGTAGTATCCTATCTTCACCCGCTAGAAAAAGATACACTCAAAAAGATACTTACCGAACCTAAAAACTCATTGATCAAGCAATTTACACGATTGTTTGAAATGGATGATATAGAATTGAGTTTTGATAATAAGGTTCTGGATTTCATGGTTGATAAATCGACAGAATTCAAACTTGGTGCCAGGGGATTAAGATCTATCATCGAAGCAATCCTTACAGATGCCATGTATGAACTTCCTTCGAGTAAAGGGACTAAAACACTTAAGATTACATTGGATTATGCTGAGCAAAAGTTCAGCAAATCCACTATTTCAAAACTTAAAGTGGCTTAAGCTTAACTGGATTATTAATAACTGTTTTCTTCAATGGCATAATTCTTGGAAACTTATTCTGGAATGAAAAGGTTTGTTATCATATTCATCATATCGTGCATGTTCATCATTCCTTCAATGGGACAGTCGGCCAAAGATGGAATAATAGTCTTTGGGAGGGTTGTAGATGGTGATACCATACCATATATATCCTTAAAAGAGGTCAAAATATTTGCTTTCCGCGACATCGACAGCAAATGGAAACAGAGAAAACTCAATAAACTTATCCGGAATGTTAAGAAAGTCTATCCGTATGCGAAAATTGCGGGTATTGAATTTGAAAAATATAACAAGATTTTAGCCGAAATCGAAGATCCGAAAGAGAAACGCCGGATAATGCGTGAACTGGAAAAGGAGTTGATGGCTGAATATGAGGATGACCTTAGAAATTTCACTTTCTCACAGGGCAAGATACTTATTAAGCTGGTTGACAGGGAACTCGGAAATTCAAGTTACAATATCCTGCAGGATTTCAGAGGAAATTTTATAGCCTTCTTCTGGCAGGGATTTGCCAGGGTATTCGGATTTAACCTGAAAACAAGATATGATCCTGAAGATGCCGACAGGGTAATTGAGATCATTGTGCAAATGATAGAAACGGGGCAGATATAGGGAGAAGTTTTGAGTTCGGAGTTTTGAGTTTGACATTTGAAGTTGCCAGTTTGAAGTTGCCAGTTTGAAGTTGCCAGTTTGAAGTTGGTTGTAAATCGAACGTTGGAGATCGAACGTTGACAATCGACAATCAAAAACTTAACAATACAAGCAATACCTGTTAGCCATGTAAAGCAAACTGAAGCCAGAAGACTGTGGACTGAGAACTGAAGACTAAAGACTAATTTTACTACTTCCCTCTCCCCTGAATAACAATAAGAACGGTATAGATCATAATTTTAAAATCCATGGCCAGGGACATATTTTCGATATAAAGAATATCATATTTCAACCGTTCTATCATCTCATCAACATTAGAGGCATATCCATATTTAACTTGGCCCCAGGAGGTGATCCCCGGCTTAATCTTTTGCAACAATCTGTAATGCGGGGTACGTTCAACTATCTTATCAATGTAATACTGACGTTCAGGCCTTGGTCCCACGATGGACATATGACCTTTCAACACTGTATAGAATTGTGGAATCTCGTCAAGCCTGACTTTTCTGATAAACTTGCCAAAAGGTGTAATCCTGCTATCATTCTCCGAGGAAAGTTGTGGCCCGTCTATTTCAGCATCATTATACATGGACCTGAATTTATGCATCATGAATTTCTTACCATGTTTACCCATTCTTTCCTGGGAGAAAATAATGGGGCCTTCGGAAGAAAACTTTACTCCCAGCGCAGTGAATAAAAAAACCGGCGATAATAAAACCACTGCCAGGGTAGAAACAATAATATCGAACCCCCTTTTAATGAATTGTTGCCAGGGTGGCATCAGGTCGGGGGATATCTGGATCAATGGTGTATGAAAAATGGAACTCATTTTCACCGTTCCGGTAAGATAATCCTGCATAACCGGAATGATCTTGATCATAACATCTGTATCTTCAACTTCAGAAATAACCTTTTCTACTGTCTTATGTTCGCTACGTTCAATAGCAATAATAATCTCCTCAACATTATCTTTTTTGATTATACCCGGTAATTTGGTGTAATGCCCGAGGTGAGGCAAGAATCTTGCCATTTTATATTGATTGTACTTATCTGCATTTACAAATCCAACAAAAAGATTTCCGGATGGTGTTTCCTGGTTCTCAATATCATTGAATATCTGAATTGCATTACCATTACTTCCAACAATTACAGTTTTAAACCCGATCTTTTTATTATGTATCCGTATTGCTGTAATTGTAGTTAAAATCAAACGTGGTATATAAGTAAGTATGAAATGCAAACCAAACAATACACCAAATGATTGATAATATGATTTGTAAGTGATGATAATATCATCGAGTATCAGGACAAAGAAAATAATTAGCACCCCAAAAAGCGATATTGTCAGCGTTTGGCCAAGTTCTTTTAATCGCGACTTCCTGTAAATTTTACGGTATGTTCCTATTGAAACATATAGCATAAGCCAGAACAATGGAATAAGCAGAATCCCAAGCCAGAAGTTCTTATCCTCGAATACCTCATTCAGATTTGACAGAATCTGAGGGTCGATAGAATACTTTCTGTAAATAAAAAAAATCCCCCACGCAATAGATGCCGAGATGTAATCCGCGACCGCATATTTAAAAACCTGTAAACCTTTATTCATCTTCCTTATCTATCTATGAACCAGTTTAATATTATCCAAATACATATCAGCATCCGATAATGATAATCCCAGAGCACTTTCAATAAATATTTTGAAATCAATAGCAGAGGTATTTCTATTTACTATCGGTGTAAGGTTAATATATATTTTTTTCCAGATATCTGATTTATTAATATTCAAAACAGGTTCTTCAAGGATCGCTCCAATGGATATTGAGAACAATCCAAATGTTGTTACATTCTCAAGTTTATAGTTTACCTCTATATAAACCGGGGTATTGAGTCGGGGCAACTGAACACCTTCTTTCATAGCTCCCTGATAGTAATTCCGGGTGGACGTCAGCGCAATTTTACCTGAGAAATCACCTTCAAATACTTCCGAAGGATCACTGATTCTTTCAATTACCGTATCACTTTTTGAAGTTTCTGCAATTCTCAGATTTCCTTCAAAGTCTTCCATCCATGCAAAAACAGTGTTATCATAATACCGAACATTACCGTCAATTACGGTAATACTATCCGGTGTAAGCATAAGACCTTTAATAACAAGTGGCTCATAAAATGGATATGGTACCCTGGTAGCGGCAATACCATTTTGCATAATGCCAGCATAGATTTCTACTTTACACAGGCCTTCATCCAGTACGGGGATAAGTGCCGGAAGTTCGTAGGCACCAACCAGTTGCCCGTTAACTATAAGCCAGGCATCGGTAATATTATGTGAGGAAGTACCCTGAATATCATATTCGGTAACCACCCCAATTTCATCAATTTTAATATAGGCAGGAACTTCCTGACTGGAATCAAATTTTTCGCATGATAATAGCAGAATGGAGAATATTGTTCCGGAAAAGACCAGAAACAACCACCTGGAAATAATCATGTATTTTTTTTTCATTAATAAGCCTGAACCAATTATAATCAACGATTCAATAATTCAGATATTGCTTGTGAGTGAGCAAATTTCAATATTAAATATTACCACTTGAAATGTTAATCTTTTCAATAATCTGATAAGCCACTTCAAGTGCGTTATAGCCATCAGTAATCGTTACCGGAGGGGTGGTATTATCAACAATGGAATTATAAAAGCCCTTTAATTCGGCTACAATTGCATTGACCTCATTCACTTCAGGTTTTGCAATGGCAATCTCCTTTTTACCCTTGTCGTTACCAAGGTCTATTACCATGGCCATCGGATTATCCGGTTCTCCTTCAACATCTTTCATTGTCACTATCTCAAGGTCCTTCTCAAAAAAATCGACAGATATATAAGCATCCCTTTGAAAAAAGCGGGTTTTACGCATATTTTTCATTGATATCCGGCTTGCTGTAAGATTTGCAACACACCCATTATCAAATTCAATACGGGCATTGGCAATATCCGGCGTATCACTTACAACGGAAACCCCACTGGCACTGATCTTCTTGATATTCGATTTAACAACACTTAATACGATATCTATATCATGTATCATAAGATCCAGGATAACCGGAACATCTGTTCCCCGGGGGTTGAACTGGGCAAGCCGGTGGGTTTCTATAAACATCGGTTGATCAATGTATGGCCTGGCAGTTAAATATGCAGGATTGAACCGCTCAACATGACCAACCTGAACTTTAACATTGGCTTCCCCGGCAAGATCAATAAGCTTTTGAGCCTCCGAGGGTGTGGTAACGATAGGTTTTTCAATGAACACATGTTTGAAAAGCCTCAGTGCCATTGAAGCACATTCAAAATGGGATACTGTTGGTGTTACTATATCAACAACATCTGATTCTTTTATTAATTGTTCAGGGGAAGTGAACCTGTGTATCCCAAAATCATCAATAATTTTTTCCGAGTTTTTTTCATCGGGATCGTAAAAACCAATAAGGCTGAAATCTTTAATCTGCCTTATACACTTAAGATGTATTTTGCCAAGATGGCCAGCCCCAAGGACACCAATTTTAAGCATTTCTGAAATTTTTGTGCAAATGTAATTTTTTTAATGCATAACCAGATGAATTATTATTTTCGCAGGATATTTGTAGAAGTGTTCGGCATAACATAAACTGATTTAAATGACTGATACATACCGCCATAAAGGATTGCGAAAGAAACTTGTTGAAGAACTAAGAAATAAGGGAATTGAAGATGACAGGATACTGGAGGCTATAGATAAGATACCCCGGCATCAATTTATGGATTCCTCATTCCTCGAATTTGCCTATCAGGACAAACCCTTTCCGATAGGTTCAGGACAAACCATTTCGCAACCCTATACGGTTGCATTCCAGACTATGCTGCTTGATATCAGGAAGGGGGATAAAGTCCTTGAAGTTGGCACCGGATCAGGATATCAGGCATGCATACTCGCCAAACTTGGGGCTATTGTTTATTCGATCGAACGTCAAAAGCAATTATTTAATAAAACCGAAACCTTGCTTCCTAAAATGGGGTATTTTATAAAGTTATATTATGGCGACGGTTACAAAGGGCTTCCAACTTTCGCCCCCTTTGATAAGATATTAATTACAGCTGCAGCACCTTATATACCCGATGAACTAAAAACACAGTTAAAAGTTGGAGGGCTTCTGGTTGCACCGGTTGGCAAGGGAAGTATTCAAATTATGAAGGTTATCAGAAAGCTATCCCATGACCAATTTCAGGAAACAGAACATGGAACATTCCGTTTTGTTCCTATGCTTAACAATACTGCCAATGATTAATTCGTTACATTGACACATCCTTAATTTAAATTACTTATAAATAGTAAAAATTTATTAGATTTGCATAAGTTTGCAATTAAACAACCCAAAAATCTTTAATACACATTATTATGAAAAAATTCAGCTTTCTTCTTTTAACAGTACTGGTATCAGCATTAATGGTATTTAATGGCTGTAAAAATGACAACGACGACGACAACATCGATCTGGATCCTACCCTTAACTTCACCGGTGGTACGGAATTTATTTCTCAGGATGTTACTAAAGGATCGAACGAAACATTAAGGTTTGGCGTAACCTGCCTGGCTAACACGAGTTCCGGAAAGAAATTAAAAAATTTCAAACTAACTGTTGTATATAACAATATTCCACAGGTTGCCCATGATTCTTCATTTAATTCTGATGTATATCAAATGGATTATATTTTCTCACCTCCTTTTGGAGTGGGTGAGCACAATTTTATTTTCAGGGTAACAGACGATGCCGGAAAATATAAAGAGAGAAATATTATTGTTACGATTGAACAGGCCGGTGGTTTAATTTATGAATACAGCGACAAACTGATGGGTTCATATGATGCCGATGAAGGCAGTTCATTTGCATCAGCCGATGGAACTGTTTACATGATGGCCAATGCCATCCTCAATTCCGGCAAAATCGACTGGATGTATTCTTTTGGCGCTTCGGCCGAAAACCAGGCTGTATTCATGGCTCCTTCCGATGGCCTTGCCGACACATTCTTCGGTGCAAACATGAGCGGCTGGGCAACACGTAATGAAACCAAATTCAAAAAAGTTACCGAAACAGTTGACTGGGACAATATCACTAATGATGTGAAGCTTGTTGAACTTACCGCATCCGGAATGGACTTTACAGCCATTAAGCAGGTTGCTGAAGGCGACATCATTGCCTTTATTACCGATCCAAACAAAACAGAATTTGCTGATAAAAAAGGTCTGATAAAAGTTACGGCCATAACAACCGGAAGTGATGGCACCATCACCTTTGATGTAAAAGTGCAGCAATAATCAATTAAAATAAAATATTAAAGCCGGATCCATTGGATCCGGCTTTTTTTGTTAAACTCAGAACTTAAACCTCCCGGTTGTCATACAGTTGTAATAGGGTTGCCGAAAATCGACAATCTATAATCAATCCCCAGGGCTTATATCCCCTCCTGCGTCGGGATTTCCATCCCATTCGTCAACCGTTAATAGTCAACAACCTGTAACCTGCAACAGGCAACCTGAAACAACCCAAATCGGTCTAACCTCCAGTTTCCAGCATCTGAACAATAATCCCCACCTTCTCCTCGGCTGGCAACATACCCTCTATCCAATGTATTCTGATGCCACGTTTTTCCATGCGCCTGAACCAGGTCATCTGCCGTTTTGAAAACTGGTGGATCGCTGTATTCAGTTTGGTGAACATATCTTCATAGCTTATTTTCCCGGAAATATACAGGGTGAGGTATTTATATTCAAGTCCATAAAAAATTAATTGCTCCGGCTTTAATCCTCCCCTGAGTAATTTCTTCACTTCATCAATCATTCCTTCATCTAGCCTGATTTTAAGACGCTCTGTAATACGCTGTCTCTGCAATTCCCTGTCTAGTTTTATTCCGAAAACATGTCCGGGAATTTCAGGAAAGGAATTATTCTTCTTTTCGGGATTTTCCTCATAATACACACTGATTTCAATTGCTTTGATCAGGCGTTCCCTGCTTGAGGTATCGGTGATGTTATGAAGTTTCTTTTTTGATGCAAGAAGTTCTGCCAGTTCTTTATCTGTTCTACTTTCCAGTTCCTCACGCAACAAGCTATTAAATGGAACCTGGAAGAGATCATAGCCAAGGAGTACAGCTTCAAGATATAAACCCGAGCCACCACATAGTATTGGGGTGCTGTCCTTTTTGATGATTTCATAATAGGCGTTTAAAAAATCCCTTTGATACTCGTATATATTATATTCATAACCCGGTTTTACAATATCAATGAGGTGATAGGGTATTTCCTTTTCACCCACGGTATAATCTCCATAATCTTTACCGGTACCCAGATCCATTCCCTGATAAACCTGCCTGGAATCTGCACTGATGATCTCTCCCCCAATCCTGCCGGCCAGAATGGCTGCTATTCGTGTTTTGCCTGTTGCTGTTGGCCCTAATATAGTAATCATCCGTGCACTTTTTGTGATGACCTCAAAATTAAATCTTCTTTTTCAACCATCAAATCCCGTATATCACTCAGCGTTTCTATATCTGAATTTCGAAAGTTCAATCTCTTGATATCAAAATTATTATTAAACTCATCTTTAAATAAAAACGTCTTGTTCTCTACGAAACATTCTTCGTCAGATTTCCCGGTTACAGGCTGTTCTGATTTCAGGAACTGTAATATTCTTAATCCGTCGATCTTATGGGTGCATGCTTTAATAAATGTATCCTTAGAAGCACTGTTGTTCCTCAGCAAATCCCAGATATTTTCATCATTGAATTGTTTCCTGAGAAAACCATCCATTGGAGTTTCTAAATCCCTGGTAAACAATTCAGGGAATAGATCATATGTTTGTTTCACTTTTTCGAACAATGAGTAATGGTAAACAGGATAACTTGACCAGTTATCATTCATTCCTTTGATAATTGCCGGGCCGGTTCCAAAAAACACCCGTTCTGATGGCCTTGCTGCGGGAAATACCTTAACAGGATTCCATTGTATTAAGGCCCCTGTTTTACTGAGTTTTTGAAGGAAATAAAAATCCTCACCACTTTTATGTGGTGTAATTCCCCCAATTTTCCGGTAGGCCCAAACAGGTACAGAAATAGCGGAGCCCAACGCTGAATAACTATATGGATTCCTGATCTTCCACATATTGAGGCTATAATTCCTCATGTAAATTTCATACCGTAACATGGCCCTGTCCACTTTATCTTCCCCTGTCATTCTATGATAAAATGGATTGGAGATCCCTATGCGCTCAGGATACCTGGCAAATAGACGAACGACGGATTCGAGATAATCTGGGGGATAATAAGTATCTGCATCCACACTCACAATAATATCATCACCCCCGGCAATATTGCTGATGGCATCCATGGTAACTTTCCTTGCCCATCCAACACCATAATGTTTTCCTTTCCATCCCTTACCTCTAGAGAACCTGTCGATAAGAATAACCGGTAAGTTATTCAACTTCTTAAATAACAGGAAGGCCTGATAATTATGCTCACAAACTTTAAACTTGTTTGGATGGTCCCACCATTTATCAGGTTGATTAATACAAATATAAATAGCCTCAGGCCGGATTGTCTGCTTTGAAATACAATGGATAAAATCTTCCAGGTAATCCAGCTCATCCATTACCGGTAAAGCGACATATACCTTTCTGTTTATTGTCTTTTTGTTCATTTTGATCGTACTGTAAATATGTTAAAAAAATCTTAAATCAACCTTATCCTAGTTCTCTTTTGATGAATAATGGTGAATAAGCACTATATTTGAGCATAATTAAGAACCAATCTAAATACACCCGGATTATGGAAATGAATGAGGTCCTGGAAAAACTACCACAGCATCTTTTAAATTTAGTCATCAATCAACCTTATAATTCTTACTCATCTCAGGACCATGCAGTATGGCGTTATGTCATGCGTCGTAATGTAGATTATCTGAAAAATGTAGCCCATCATTCCTATGTAGATGGTTTACGACAAACGGGCATCAGCATCAATTCCATCCCACATATGTATGGAATGAACAGGATACTCAAGGAGATCGGGTGGGCTGCTGTTGCAGTGGATGGATTTATTCCTCCTGCAGCATTTATGGAATTCCAGGCTTATAATGTGCTCGTAATTGCGGCAGATATAAGGCCTATTGATCAGATTGAGTATACACCGGCACCTGATATTATACATGAAGCAGCCGGCCACGCCCCCATAATTGCTGATCCGGAATATGCACATTACCTGCGATATTTTGGGGAAATTGGTTCAAAGGCCTTCTCTTCATCAAAAGATTATAAGTTATACGAAGCCATACGTTTACTTTCTATCCTGAAGGCTGATCCCTATTCAAAACGTGAGAAGATCATGGCAGCAGAAAAAAACCTCCATTACCTGGAAAACAATATGGGCGGATCCTCTGAAATGGCACTGATCAGGAACCTGCATTGGTGGACAGTTGAATACGGACTTGTGGGAGCACTTGATTCCCCCAAAATTTATGGGGCCGGACTTTTATCATCTATAGGTGAAAGTTACAGTTCCTTACAACCACAGGTTAAAAAACTCCCATATACTATTAAAGCAAAAGATTTCGGATTTGATATCACAACCAGGCAACCCCAACTTTTCGTAACACCTAATTTCGAAAACCTTACAGATGTTCTTGATAAATTTGCTGATCAAATGGCTTTAAGGAAAGGTGGGGCAGATGGTATGAAAAAAGCCATTGAATCGGGAAATACAGCAACAATTGTTTACAACTCCGGATTACAGGTGTCAGGCACATTTACAGAGATGATATGCCATGATAAGCTACCCGCCTATATCAGGACAACCGGCCCAACACAACTGGCCTTTAACAATAAAGAGCTTCCCCGGCATAGTAAACACTACCACAAGGAAGGTTTTGGCTCACCGGTTGGAAAACTGATTAATACAACAAAACCCTTGCAACATTTTACAGATACTGAATTAAAAAAGTTAAAAGAAAAGGGTGGCAACAAAACGCTTATCAGGTTTGAATCAGGTATTATCGTAAATGGAATACTTACAAAAGTTCTCCGCGAAGAAAACCTCAACATCCTTATTACATTAACCGATTGCCTGGTTACTTATAAGAACCAGGTACTATTTGAACCAGGCTGGGGAAATTATGACATGGCCGTTGGCGATGCAATTGTATCAGCATATAACGGGCCAGCTGATCCTGATGCCTTTGAACTTTATTACCCCGCACCTAAAGAGAAGACACATAAAATTCAACATAGCAGGGAGGCATTAATACTCCATGATCTGTATGCTTCTGTTCGATCAATAAGGGAAAAAACAGCAGGGAAACAGGAAGTTGAATCTTCGGAACAGAAGTTCGAAATTTGTGAAAGTGATATAACCAGCTTAAAGTTAATCTGCAGAAGGCTTAAAAATGGATATCCGGATGATTGGTTGCTTCCCCTTGAGATATTTGAGATTCTAAAAGCTACCCCTGAAACTGAACTTACCAGACAGGTTCATGACTACCTGCTTGGGCAGGCAAAATCCCATCCTGAATTATATAGTCTTACAACCAATGGTCTTGAACTTATAATTAATGGAAAATAGTTAACTGATTTAAATAAACCCTCATTCAGGAACCAATGTAACTACACAATGATTGGGGCTCTACAGTTTTACTAGTTTTTTAACAACCAATGCATTTCCTGAATCTGTGATTTTGAGGAAATAAATTCCCCTGTGTAAATTTTTATTGCCTGTTTCAATTCTGTTCGAGAGCATTCCTTCATCAACAATGCTTCCATCCTGATAATATAATTCATAAGATAATCCCAAAGCATGATAGCCATTTATAACCAGATGATCAGAAAACGGATTGGGAGTAATATTAATTTCAGAGACAAACTCCTTAATTGAAGTTTGATCGATATATCTGACATAATGATTTCCTGGTTCACTAAAATCAGGATATTTCAATAGGCCATAATATTTTGATAATTTAATCTCATACCCTGATCCATCAAAAAAACTGATCGTTTTTACAGTATCGGTAAGCCCGGGAATACTTTCTTCCTGAATTGAAACCACTGAAGCTACCGGAAAATTATCTTCATAAAATGCCCAGTTTCCAACTATTTCCCGATGCATCAATGAATAAAAATAATCACCATCAAATTTTACTCTGTCGTTATACAGGTTTAATGTATCACCCAGAATCAACTGCTGATTGCGATTATGTGCGCTCAAAATTTCTTCCTTCAGATAATAAATAGAATCTATCATATTTGATTCAATACAGTCTATTGACAACTTCAAACGAAAAGATGTGTCATTTTCCTTTTTAAAGATGTATTCATTATCGGGAAGTACAGGAAAATAATATTCATAATCAACAGGATAATAAAATGGTTTTGGATAAAACCTTCCCTCCTGGAATGGTCCCGATCTGTATGCAAGAAGGGTGTCTTCCTTAATAATTACCTTCAACTGGTCAACTTTATAGGAATGATAAAACTTCAATCCTATTCCATCCAGATATTCTACCATATCAAGCCCGTAATTAGGAATCATATAGAGCGGTAGCACATCATCTCCAAGATACTGGTAAATATAGTAAGGGTAGGTTTTCTTAGTGATCCTGTCATAGATGGTATCATATTTTATGCTGCTTGTTTTCCAAAGATTACCGGGTTGTCCTATAGAAGTATGGCACATATTTATAGCCTGATTATTATAACTATCAAGGAAACCGGAATAATACATACACATTTCACCATCATAAATCACGTCACCGGAAATATAAAAGAAGTTAAACACGGTATCAGTTTCATCTCTTTTTACATACCTAACGAGGCCATCCCTAGAAATAATGATGCTATCACCAGACACATAAACATTATTGATCCTGAACAGGGTGTGTTTTGAAATCCTTGTTAGTTCATATCCTACAGCAGAAAAAGAGGTACTGGTCCATTTGTACTGATATATACTTTCTGGCTCAGGCGTAAGCAGGTCGATATAATCAGGATTCTGCAATCCTATCCTGTTTTCTATTCCTGCCAGCTCAAAATAATGGCCCTCCTGGCTGAAATCAGGAAAACTGAGTAATCCAAAATCCTGGCTCATCTTCAAGCTATCGCCGGAGGATAGTAAAACAGTCTTGACCATATCAACGGTATCAAGAAAGGTCTGCTGATTGATGGATATAACTTCTGCAGTTATGTTATTTACAGGATCAAATACCCAGGATTCACCAACATCTTTAAGCTTTTCAATAAAATAATCAACTGTATCATGTAATCGGACCAGGCCATTTGTATCAATTATCATTTCTTTCATAAGGAACCGGGGCTGATTGATCATCATAAAGTCCTCATGAACTGTAGCCCTTGTGTTCATATACAAATAAAGATCCCAGTTAATAATCCTGAGCGAATCGGTATAAATAGTAGCTACCGGAACTTTATAGGGCTGGGAAGTATGGGTATAGTTGAATTTATTGGAAGGATTAATAAGATTCCAGTTCTGTGAAAACACAGGACATGAAATGAATACAATGAAACAGAATATATAAAGGCGTAACATTCTTGTATAATTAAAACAAATATACGTTAATATCGCTGCCTGATACCAGAATGCAACAATTATTAACAATTATTCAACTGCCATTCAGAACTTATGGATATTACTGATTTAATAACTAAAGCGTTCATTATTTTATTTCATGTCTGGCCAATAAAAATCACATTTTATCAATCGGGCAATGATTTGAAGGATTTTTAATAAGTTTGATGCTATAATATGGGTTTAGCTGATTTTCGTTTCTGAACTGTATAAAGGCCTGTTTATGGATACATTATACCAGATTAATACAAGAACAATGAAGGAGTATAAAACACCACTCCTGATTATCCTGATTATTTTAACTATAATGCAATGGAGTTGTGATGAGAAGGATCAGGAGATTACGATCAGAACAGAGATTGGGGATATCATCTTAGAGTTATACAATGATAAGGCACCTGTTACTGTTAATAATTTTCTTCATTATATAAAAGAAGGGAGATTCAAAGAAGCAACATTCTACAGAACAGTAACCAGCAAGAATCAGCCTGATAATGATATAAAAATTGAGGTTATCCAGGGCGGATTGTTCGAGGATAATCACCCTGATATGTTAACACCTATAGTGCATGAATCAACCGACCTTACCGGTATTTTGCATAAAGATGGTATTATATCAATGGCACGGTATGGCCCGGGAACAGCCACCAGTGAGTTTTTTATATGTATAGGGGATCAACCTGAATTAGATTACGGTGGGAAAAGAAACCCTGACGGTCAGGGATTCGCCGCTTTTGGAAAGGTAATAGAAGGTATGGATGTTGTACATGAGATACACAGACAACCTGAGAGTGGACAATATTTAAGTCCCATGATCAGGATTATTGAAATAATCAGAAAATAATACTGTAATCAGATGGAAAAGAATAACAAACCCCGGGTAACTGGTATAGGCGGGATATTTTTCAAAACAAAAGATCCTGAAAAATCCAAAGCGTGGTATCAGGATAATCTGGGATTGGTTACGAATGAATATGGTTCTGTGGTTTATTACCTCAAAGAACACGTATAGGAGGCACTATTGGGCACGAAGTATTATACTATGCAATCATTCGTCTCAAACGGTATACAGTGAATACTGCTATTAAGATAATTCCAATATAAATAGCCCAATCTGCTAAAGGTACCGGAGCTGTTGATTGTGCTTCACATCTCAGCAACCAATTTCCTGCTAAACCAATATTATCCAACAGCAATGGTGTTATATCATTGTTTAACAGATCATTAACATCAAAGCTACCGGGAGTCGAATTACCGGCTACCCACGATGTACCTGGAAAAGAAGGTGGTTGATCTAATGATGAAGGAAACTGCCCTGCTAACTGATTCTGGTAAAGCGCAGCAATAAAGAATCCTCCGCTAACAACTGTAGGTGTTAATCCTACTGTTGTAAAGATATCGGTTTCTGCATTAACAACTGTTGTTATTGCTTCGGTCAGGTAAACGGCATCGTTGGGATCACCATCATCGGTCGGATCTTCATAAAGTATAACCCGGCAAGGGCCTCCGTTCGGTATGTGGCCAGGAAACAATGGGCATCCCCATGTAAGCTCAGCAGAAATAATTTTTTCACATCCACTGGTAGTTGTAAAATAATTCAACCACATTACATCCCCACCTGCAATAAGTCCAACTGAATTTTCTGAGGAACCATCATCAACAACATAACTACAGGCACTACGTCCGGCATCGGAAGGGGCCTGTATATTTGACTTAACTTCACCCTGTCCTGCTGTAGAAAACATATCGCTATAACTATTTTCCTGGGCACCTGTATGTATTACAAAAAGAGCCATTGCTAAAAACAAACTGAATTTTTTCATGATTAAATGGATTTTTAATAAATTGATTTTTGTTTGGTTCAGATTAAAACAAAGATAATAATAAAAAAAGAATTGTCAGGAACTTTTTTATTTCCGGAACGTATTCTTAAAACAATGATGGTCAGCACACACAACAACAGGGAGTTGAAAGTTTGCATTTCCAAATCTCCAGGAGTTTAGAATTACAAATCAGTTTTGTTACGGTCAATATTTTGTTATACACAGAGGAGTATAAATATTCTCTGCGAATCTCTGCACCCTTCGTGGTTAAACTACTTTTGTCTGTTGCCTGAATGTTAATAGGCTGCAAAATAATCGTACCAAATCCTTTCCTTTTTTTGGAAACGTATCCAAAATATCTATAAAACAAATATATTATTCTCGGAATAATTTGGTGATACTTTTAGAATTCATTAAATTTACAACATAAACATATTTAATATATCATGATTAACATAAAACAATGGTTAATTCCAGTATTAGTTCTTTTCTTATCAGCGTCGATGGCTAAAGGACAAACTCAATGGTCAAAATACATTAATAATCCCGTTTTACAACCAGGTCCGGCTAATTGGGACCAGGTTTATGTAATGGAGCCATCGGTATTATTTGATGGAATGTATAAAATGTGGTATTCCGGACAATCAGGCCAGTATTATCAGATCGGACTGGCAAGTTCAGCAGATGGCATTAATTGGATTAAGGAGGCGGCTAATCCAGTTCTGATTCCCGGGCCGGCTATTGCCTGGGATGATGCCGGAGTCAGAAGCCCTTCAGTTATTTTTGCTAACAATGTTTATATGATGTGGTTCACCGGAGTGACAAATAGCATATATCAAATTGGACTTGCAACATCTGCTGATGGTGTACTGTGGAATAAGAGCACCTCCAATCCTGTTCTCACTCCTGACATTAATAATGCATGGGAAGATGTATCTGTGAGGGACCCATTTGTTTTCAAGGAAGGGAATCAATTTGTAATGTACTATTCAGGCAAAGGTTCAAATGGCCCCCATAATATTTATCAGATTGGACGTGCTGTTTCAATTGATGGCATTAACTGGATACGAGAAGTTAATAACCCGGTTCTTACACCCGGTGTAGCCCCGGCATGGGATGATGTATATGTGATGGATCCAAGTGTTTATAAAGATGGTAAAGGCTTCAAAATGTGGTATGCCGGTGAAACAAACCAGGTTTTTCAAATTGGCTATGCCACCTCATCCGATGGAATCAACTGGATAAGGTATGATCAAAACCCGGTGCTTACACCTGATCCCGGCAATCCATGGGAAGAAGTACTGGTGACCTCTCCGTATGTTTTTAAAGAAAACAATGAATATATCATGTATTTCTCAGGTAAAGGAAGTAACGCCTTCAACATGTATCAGATAGGCCGTGCCACTTCACTGGCAACAAATATTGACCATGAATCAGATAATGCAAATAATCAATTCAATATATATCCAAACCCAGCAAATGATATTGTTTATGTAAAGTATCCTGAGTATAACGGTACAGTATATATTTATATCTCAGACACGCGGGGAAGAATAGTACTGAAAAAACAAGGAGCCGAAATAAAGGATTGCCCTGTAGAAATAGATATTGCTGGTTTAGATTCCGGGATATATTATCTTTTTGTGATTTGCAACAATAATATTCATCAGGAAAAATTGCTCATTAACAAATAAAAACATACATACTATTCCTTAACAACACAGAGCAAATATTACTTTTGCCTTTGTACTTTTTCCTTTGTACTTTTGCCTTTAGTCTTTTGCCTTTAGTCTTGTCTATTCTATCCCCGAAAAATATTTCATAAACTGCACCCTCTCATAGGCAGCAGGGTTATCAGCTTCCTTGATGCTCATTTTTCCAACAAAGTCATCCAGTTTGCTAAAGTTGTTTTTCCCCATCCATGATTTCAGGAAATCGATCATGACAGGAATTTCATTAAATCCCTTTTTATATAATACAGAGCTGATCTGAACAGTTTTTGCCCCTGCAAGTAATTGTTTGATCACGGCTGAGCCATCATGCACACCGGTTGAAGCTGATATATCACAATGTACCCGGCTTGATAACATGGCCACCCATCTAAGTGAAGTCGCAAGTTCTTCGGGTGAACTGAAAATATTTCCTGCCTTGATCTCAAATTTATCAATATCGATATCCGGAGAAAAGAACCTGTTGAACAACACCATGCCCGAAATGCCTGTCCATGAAAGGTTTAAAGCCATCTTGGCAAGGCCCGAAAAATAATAGCTTATCTTAATGGCAACAGGTATTTTTACGACTTTCCTGACTTTTTCAATAATATTAAAATAGATCTTTTCATTATCGGCTGCATCTTTCCTGGGATCAGACGGGAGAATAAACACATTAAGTTCAAGGCCGTCAGCGCCTGCTTCTTCAATTTTACGGGCAAAGGTGATCCATTCTGCTGAGGTAACACAATTGACACTAGCAATAATTGGTATTTTTACTGATGTCTTGCTTCCCCTTATAAGGTTGAGATACTTATCTATAGTCATCTCTTTTGAATAATTCATGATATAATCCTGTGCTTCGGGATAAGCATTGCCAATTTCATCATTTGCATAAGTATGGTTTCCTTCCTGTAATATTTGTTCTTCGAATAAAGATTTTAATACAACAGCACCAGCGCCTTTTTCCTCAATGCTTTTGATATTATCCACTGTGTTGGTTAAACCTGAACTTCCTACTATGATCGGGCTCTTTAAATCAAGGCCCATATACCTGGTCGAGATGTCAATCATTGTTGAATTGCGTTTAGAATAATAAATTTGATTTGTCGGAAACAAAAATAAGGAAATCGGTTAAATAATTGAATATTGACGATTGACGAATAAATTTCCGGAACGTCAATTCCGGGTAGAGCGGATCGTTACCTCCCCGCTCCCCCACAGACCCGTACGAGCGG
>CAYXUU010000009.1:0-110483 GCA_964468645.1 uncultured Bacteroidales bacterium
CATGAGTATGCCAATGATATGCTGATGGTACAGGTACAGGTACTAATTCAATAAAAAATAAAAAGAATATGAAAAATATATTAGCATCATTACTGCTGATTGCTGGTTTTATTATAAGCAGTATAAGCTTAATTGCACAGGGTGATTTCATTTCTGCACAGGATGCATCGGTGAAAATCAAATCAAAACAGGCTACAGTAATTTCGGCAAGGTCTGCATCTGATTATCAAAAATCACACGTCAGTAATGCAATTAACATTCAACACAAAGACCTGTACAAATCAGGTGACGTAGAAGGATTACTGAAATCAACGGATCAACTTGCTGCATTTTTTAGTGGGAAGGGAATTCCATCAGATAAGATGATCATTATTTATGATGATGGAAAGAACAAATATTCCGGCAGGTTATACTGGGTATTCAAATACCTGGGTGTTGAAAATGTGAAAATGCTTCATAAAGATATGGATGCCTGGAAAAAAGCCAGGATCATGATCACAAAGATGCCTGCCAAAATCAAAAAGGCAAATTTTGTTGCCAGGCCAAATCCTGATATCATTGCAACCACTGATTATTTTTTTAAAAATTTAGATAATCAAAATGTTGTTATTGTTGATGTAAGAACACCAGGGGAATATAGCGGAACATCTACAAAACCTGTTAGCAAAGGGCATATGCCGGGGGCGGTTAACCTGAACTATGAAACATTATTAAATGCTGATGGAAGTTTAAAAGGTAAAGCTGAACTTGAGCGTCTAACCAGTGCTGCCGGCCTTAATCCGGAAAAAGAAATAATCCTTTATTGTGCAACCAGCGTCAGGGCCGGAGTGGTTTACAATATTCTTACAACAGTTCTTGGTTATAATAAGGTCAGGATTTATGATGGCGCTTATAATGAATGGATTGCAAGCTACCCGGATAAACTGGAAAAATAAATGATTTGCCCACTCCGGATTAACCTGTTATTTTAAAAGAATTCCCAGGTTTATCCGGAATTTCTTACCATTGAATATTGTCACAAAAAAAAGATTAAATCACAGAATATTCTGCGTTTTAATCTTAAAAAATCTTAATGTGTTTGGATCTTTGTTTGTGGGTAAACCTATAACCTTATAGCTAAATAAGCTATTTGTTCTTTGATGTTTTACTGAAGTCGTTTTACTTCTTTCCTGACCTGTAACAATTATTATACATGCAGAAGGCAATTACTGCAATGGATACACCCAGAACAACAAGAACAATCTTGTAATATATTGGTGTTGTTAATCCGGCACAGCAGCCAAAAAAACCTGCAACAATCAGGAATAGAAAATAAAGAAAACCAACGCCTCCAATCAAAAATGCGAAATTTGCAACGACTTTATTCATGACTTAAATGTTTTAAACAAATTTACGAACTTAAATATGTTTATAGTAAGTTTTACGTGTGATTTATAGCACTTTACAATGTGACATATGTTTTGTTTTTTTTATAATTTTGTAACAACTAAATCTCAATTTTTATATGGATATTTTAATTAACTGCAAGGACTGTAAGATAAAGTCAAAAGCTACCGGGACACTTAATAAGAATGAGCTGGAATTCCTGGCGAAAAATTGTGCGGAAGTCATTGTTGAACGGGGAGAGCATATCATCAAACAGGGACAGCTGTCTTCACATATTGCTTATATTAAATCGGGGCTGGTAAAAATTCATATGAAGGGGCCAAAAGAAATTGACCAGATTTTGAGAATAGCTATGCCCGGCACTTACATTGGGATTCAAACGATATTAACTAACAGGATACATCAATATTCAGCTTCTGCACTTGAAGATTCAAAGGTTTGTTTTATTGATATAAATTCTTTTAAAGAGCTCATCGCAAAAAACTCCATGTTCGCCAATGAGTTGTTGCTTTATGTTTGCAGTGATGAGCTAGTTTATTTTCACAGGATTGTAAACCATTCACAAAAACAGGTGAATGGGCGTATGGCAGAAACATTGCTGTTCTTTGCCGATGAGGTATATAAAAAAGAACAATACGACCTTCCATTAAGTCGTAACGACCTGGCCGCAATAATTTGTACCACACGTGAAAGCGCAACCCGGTCGCTTAAAGAACTTAATGATATGAATATTGTAAATGTGAAAGGGAAAAGAATAAAAATTGTGGACCGTAAGTTCCTTGACAAAATCAGTCTGAAAGGTTAAAACATTTTATTTATCCGAAGCTGCTTATCCGCTCAAGACCATTAAAATCGTTAATTTCAATTGTCTTACCGCTAACAATGATTAAACCTTCTTCTTTAAATTCCTTAAAGATCCTGGTGACGCTTTCTGAAGATAATCCTGTTAAATCAGCAAGGTCATTTCTTGAAAGAGCAAGTACAAATTTTTTCTTTTTATATACCCTCTGTGAGAGGCAGAGCAGTATGTCGGCAACCCTGCCATGCGATTGCTTATGTGTAAGGCAAAAGAATCTACCATAGATAAGGGCAGTGTTCTCATTTAAAATATTGATGATTTTGGAGGCAAACTGAGAATTATTCCTTAAAAGGGTTTTAAAGATTTCGATATCGATCAAATTGACCCTGGAGTCTATATATGTTGCCGTTGAATACAGAAAGGTATTATTGCCTTCATAAATTGCGGGTAAACCAATTAAATGACTGGAAGGAACAATCTGAAGGATCAGGTCTTTGGGTTTGCCTTCCATATAAACCTTAACCAATCCCTCTTCAAGAAAAATAACATGGGAGGCAAAGGCGCCTTGCTTGGTTATGGTTTCCCCTTTTTTATATACCACATTACGCTGATGATCAGCAACTATTTTCTTCTCCTCAGGAGTAAGAAAATCAAAACAGGCTTTATCCGGATTTATTACCAGACAGGAAGGTCCAGAAGGATTAAAATTTTCCATAAACGATCTTACAATGATTTCACATTTAGGCCGCAAATTTAATAAACTTGTTAATACCTTCAGCAAATATGTTTGTATTTAAATTAATTAATATTTAGCAGTTTAGCTAAATTATCCATTATAGGATCAATTTTAAAAGTGATCTGGATCAGTTTTATTTTCGTATCAAATCAGTTCAAAACATTACTTACTTCCGTTAAAGATGCCTTGATTCAATGATGAATAAATATAGTTTTGTTAACAAATTAACAATGGAAATATCTACATAATTAATTACTAACTTAAATCATAAATCATGAAGAAATTATTAAGTCTATTTGCGATTGCATTATTTGTATCGCTTTTTATTATGACAGGCTGTAAAGAAGACGAACCGGATCCACAACCAGGTGAAGCTGCTTTTACAGTACTGAAAAATTATATGATAAACAATGCAATGGACCTGACAGATCTGTTAAGTGCATGGGTAATCGATGCTCTGCCGATGTCAGAAGAAGGTGGTATTGTTGATACTGATAATGGATATACAATACCAGGGTATCATGTATTTGATATCAGGAGTGCAGATCAGTTCAATGCCGGGCATATCAATGGCGCCATTAATGTCCCATTGGCCGATGTAGTTGATATGGCTGCAAATTATGATACTAAGCCAATTCTGGTTGCCTGTGTAACAGGCCAGACAGCCGGACATGCTGTGATGGCCCTTCGTTTATCAGGGTATGCTGATGCTAAAGTACTCAAGTGGGGTATGTCAGGCTGGAATCCTGCCTTCGCTACTCCATGGGAAAACAATATAGGAGATGCCGGTCTTGGCAGCCCCAACTGGATATATGATGCAGCTCCAGCACCAGGATCTTTCTCAGATCCAACCTGGACTTCTTCATTCACAAGTGGTGCAAATATTCTGGCAGAGAGGGTTGATGCCATGTTGAATAATGGTTTCAAAGCAGTTGGATCGGGTGATGTCCTTACAACTCCCGGTAACTACCAGATTATAAATTTCTGGACAAATGAGGAATATACAACATTCGGACATTACACAGGTGCCTACCAGATCAAACCTATCTCACTGGCCAGTGATATAACAAAGGCCTTTGATCCTTCAACAGCATCAACCGTTTATTGTTTTACAGGACAGACATCTTCGATGGCTACAGCATGGTTGAATGTATTGGGATACGATGTTCAAAGTATTTTATTTGGGGTTAACTCCCTGAATTATACTGGTCTCGAAGCTGCCGGTAAACCTCACTGGCATGGAGCCCATGATTACGAGTATGTAATGACGAAATAGTTGCTAATCAATAAACTCCCGGTTATATTAAAATCGGGAGCTTACTTTTAATAAATATAATAATGATAAGATTAAGTATTTTTCTCTTATTAGTCGGACTGGTATTTCCGGCAACTGTTAAGGCACAGGGATGTATGGAACCTTCTTCCGACGGTGGAGTAAACATTATTGGATTTATACAACCACAGTGGGACCTGGGATTTTATAAGGATGAAAATAAGGACAGGGTTTATGAGAATTCATTCCTGTTTAACAGGGCCAGGTTAGGAGTAACCGGCCAGGTGCCTTATGATTTCAGTTATTATGCAATGGCAGAATTCAGCCCGATGAAGGGAGGCCCTTATATGCTCGACTTTTTTGTTACCTATCATGGATTGGGCCCCTGGGCGAATATATCCATCGGGCAGTTCAAACAGCCTTTCGGGCTGGAATTATCAACGCCATGCCATGCCCTGCATACCATCGACAGAACAAGAGTTGTAAACGAACTGGCAAGCCCGTTTCGTGATATGGGGGTGATGGTTTATGGAGGAACAGATACACTGTTTGGTGTAAAAGATATGTTCAAATGGCAGTTTGCTGTTGTGAACGGGACCGGAATGAATGTCTGGGATAACAATCAATCAAAAGACTATATGGGAAGACTGCTGTTCTCCCCATTTGATTTTGTTACCCTTGGTGGAAGTTATCGTTTTGGAAAACAACTGAATCCTGATACAACCATTGAAAAAGCTGATGAAAGGATGCGATGGGGTGTGGAAGCCAGTATCAATAAATACAATTTCCTTTTACAGGGGGAATATATTGTTGGAAGCGACAAAGGCTCGAAATGGGTTGGTGGTGGCTGTGGTGAAGATCCTACCCTGGAAGTCGGGGATTTCAAGAGCAGCGGTTACTGGGCTATGATATTGTATGATACCCCGTGGAGATTTCAACCCCTGGTAAAATATCAGAGCTATGATCCGGATACGGAAAAGGATTATAACAAACTAAGTGCATGGACATTTGGAATTAATTACTTTTTTAATGACTGGACCAGGTTGCAGATCAACTATGTATATAATATCGAGGAGAGTTCATCAACCGACATCAATCAATACCATGAGTATGCCAATGACATGCTGATGGTACAGGTACAGGTACTAATTCAATAAACTAACAAAAGATGAAAAGCATGAAGAATATTTTAGTGGTAATACTTTTTCTGATGAGTACATCGGCAGTCATTGCTGATGGAACCGGAATTTCAGCAGCGGATTTTACCAAATTAATAAAAGCTGATAAAAATGTAGTTGTAATCGATGCAAATAAAGCGGATGTTTACGGGAAGATGCATGTCATGAACGCGGTAAACATACCACATAAAGACCTCTATCAGGAAGGAGCAATTGAAGGTCTGATTAAGAGCCCGGCCGAACTGGCCAAATATTTTGGAAGTAAAGGTGTTAGTGAAAAAAACACCATCATAATTTATGATGATGGTTCCAACAAATATTCCAGTAGAATTTACTGGGTGCTCAGGTATTTAGGTGCTAATGACGTCAGGATACTTCATAAAGATATGGATGTATGGAAAAAAGCACGTGTACCCATAACAAGCCGTGCTGCTGCTATAAAGAAGAAAACTTTTACCCCAAATGTTGATGCAGGTATTATTGTTGAACTGGATGAAGTTAAATCGAGAGTAAGTGACGATAAAGCAGTTATCATTGACCTGAGAGCTAAAGAAGAATATGACGGTACTTCTGAAAAACCGGTAAGTAAAGGGCATATCTCGAAAGCTGTTAATATCAATCATAAGGAATTCCTTAATGATAAAGGCGGTTATAAAAGCAAAGAACAACTTCAGGCACTGATGAACAGTAAAGGATTCACTCCAGATAAAGAATACATCCTTTATTGTGTTACAAGTGTCAGGGCCGCTGTAGGATATGTTGCACTGAAAGAGATTCTTGGATATAATAATGTAAAGATATACGACGGAGCTTACAATGAGTGGATCGCCGATCCCTCGAATCCTTTGAATTAAATAGGTTTTGGTTAACTATTATTCAGAAATCCCTCTTACCGGAGGGATTTTTTTTTGCCATCATAAATTCAATTTCGATAATGAATTTCCCTAAACAAGAAACAATAATCAAGGAAAGAGGAACAAGGAATATGGAGGATCGATTAAATATTTCTCATTCCTTGTTTCTTGTTTTTTGTTCCTTGTTGAATATTTTTGCATAAATGGATAAAATACGCAACATCAGGATTGATCAATACCATTACAATCTCCCTCACGATCGTATAGCAAAATTTCCCCTGGCACAACGTGATTCCTCCCAATTACTTGTCTGTAAAAATATGCTGATCAAAGATGCCTCTTTTGCTGACCTGCCAGGTTTCATCCCGGAAAGATCATTAATAGTTTTCAACGATACCAGGGTTATCCAGGCCCGTTTGCTCTTTCATAAACCAACAGGTGCAAAAATTGAAATCTTTTGTCTTGAACCTTACGATACATCAGATATGCAACTGGCCTTCCATCATAAGGGAAGATCGACATGGAAATGTTTTATTGGTAACGCCCGACGATGGAAATCAGGTGGGATCTCAATTGAAAATGACAGAATTAAACTGTGTGCTAATCTTCTTGAGAAGCAGGACAATGCTTTCATCGTGGAGTTTTCCTGGAAACCTGCTGATCTGACTTTTGCTGAAATTATGGATATTTGCGGATTAATACCCCTTCCACCTTACCTGGACCGTGAACCTGTTGAAGATGACAAATCCAACTATCAGACTATATATGCAGATCATGATGGCTCTGTTGCAGCCCCAACAGCCGGATTGCATTTTACCGATGAGGTATTAGAAAAACTGAGAAATCAAAATGTAGCCATTGGGAAGTTAACCCTACATGTTGGCGCCGGCACGTTCAAACCGGTAGTTTCAAAAACCATCGATCAGCATGAGATGCATTTTGAAAAGATCTCGGTTAGCAGGAAGAATATTCAAAATCTTTTGAAATACATTGATAAATCGATCATTGCAGTTGGCACAACATCTGTAAGGACACTTGAGAGCCTGTATTGGTTTTCAATTAAACTGCAAACTGAACAAAAGGACTATGATCAGCTTGAGGT
Organism: uncultured Bacteroidales bacterium; assembly: GCA_964468645.1. Taxonomy (GTDB): domain Bacteria; phylum Bacteroidota; class Bacteroidia; order Bacteroidales; family JAIOZK01; genus JAIOZK01. Next base: position 7,329 of record CAYXUU010000009.1, read on the forward strand.
TGAACAATGGGATCCATACAGGGAAAAATATCAAATAAAAATTTCACCTGCAGAAGCTCTTGAAAATCTGCTTCTCTGGATGGAGAATAAAAAATTGAATGATCTGTCAGGAAGTACACAATTGATGATAGTTCCCGGCTATCAATTCAAAATAGTGAAAGGGATGCTTACCAACTTCCACCTGCCTAAGAGCACCTTACTTTTACTGGTTGCTGCTTTTATCGGAGAAAATTGGAAGAAAGTGTACCAACATGCATTGAATAATGATTACCGGTTCCTGAGTTATGGTGATGGATGTTTGTTTTTGAGGGAATAATGACAAAATCCCAAATCGCAAATTCCAAAAATCAAATAAGTACCAATCCCCAAATATTAAACTCCAAACCTCTAATAGTAAATAGTTTTGTTCATTCCACGAGCGCTGAAGCTACTCTGCGGAGGCGCTGATTATTAGTGTTTGGCATTTATTTATTCACTCATTAATTGATTCAATGGTGATCATGAGATCGCTTCGCTAAGTTGTTATTTATTGTTTGCTATTTGGGATTTCCAGCCTCCGGCTTCTAACTTCCAGTTTCTAACTTCCAGTTTCCAGCTTCCAATTTCTAACTTCCAGTTTCCAGCTTCCAGTTTCCAACTTCCAGCTTCCAGCTTCCAGCTTCTAACTTCCAGCTTCCAGCTTCCAGCTTCCAGCTTCTAACTTCCAGCTTCAAGTATATACCCAACACTATGAATGTTCTTTATCTGTATGGATGGATCTTTTTTTAGGTACTTTCGGAGCCGGGATATAAAAACATCAAGGGTTCGGCTTACAAAATAACTATCATCACCCCATACATTATTCAGGATCTCTTCGCGGCTTACCGTTTTGTTTTTATTGCTGATAAAAAATTTCAACAATTCGGCTTCCCGTGAAGTTAGTCGTTTCTGGTCATTGTTAAAATGGAGGATATATTTTTCTGTGTCCAGGATATACTGACCGATCTTTATAACAGGCTCATAGTGGTTAGTTGATGTGACCTTACTTCTTTTTAAGAATATTTCAATCTTTAATATCAACTCTTCAATGCTGAAAGGTTTAACAATGTAATCATCCCCACCAATGGTTAAGCCCTTGATTTTATCTTCCTTTAATGATTTTGCCGTCAGAAAAAGGATAGGAATATCTTTATTGCTTTCCCTGATCTTTTTGGCCAGCGTGAATCCGTCCATTTTCGGAAGCATAACATCCAGAATGCAAAGACTAAATTCACCTGATTGAAATGTCTTTAATGCCTCTTCTCCATTCTCACAACAGGTGATCTGGTAACCCTTAAGTTCAAGATTGTCCTTTGTTACGAAACTGAGGTATACATCATCCTCTACATATAAAATCCTGGTTTTCATGCTAGCTTCGATTTTATTGGAATTGAAACAGTGAAGGTACTTCCTTCACCAATTTTACTTTCAACATTGATCTTCCAGCCATGGGCTTTCACAATGTTAAGCACATAACTCAATCCAAGGCCAAATCCTTTAACATCATGAACATTTCCCCTGGGAATACGATAAAACTTTTCATAGATCTTTTTCATGTGTTTTGAATCGATACCAGAGCCATTATCTTTAATAACGATAAATACCTGACTGCTATCATCGTATGTTTTTATTTGAATAATAGGTGTTGAAATGCAATATTTAGATGCATTGTCGAGCAGGTTGAAAAGTATATTTGAGAAATGAAATTTATCGGTCATTACAGTAGGAATATCATTTTGAAGCATCAATTTAATTTCACCATTCTTCTCTGATATACCCGCATTGAAATTGTCACTAACTTTCCTGATTATTTCATTAAGGTCTGTATTGGTTTTTTCAAGTTTTACGCTGGCCTTTTCTGATAAACTGCTTTGAAGGATCTTTTCTATCTTTTCCTCAAGGTTTTTATTTTGTTGATAGATGATGTTTGCGTAATTACTCAGCCTTTCCGGATTATTTGCTATTTCAGGATCAGATAAAACTTTTGATGAGATCCCTATGGTTGATACCGGTGTTTTAAATTCATGGGTCATGTTGTTGATGAAGTCCTTTTGTATCTCAGATAGCTTACGTTGCCGGAGGAGTTCCATAATAGCATAGGCAAAGAATGCGATAGCCGTGATCAACACAAAACCTGAGATCAGCCATATATTGGTTCTGGATACAACATAAGCTTTCTTGCCCGGGAAATGGATTCCAAAATAATACAGGTATTCATCGAACTTCTGGAAATTGTCTGTATTGCGTTTTCTCTCACTATCTGAATTATTTGAAATGTAATTACCATATACCATCTCATCGTTATCACAATCATAAATGGCATATTCGTAGGGGATATCAATATTGCTGATGGCAAATTCTGTTTTAAGATAATGTTCAAGGATGGTTGGATTGATGGCGTCATTAAGGTCAACAACGAAATAGTTGTTGCTAAGTTGATTAACGGGATTCTGGTTGGGGGTCTGGCTGTTATTAAATTCAGCCATATCCTGTGCCACATTAAATAAGGCAATCTTTACCGATTGATTGAATTGTTCCTCAATGGTATTGAAGGTTCGAAACACCCAGTACACCTGGAATATTATTATTCCAATCAGCGAGATGCTGCCAAGTAATATAAGCTGTCTTATCCTGTTTCGCATTCCTTAATTCTTTGTAAAAACATAACTGGTTGCCAAAACGGGGTAAAAATTATCATAAACTCCAAGGTTTAGAATTGTTACAATGTTTATTGATAACATAAAATTATACAAAACCACCAACTAATTTTTACCTTTTACATTTTGTTTACACTTTTTTAATTTTCATTTACAAGTTTTAGTTTTTGACAGCTTAGATTTGAACACGTGATAATCAATGTTTAACTAAAAATTATAATCGTGAAAAAAAGAATGTTATCAGTCATTTTTGCATTAGCACTTGTACTTCCAATAATGGCAAATACAGTTGTAATTGCAGGAAATCCGGATAATGACCCGGAAGCAAAAATTACCTGGAATGAAGAAACCCATGACTTTGGCACTGTGAAACAAAAAGAGCCTGTGAAATTTGAATTTAAGTTTGAGAATAAATTCGATGAACCTGTTGTGATCAGCAATGTGAGATCTTCCTGTGGATGCACTGTGGCCGGTTATGACAAAAACCCTATCCTGCCCGGTAAAGAAGGTTCAGTTAAAGTAACTTATAATTCGGCAAAGGTGGGCAAATTCAGAAAAACGGTTGCTGTGACCATGAGTAGTGGTGAAAAATATGTATTGACTGTAAAAGGCGAAGTGAAGAAGAAGACATAAGCGAACGAAGCGACTTGAGCGACTTAAGCGATAAGAGAATTATACGTGTCCTCCATAATCATCAATGTAATCGCTTCGTTCGCTCAAGTCGCTTAAGTCTCTTAAGTCGTCCCTTCTTAATTCCTGCATTTTAATATATCTAAAATCATCCTAAATAACACCCCCCGTGCAACTTTTTTAAATCTTATTTGTCTTTATTGTTGAGTTGCCACGGTTATCATGTTGTCATACTTTATGGCAACGTGGTAATCTGACAACGCGACTTTAAAAACAAAATTTAAAGAAATTAGTTTTTGTTTTTAAAGTTTTCATACATTTGTATAGTTCAATAGAGAAGATATATGAATATTGTATTTACACCGAATTGTTAAAACTCACCTGAGGGCTAGTCTTTCCTGAAAGTTTATTGGTAATTATTACTGTGTGCGGGAGGCCTCGTACTCGGGATTATTGTATGCAGTAATGAATCAAGATAAAAGATAAAAGCAAAAAGAAAAAGAACATTGTGATCTCTGTGTAAATTCTCTGTGACCTCTGTGGTTAATTAGTTGAGTGGTTGAATGGTTAAGTGGTTGAGTTGGTAAGTATGTGTTAAGTATCCAACTTTCAATTTCTAACATCCTGCTTCAATAAAAAATAACCACAGAGAACACAGGGATAATTCACAGAGATACACAGAGAATCAAAATCAATTACTAATTAAAAACGAAAAATTATGAAAACTTCAGTCTTTACAATTGCCAATGTGAATGTAATCTGTCCGCAATCAATGGACACAGAATTACAAATGAGAAATGAATTTCAATTATTTAAACATGAAAAACGAAAACGAAAATGGCGAAAAGAGTAAAAATATTGGCATTACCTTTATCAGTTCAAAGAATTTTAAAATTGAGCAGAAGGCAAATATTCAGTGAAATTATAGAGGCAATTTCAGGATCTGACAAGGATTTTACCCAGGTCAACCTCGGAAAGGCCATTGTATTATTATCCATTCCTATGGTGTTGGAGATGGTGATGGAATCGGTATTTGCAGTTGTGGATATTTTCTTTGTTTCCAAGTTGGGGGCAGAAGCTATTGCAACAGTAGGTATCACTGAGTCAATGATGACCATCGTATATGCTATTGGATTTGGTTTAAGTGTAGGGACAACAGCCCTTATTTCAAGAAGAATTGGTGAAAAAAAGGCAGGTGAAGCATCTAATGTCGCCTTCCAGGCAATCCTGATCGGCGTGTTTGTATCACTCCTGATTGCAATACCGGGGATATTCTTCGCACCTGGTTTGCTGAAATTAATGGGTGCCAATGAAATAATGATAGGAGAAATGTCGGCATATACCACCATCATATTAAGTGGGAATGTTGTCATTATGTTGTTGTTTATAATCAACGCGGTATTCAGGAGTGCTGGTGATGCAGCCGTATCCATGCGGGTATTGTGGTTTGCCAATATCCTTAACATCATACTTGATCCTATTCTGATCTTCGGACTGGGCCCAATACCTGCAATGGGAATACAGGGTGCTGCTATTGCAACTACCACTGGTCGTGGACTTGCGGTGGTTTACCAGTTCTATCTATTGTTCAACGGACATAAGCGGGTTCAGCTGAAAGCCTCTGAATTGCATGTCGATTTTAAAGCCATGTGGCAACTGATCAAATTATCACTTGGAGGTATAGGACAGAATCTTATAGCCACTTCAAGTTGGATAGGATTGGTACGTATTATCGCAACCTTTGGAAGTGTGGCCATGGCAGGATATACCATAGCAATAAGGATAGTTATTTTTTCCCTGTTGCCCTCATGGGGTGTTTCCAATGCAGCGGCAACACTGGTCGGACAGAACCTTGGAGCGAAGAAACCCGATAGGGCAGAAAGAGCTGTTTGGGCAACAGGAAAAGTAAATATGATCCTGCTCAGCCTCATCGGTGTTTTGTTTGTAGTGGCTCCGGCATTCTTTATCAGGATTTTTACCAGCGATCCCGAGATTATCAGATATGCTTCGGAGAGTTTGAGAATAATAAGTATAGGATTCCTGGCATACGGATTTGGAATGGTGCTGATGCAGGCTTTCAATGGCGCCGGTGATACCATCACACCAACCAAGATCAATTTTGTATGCTTCTGGCTGGTTGAAATTCCGCTTGCATATTTGCTTGCAGTTACCTGGGGCGTTGGTGAAACAGGGGTTTATTATGCGATATTGATCGCTGAAACACTATTGACCATACTTTCTTTTATACTCTTCCGAAGAGGTAAATGGAAACTGAGAAAGGTATGATAATAATAAATCCTCTGTGATCTCTGTAGTTAAAAGTTAAGTGGTTGAGTGATTAAGTAATTGAGTAGGTTTTGGATTGATATTATGCTAACATCCAGGTTCTAATCGCTGAAAAATAACCACAGAGGACACAGAGATTTTACACAGAGAGGCACAGAGGATTTTGATAACTTTGCAAAAATTTGAATTTGGATAAATCTGAAATCACCGGAATTATTTTATGTGGCGGGAGAAGCCGGAGAATGGGCAAGGAAAAGGGCCTGGTTGAACTGGCCGGAAAACCACTTATCGAGCATGCCGTTGAGATACTTGAACCCATTGCCGGGAAGATCATGATCAGCAGCAATACACTATCATTTGATTATCTTGGATTTCCTGTTATTACTGATATCGTTCCCGATTCAGGACCTATGGGCGGGATCTACTCCTGTTTAAAAAAATCGAACACTGATGTAAACCTTATCCTTTCATGTGATACCCCATTTGTAACAGGAGCGTTTCTTGACGAAATTCTGGATCTTAGCCCGGATTACCAGCTGGTTGCCCCATGGTATGAAAAGGAATATTTTGAACCACTCTGTGCATATTATAATAAAGACCTGTTGCCGGTATTCAGGGAGTTTATTCAATTATCGAATTATAAAATTCCTGATCTTTTCAGGGTCGTTAATTTCAAGGCATATGACCTGAAACAATCCAGGCATTACCATGAAAACATGTTCATGAATATCAATTCCCGGGATGATCTTGTTAAAGCAGAAACTTTTTTATCGTTTAAACAAAAGTGATCATCCACCCGAACATATTATTGATAGCCGGATCAGGAAGAAATGTTGGTAAAACCTCACTGGCCTGTGCAATTATCGATCAATTCAAAGATTCCGGAATATCAGCGATTAAGATATCTCCACATCTGCATCATCTGGAAAATGAGGATAATTTACTGGTGAAAAACAAATATTTCCAGATTATCAATGAAACCAGCCTGGAAGGATTGAAGGATAGTTCGAAGATGCTGAAGGCCGGTGCGGAAAAAGTGATTTATGTTCAGAGTGAGGATGATCATATCGAAGAGGCCTTTGATGCTGCCAATGATTTTATTGATATGCATGGATTAATCATTGTGGAATCGGGTGGATTGAGAAAGGTCCTGAAACCCGGTGTGTTTTTGTTTTTAACCAAACGGGGAATGAATATTAAAAACAAACACCTGCATCAATATGCAGACCTAGTGATGGATAACGGATTGACCGACATTGATGGAATTATTGAAAGGGTAGGGGTAGCTGGTGATAAATGGGTACTGGAGCAATAAGGATTATTTCACGGAATTGCACGGAGAAGTACAAAGTTACACGGAGAAATTATTATTGAACGTAAGAATAACTGATATACCGAACCCTTATAAATCAACCAATCCCGGGATCGACCTCATAGAGGTCACATTATTATAGGCTAAACGTAATAGAGGTTGGTATTGACTTCGAAGAAGTCATAATTTAATGATTTTTAGTGTTTGCTTTGAATGATCGTAATGAATTTCACAAATATAGATTCCGGATGGCACAATTTCCTGGTTGTCGGTTTTACCATTCCAGAATATCGATTTATTATTGATCAGTGTATTTCTATTGTAAACCAGGTTTCCTGATAAATCATAGATTTTTAATTTCGCATTTTCAATATCCATTTTTATTGATAAGAAATTGATGTCCTGGGAAAAAGGGTTGGGGTAACATTTCCAATTATTCTTTTTTTCTGAATTGTATGAAATTTCGGGAGTAAAAACGGTTCCTCCCGTTGTTGTTCTGTAGATTATCCCTTTGTTTCCCATAACTATCCCCAGATCTTCCGTAAAGAAATTAACCGTATTTAATACAGAACCACCAACCGGTTCAAGTGGATCCCATGTATCTCCTCCGTCATCCGATTTGAAAACGACATTCTCACCAGTAGCATAGCCTGTCTCTAATGTTGGGAGGTGTACGAAATTGTAATACCTGTCGCCTGGCAGGCTAATTGTTGTAGTATCCCAGCTTTGGCCACCATCTGAAGTTTTAATTATCACGTTATATCCATAAATGAACCCTACTTCTGAATTATAAAAATAAACACCTTTCAATTCGTAAAAATTAAAAGGTAAATGTTCTACTGACCATGTTTCCCCACCGTCATTAGTTTTCACAATATTACCTGATTCAAATGTAAAACCTACTATGTATCCATTCAGTTCATTTTTGAATTCAATGTCATTTATTTCAACGAAATGATCCAAAGCTGTTGACTTAATAGGATTCCATTTTTCTCCACCGTCTGAAGTCTTATATAATTCTGCTACGAAATATGACCCTCCCCCGATAAAACCGGTCTTTTCATCAATGAAACAGATACTCCGTGTTTCCAATTCAATATTCGGTTTTTGGTATTCCTGCCATGATAAACCCCTATCAGTTGTTTTCAGGTAATTCAATTTAGAATAATTCGTTCGCCCACCGGCATAACCAACCGAATCATTAATGAAGCTCAATGATCTGCAGGATGCTGGCGCTACTCCAACCCATGTTGCCCCGGCATCATCAGACCTGATTATCCTGCCACCTGTAATACCTCCTGTGCCACTTTCTCCGGTTGTTACTGCAACAATGATACTATCTGTGATAATCTCAGCATCCGATACAACATCTTCTAACATAAGATTAGAATAATCCTTTTCCCAGCTCATACCATAATCCTCGCTTTTATATACTTGTCCATGATCACCAATTAGTAAACCAACTCCATTCTCGCTCATACATAAATCATTGAGCATCCACCTGCCGAGTGAAGTGGAATATGCATCCCAGGTTTCCCCTCCATCTTCGGTCCTTAACAAATTATTTGAATACCAGATCACATCCCCAATCGCAAAACCAATATTGTGATTCAGAAAAAATATGTTTGATGTTTTTGCAAAAGGATCGGTAAATACCTGGTACCATGTTACCCCGCCATCATTGGTTTTTAAGATTATTGGCGTTCCGGTATAAGGACCACCGATTGTGCCACCCAACCGGTATTTTCATCTATAAAACATACCGAATTAAAATATGTTTCGTAATGTGTATTTGCAGGCTGGCACTTGACATCCCAGGTTTCGCCGAAATCATCTGTAATTAGTATCGTTGATTCTGTCCCAACGGCCACAATCCTGTTGTTGGGCAGTATTGCTATATCTTTCATGGAACATTCGGAAGGTATTGGATTTATGCGTTCCCAGGCTGGATTCTGGGCGGATACCAATATAAAACAAAAATTGAGAATGTTTAGAAAGATGATAACATATTTTATTGGTGAATTCTTTGTTTTACATTTGTATTCTTTTGCGTGAAATATTTATCCCTTGTAATTGGAGAAAGATACCTTAATACCGGAGCATAGTATTAAATCAGGCCTGAACCAGGTCTGGCTCAAAGCAGCAATCGTTGGCGGATTATGGGCATCGGTTGAAATTATTGCAGGAAGTTTTCTTCATAACCTCAGAGTCCCCTTTGCCGGTTCAATACTTACACTTCAGGCTATTGTGCTGCTGGTAGCTTTTCACCGGCTGTGGCCTGTCAGGGGATTGATATGGAGGGCCGGCCTTATCTGTGCCCTGATGAAATCGATATCGCCAAGTTATGTTATCCTTGGCCCAATGAGCGGAATTTTCTTTGAAGCCCTGTTGCTTGAGTTTGGCATAATTCTCCTCGGTACCAATATGGCCGGTTACCTCCTTGGTGGCGCGATCGGTTTGCTGAGCTCTTTCATTCATAAGATAATTACCTTGCTGATCATGTATGGATTTAATATTGTTGACCTTTATAAAAATGTTTACCTGTATATAGCCAGGCAGGTAAATGTTCAGGATGCAGATCCATGGGTCCTTATCTGGGCTTTTGTGATTGTTTATGTTGTCGTCGGAATGCTTGCCGCATCTATTGGGTGGTATATCGGGAAAAAATCTAAAATACCCGGAGCTGGAATACCAATACCAATGACAAAGAAGATTGAACACAAAGAGTTTCTTGTTGCTGACAAAACACAGACATTCTCAATATGGTTGTTATTCTTACATGTTGTGATGATCCCTACGGGTTTGTTGCTGCTCAATTTTTTTAATATCTATCCCGCATTAACACTTATTGCTTTATACCTGGGCTTCTGTATCTGGTATTATAAGAGAGCGGTTCAAAGATTAAAGAAACCTGTATTCTGGATACAGTTATTTATCATTACCCTTCTTGCTGCAATGTTCTGGACAGGATTTACAAAAGAGGGCCACTTTTTCGACCTCGAAGGATTATACATAGGCCTTGAGATGAATCTCAGGGCGGTATTTATTGTCATTGCCTTCTCAGCACTGAGTGTTGAATTGAGGAACCCCCTCGTGGAGACAGTATTTGAAAAAGGGAGGTTCAGGAATTTATACAAAGCCATGGGACTGGCTTTTGGCGCTTTGCCGGCAATGATGCAAAATATGCCCGGTCCGAAACAATTCTTCCGCAATCCGTTTACATGGTTTGCTTCTATCAATTCACAGGCCGATGGGTGGCTAAAAACATTCAGCCAGAAATGAAACTACAGGGTTAATCATAACCTTTGATTAGAGATTTCATTCTAAATCCGATCTGAAATCTTCAAATGGTGTTCGGTGTTTAAAAAATAAGGATGTATGGTAATATCATTCTGTAGATAAGAAATTACCTTTTCCTGACTTCGTCACCACTTAAAAAATCACCTTTAAGTATCTGGTAATCTGTATTTGCTTTTGGAGAATTGGTGTTCAGCGTATGGTTTTTGGTTCTTTTAACTATGTTTTTATTCTTTTCTGTTGTCCTTTTTTCTTGATAAAAAAGAACGAAAAAATCAAGGCTTCCTATAATTTTGAGACAAGACTACGGAACCATTTCCGCCACGCAATCCAAGATGATCCTATGCAAACTAATGATTCTAATAGTATATTATGCCAGGCAGGATCATTTACGGATTGCTTATACCTAAAATCCGTAAACTACATTGTGGTGAAATGCTTCTTTGTCTTGTAATCAAAATTATAGAAGGCCGGTCCCAAACCGCAAAGAAATTAATATATGGTAAAGGTTGTGGAATTGATAAGTAGAAACTATGACAGCCAGATGCAAGGGCATGAACCGCTACTTGGGTTTATAGGGAATTAGAACTAATGTATAATCGAAGGTAGGACCGGCCTTTTAAAAATCGACGATCCCGACGTTAGGAGGGGAAAAATAGAAATGTGAAGCGTAAAAATGAATTCGTGTGAGATGCAGTTTTTTGTGAAATTATCAGATAGATCAGTCCTGTTGAACCTGGTTCGACATAATCAGATATTGACTCGAATTGTTTAGCGGAACATTTCTATTTTTAGTCGATTTTTAAGAAGCCTTGAATTTTTGTTACTTTTTTTTCAAGAAAAAAGTAAAATAAATCACAACTAATCCTAAAATAAACAAGAAAACAGAACTACGTATTCTGATAAAAAAACCCATATTGAAAGAGATGGATGAAGACAAGAAATTGTAAAATAGCGTTATTGTTGAAAATTTCCAGGTGTCCCAATGACGAAGTGAAGTGTATGATAATATCATTCTGCAGATAAGAAATTACCTTTTTTACCAGGCTGGTAAGATGCATTGCTGATTTTTACGTTTTAGTACCTCTTCGAAATCGTCAAGGCTGGAAAGCATTACTACTGAATCTTCATCATGACATGTGAGACATGCCCCAACTGTCAATATTCTTTGTTGCTCTTCTATTGTAAATGGTCTGTGATTTTCGCGGGTTGACACGTTTCTTATCCTTTCTGCCAGGAAACCTATCCACGCATCCTCAGGCAGGTGATCATATCTGTTCTTTGCAAATCTGGGCCTGAACCTCCACTTTCCTTCACCTTCTGTAATAATATATTCCAGTTGGCCACGGCCATATCCCAACGTATTGGGATCATTATGGCATGATTTGCAACTACGTCCTTCACGAATAGTGGTATGTGGTGAAACCGGTGAGAACAGTCTGTGGAAAATTTCCGGATCATCCTTGTATTCTTCTGAGAATGATTCCATATCAATACTGAGTACCATCCCGGCTACAAAGGTTTCAATCCGTTTTCTGGTTGCAGTGTCTGATGTTGCTTCTTTTACGCCTAGCACAGGTTTATCTGCAAAATACGCACCAACATATTCAACCCATTCCCCGGTAATAAATTTGTTATCCAGCAGGTCATAACCCTCCGAATTCTTATCAAAAACATGATGGCAGCCGATACACTGTGGTGCCCATGATGCATGACAACTTTTACATGTCAGCGATGCATGAGATGCTCCGCGGGTGCAAATTTCTGCCGGGAATTTTATCAACAGGGTGTCACTGCTATTTTTGGTGATAAGCCAGGCTCTTTCCTCTTCATCAAGGTAAGTGTTCAGTAGTGGATATCCGGTTTCAGCAACAGCTAAATATTTCCTTGTTTTATTCTTTTCCAATCCACGTAAATCTGCAATTTTTCTCGATTCATAATCAAAATCAGGATAAGTTATAATCCCCGGCTCAGCAACTGGATGACAATCTTCACATCGGATTTTTACCTGTTCCTCCTCATGCAAATAAAATGTTCCGTCACCCATCAATTCGTAGGAGTAATGGCAATCGATACATTCCATCCCTAACTCATGATGGATATCTTCATGTATAAATGTAAAAACCCTGTGGTCATCCAGTATCCTGTATCCTTCCATTCCATATATCTCTGACTCCTCAAGTTTGGTTTCATGCCAGCCTTCATAGTTAGTCGGGATCCTTCCCGAACGGCTATGGCATCCAAAACAATGATCATTAGTAACCTGAATGGATAACTGTGGATGGAATTTAATATCCGTATCAACCGCTATCCTGTCATTATAAATTGAATCCAGCTCCTTTAAAGCCTGTTCCGAATAATTAATATGACAGGCATTACATCCTCCTCCGCGGCTTAGTTGATCGATCGGGCCATAAGCAGTTTTTGGATTTCCAAGATGACAGGAGGCACAAAGGTCACGAAGGTGTTTGTCAGCAGGGGTATGACCTATGTCTGTTATTCTGCTTTTATAAGATGGACCTGGTAATTCATTAAAAACATAGCGATCAACACTGACGATGCCACTTAGCGTTGTCATGAGGGAGTTGTCAATTCTGCTAACGATTTCAGGATGGCATTCAGCCGTACCGCATGTCCTCTCAACCTTATCAAAATTGCCGGGGATAAGAATCATGTTGTTGTGCGCCTGTTTCTTATCGGGTGTAAAAGGATTACCGGCATGGCAGGAGACGCAACCAATGGCTTCAGGATTATGGGATTCAGTAAATCCTTTCATCTCAGCATGACATCCCATACAACCTTCACTTCTTCCGTTTATTACAGGAATATCAAGCATCAGGCTGTCATTACTGAATGAAGTAAAATTGATATACTCAAAACTAAAGGCATGATCAGATTCGGTATCGGACCACTTCCATTCCCAGTTCTCACCCCTGAAGCAACATCCAATGATGGTAACAACCATATAGAATATAAAGAAAACAAAAAGCGCCCACTTCACTATCCTTGACCTGGAGTTTGAAAGTTTCGGGATGAAATAAATAATTATCAATAAGATTAAAATTGCAAGCAGGATATATCCGGGATGCCGCATCCAGTTAAGTACCTCCTGAAGACCAAGAAAATACCATGGCCCCTTGATAATAAAGTCATAGTTGTCGTGCAGTGGTGCCTGAAAAATATAACTGACGACAAGTATAATGATACTGCTGATGATAAAAGTCTTTGCCTTACCCCAGATAATTCTTGCATGCTCAAAATTGATGATAAAAAGGAAAATTGTGGCTGTAGCAATGTGATGAACATAAATCACCTGGTAATCTTCAGAGGGCCCAAGCAAGGCATAAGAAATAAAATTACCTGCCAGTGGAATGCTTGCAATAAGGGAAGATAAAATTTCCCTCGCCTCCTGGGCATCGGTATCTGCCTTCAGGATGAAACCTGAGATCATAACATAGAAAATGGCAATTATAGAAATGGTCAATCTCAGCCAGATCCCCTTTTTTACTCTGGTTTCGGTTGATTTGTAAAAATGATCCCAGAAATGAATGATGATAAAAACCAGGAAGAGCTGGGCACTCCAGTAATGGATATTTCTGAATAATACTGCAGCTGGATCGGTAAGAAGAAAATAACTGATTGATTCATAGGGATTTTTAACATCGTATGGAATTACCAGAAAGATTCCTGATAAGCAACAAATAAGGAAAAATGCTGTGGCAATACCTCCAAAGGTGTCATAGTAAATGAATGATATTATTCTTCTGAGAGTATTCACGTTGTTATGACAATTTAATCCTTAGTTTGTTATTCTCCCTAATGAACCCCAATTGCTCAAGAGGCTTAATTGCCGGGCCCTTAACCGGCTGTCCCATCAAGTTGTATTCTGATCCATGACAGGGACATATCAGTTTTCCTTCTTTTTGTTGTTTTATAGTGCACCCCAGGTGTGTGCATCGGGAGGAAAATACGCTTGTACCCCATTTTGATTTATTGATAATGACAGGACCCATAATAGTAATACCATCTGCAATATCACCATCAATGACCACTTCCTTATTTCGGTTATACAGGGTTTTTGCTCTTTTTACCGAAATGGTCCAGAGATAAATGAAAAAGGCAATGATTAAAAATACACCCGCTTTCAGAAATTTTCTTCTTGATATTTTTTTCTTATTCAAGTAGCTCTTTGATAAACGTCCGGATGTAAAATTATCAAATTATCAGGAATGTACATAACGGGGGAAGTGTTGTAGAAATAGATCAGTATTGTTTAGAATACTTGTACCTTCCGCTAAGAAACAGTTTGTAAATCCAAAATTACAAATCACTGCTGTCCGGGTAATTTAGAAATTACAATTAGATTCCTCGGCTATGCTCGGAATGATAAACATTTCAGAGCCTTTGGTGAGGGGGGTGAGGGTGGTGAAGCCGCCCCTCACCCCCCTCCCATACTGTCATAACCCTTGTCATTCCGAGCATAGTCGGGGAACCTCCTGGTTTTTCCCTGACAGCAGTGATTACAAGCATTAAAATTCCAACTTAACGAAGCAGTTTCATGAACACCTATAAATCAAACATATTTGTGAATAAATAAATTCCAAATTCGAATAATCAATAACCAAAACATTTTAAATAAGCGTTTAGAATATGGTGTCGTTGTTATTTAAATTAATAAAGTAGGGTTTGGATTTTAGACTTGGTCTCAGCTGAACTTACTGATTTGCTTCAATTTTTCTTTATTAAGGATGATCACCTGTTTGCCAGTTGTTTCAAGTATCCCTTCATTATTGAATTCCTTGATAATGCGTGATAAACTCTCCATCGACATGGAAGCAAGTTCTGCCATGTCTTTTCTCGAAAATGATAAACGGAATTTATCCCGATTATAGATCTTTTCAGACAGATAAAGAATAAGGTCGGCAAAACGGCCAGGCATGTTTTTTTGCGAAAGGGAGAAAAAACGGTCGTATGTACTAATCGTTGACTGGTTTATTATTTGGATAAGCTCGGAGGAGAATTTTGCATTCTCACGGGTAAATTTTCTGAATATACTGATATCGATGAGGCATACCGTAGAATCATCATATGCCACGGCGGAGTAATGAAAGATATTATCTCCAAATAATGAAGGTATCCCAATAAGATGACCTTTTGGAACAATGGCCAGTACAAGATTCTTTTCCTTACCTTCAAGATAGATTTTTACCAGTCCTTTTTTAAGATAAAGGATATGTGAGGCGAAAGATCCCTGCTTGCATATGGTTTCCCCTTTATTGTAGTTTACTTCAAGACGCTTATTATCAGCTGTTTTTAATTCCGGCAGGGATAATTTTTTGAAACAGGATGATTTATTTGTGCAGTCGATACAATTAACAGTTCTTAACGGAGTTGCCATAAGAATTTCTTATCTTTGTTTATCAGAGTTGCAAAAGTAGCAAATTTATACATACAAAAATGTTCTATATCAAATAAAATTTGATATGGTTTGTTTTTTTCTTTGACTAAGATGCCGATGAAAAGTCTTATACATATTTAATAACAAAGTACTTTTGCAATCTATAATATATAGATATTTATATACATATTTATGAAGACACGAAGAGATTTTATCAGGATATCTGCTCTTGGATTAGGAGGGGCAGCATATGCTGCAAACACTTTTAGCTGGGCTAAGGGTGCATCGATGTTACAGGATGCAGCAGGTGGCAGCAGTCTTCCCAAGCTAACCAGATATCCTACATACTGTGAAGTATGTTTCTGGAAATGCGCCGGATGGACCTATCTGGATGGGAAGGGTAAAATTAAAAAGATAGAAGGAAACGATGATGACCCGCATTGTAACGGCCGCTTATGCCCGAGAGGTACCGGTGGTATAGGAATGTATAATGATAACGACCGGTTGAGAAGACCTTTGATCAGAGTGGGAGAAAGGGGAGGGCAAACTTTCAGGGAAGCTTCATGGGAAGAAGCCCTTGACCTGGTTGCCAAAAAGATGAAGGTGATCGCTGATAAGTATGGCCCTGAAAGTATGGCACTTTTTAATCATGGGTCATCAGGGCATTATTTTGGTCATTTACTCAAGGCATATGGTTCTTCAAATATTACAGCACCTTCTTATGCCCAGTGCCGCGGACCAAGAGAGGTAGGATGGCAGGCTACTTACGGTGTCGGATTAGGTTCACCTGAACCAACCGATATCAGGGATACCAGATGCCTGGTATTAATAGGTTCGCACCTTGGCGAAAATATGCATAATGGCCAGGTTCAGGAAATGGCTGATGCCATAGATAATAAGGCAACAATTATAACTGTTGATCCGAGGTTTTCAACAGTAGCCAGCAAATCAAAATACTGGTTACCTATTAAGCCTGCCACCGACCTGGCATTACTCCTTGCATGGATACATGTGATCATCAACGAAAAATTGTACGACAGAGACTATGTTGAACAGTATACTTATGGATTTGACCTGCTGAAGAATCATGTTGAAAAGATGACACCGGAGTGGGCATATGGTATCACAACCATTAAACCTGAGCTTATTCGTAAATCAGCAAGGGCGATGGCCGATGCCTCGCCATCTGTTATCATCCATCCGGGAAGGCATGTAACATGGTATGGAGATGATACTCAACGAACCAGGGCCATTGCCATTCTAAATGCATTGCTTGGATCATGGGGTAGAAGAGGAGGATTTTATTTTAAAGAGAGCATCTCAGTGCCTCATTATCATCATCCTGAATACCCAAAACCAAAATGGTCATGGAAAGATACCCTGCATGGAAAATATCCTCTGGCCGGGCTGTCTATTTCCAATAGCTTTCTCGAGGCATCACTTCCTGATGAAAAAGAAAACAGGATACATGCCTGGATGGTATCGGGCACCAACCTTCCACTGACAATGCCTGATAAGCCATTATTGATGAAGGCTATACAGGCAGTTGATTTTATTGCAGTAGTAGATACCATGCCCATGGAGATCACCGGTTGGGCCGATGTGATCCTTCCGGAATGTACTTATCTTGAAAGGTATGATGATCTGAGAACTTCACCAAACAGGGAGCCGTTTATCGCACTGAGGATGCCTGCTGCAGAACCAATGTACGAAACCAAGCCTGCCTGGTGGATGGCAAAGCAGATTGGTGAACGTCTTGGCCTGGGTGATTTTTTCGATTATGAAGATTATACCGAAGTCCTCGACTGGCAGTTGCAGAAGATGGGAACTTCGCTCGAAGAAATGCAGAAGATTGGCGTTAAAAAATATGAAAGACAATCAGGAAGCCTTTATTTGTTCAAAGGGGAAGATTTCACTTTCAATACCAATACCGGAAAAATTGAATTGTATTCTTCAGAAATGGCGAACAATGGCTTTGATCCCATGCCCGTTTTCACAAAACATCCAGAACCACCATCTGGTTTTTACAGATTGATATATGGAAGAACACCCGCACACACATTCAGTCGTACGATCAACAATCCTAACTTGTTTGAACTCAAAGATGAAAACCTTTTATGGATTAACCCGAAAGTTGCTGATATCTGGGGATTGCAAAAAGGACAAAACGTATGGTTGAAAAACCAGGATGGTGTGGTTACTAAATTCCCGATTAAAGTGAGGGTAACGGAACGGATAAGATGGGACTCGGTTTATATGGTCCATGGCTTCGGACATGCTAATAAAAAACTCCAGAGAGCATATGGAAGAGGTGCCAGTGATTCGGAAATGATCACCAGGGTCATGATAGATCCGGCAATGGGAGGTACAGGCATGCGTGGAAATTTTGTAACCTTTCTTACTGAAGAACCAATAATGGAGGAGAATAAGTCATGAGGTATGCAATGGTAATTGATACAAAAAAATGTGTTGGTTGCAGCGATTGTGTCGTAGCCTGCCAGACAGAGAATGATGTACCTATAGGTTATTGTCGTGACTGGGTTGTTGAAAATGTTAGTGGTACATACCCGAGTGTTGAACTCGAGATTCGTTCTGAGAGATGTAATCATTGTGACAACTCACCCTGTGTCAGATGTTGCCCAACGGGTGCCAGTCATATTGTTGAGGGTGGAATTGTGCTGGTAACCCACAATGAATGTATTGGTTGTGGTGCCTGCATTGAGTCATGTCCTTATGATGCCAGGTATTCCCATCCGGAAGGTTATGTTGATAAATGTACCTTCTGCAAACATCGTGTTGACCTTGGGGAACAACCTGCATGTGTAGCGGTATGCCCGACCAAGTGTATGTATTTTGGTGACCTTGATGACCCCAGAAGTGATGCTTCCATCGCATTGAAAAACAGAAATTATAAAGTACTTGCTCCTGAAGCAGGAACAAAACCACAAATATTTTATTTGATATAGTTAAAAAGAACTTTGCATGAAAGAAGAATTAATCATCAGTGGAAGAGCGAATCCCGGAATTGACCCCTATCTGGAGATATGGCACTGGCAGATCCCGATATATCTGTTCCTGGGTGGCCTGGCAGCCGGAATATTATTTTTTGCAGCCCTGTACACCATACTTGGTAAAGAAGAAGAAATGCCCACAACAGTAAAATGGGCAACCTTTCTCGTTCCAGGGGCGCTGGTTATTGGTCTGTTGTGTTTGTTCCTCGACCTGAAACACAAAATGTTTTTCTGGCAGTTATATACTACCGTACGTTTTGAGTCTCCAATGTCGTGGGGTGCCTGGGTTTTAATGTTCATTACCCCGTTGTCATTTCTATGGGCTGCCAGTTATATGAAAGAGGCTATACCCGACTGGAAATGGAAATTTAAATTTGTGGATTCAATCATGGATTGGTTCATTACGAACAGGAAAGGAATCGCCTGGTTGATGATCACCCTTGCTATTATACTGGGTATCTATACCGGGATATTATTATCGGCGTTTAATGCCAGGCCATTATGGAATACATCTATTCTTGGGCCTTTGTTCCTGGTTTCAGGGATGTCAACAGGAGTTGCCACTATTATGTGGATGTCGAAAAATAAACAGGAAAAAATGATCCTCGGGCGTATTGATCTCTTGCTGATCGTCATAGAATTGTTCTTCATAACACACCTGTTTATGGGATTCCTGGCCAGTTCGGAAGTTCAGATTGAAGCAGCTCAATTATTTCTGGGAGGACAATTTACGGTCTCTTTCTGGGTATTTGTAATCGTTCTCGGACTGATATTCCCTGCTATTCTAGAGATCCTTGAACTTAAAGGATTTCATATTCCTATTTCTATACCGGCTTTTCTCATTTTGTTCGGTGGACTGGTATTCAGGTTTATTATGGTTGAAGCCGGGCAAATAACCAGGTATCTGTATTAAAATTAAAATTTCGTAAAATGAATAATAATAAAACCGATAGATCAAAAAGGTATTTGAACCCATACCTGGGCGGAGTGCTACTGGGATTGGTACTTCTTATTACCTTTTACATTACCGGAAGGGGGCTGGGTGCAAGTGGAGCAATAAAAAGTTCAGTTGTAACTGCAGTTAGTTCTGTTTCTGAAACCTATGCTGAAGAGTCTGAATATTACAGCCAGTTCATCAGCGATGATAAGAATCCATTACAGAACTGGCTGGTTTTTGAAATGATCGGTGTATTCTTTGGTGCTATTTTGTCGGGTGCCCTGGCAGGAAGACTCAGATGGAAGACCGAGCATTCTCCGAGAATAACCTCTAAAACAAGACTGGGGATGGCATTGCTTGGTGGCCTGTTTTTTGGATTTGGCTCACAGCTCGGAAGAGGTTGTACCAGCGGCGCTGCCCTAACAGGTATGGCATCATTATCAACCGCAGGATTTGTTACCATGCTTGCCATTTTTGGATCGGCATATGCCTTTGCTTACTTTTTTAGAAAATTCTGGATATAACTTAATTGGAAATTAAAAATGGGACCATTAATACCAAACGAATTAATAAATCCTCAATGGAATTTTGTCATCGCTTTGATCATAGGTATGGCATTTGGGTTTGTTCTTGAAGCATCGGGATTTTCTTCATCCAGGAAGCTCGTCGGTGTATTCTATGGATATGATTTTGTAGTACTGAAAGTATTTATGACTGCTGCTACAACTGCAATGATTGGCCTATTCTATTTTAACTATATGGGCTGGATAGATATGAGTATGATTTATATCAACCCAACCTTTTTATATGCTGCTATTGTTGGTGGTGCAATTATGGGGCTGGGTTTTATAATCGGTGGTTTTTGCCCTGGAACCAGTACCTGTGCTGCTGCTATCGGCAAAATTGATGCATGGGTATATATGATAGGAATGTTTATCGGAATATTCATTTTTGCTCAGGGATACCCCTTGATAGAAGGGCTGTACAAAAAAGCTGATCTCGGTGATGTCAGGGTGTTTGAGTCATTAGGCGTTACTGAAAACCTGATGATTTTTGCAATGATCATCATAACACTGGGATCCTTCTTCGTAGCATATTTGGTGAAGAGAAAAGTAAAACCCGTAGATTATTAATATTATGAAGATGAGAAAAACATATTGGGTATCAATAAGTATAGTTTTATTACTGGGTATCGGTGTATTGATCCTTCCTGAAAGATCATATGAAGAAGAAATAAGCGCTGATAAGATTCTTGCAGAAATTACCGATGGGACCAGATTTTACAGTACTGATGATGTTGCAACAATGATCATTGACCAGGATCCTTCATTCATCCTGGTGGACGTGAGATCGATGTATGATTTTGTAGATTTCGGATTACCCGGTGCAATCAATATACCATTTGATGAAATGCTATTACCGGATTGGGATGATTATTTTGGCCAGAATGCTCAAAAATTGATTTTCTATTCAAATGGAAGTGTACTTGCTGAAAAAGCCTGGCTATTAGCTCAGCGGCTCGGGTATGATAATACCTATATCATGAAAGGTGGCTTGAACTGCTGGATAGAAGATATTATCCGTCCGACACCACCACCTGAAACTGCTTCAGAGGAAAGGTTTAATCAATATCAATTCAGATTGGGAGCCAGCAGGTATTTCGGTGGAGGTGGTGAAGATGTCCAGACGGAAATACAGGGAGAGCCGGTTATTTTCCAGAGAAAACAGAAAAAAACAGTAGTAGAAGGAGGTTGCTAACGATGGAAAAGTTTAAAGATAAGAAGTCTGTAAGAAACCTGACAATAATTGCCATTGTCTTTATATTGATCATTATTGTTGGTATGATCTCTCTGAGAAAACCGGAGTATATTTATAAACTTACACCGGAAGAAACTCTTGAAGTAGCGTTGACCATGGAAGAAGAAATCCTTCCGGAAGAAGTTGCTGATATTGTTATGTGGGAAGATTCCAACTATCGGATTGTAGATTTAAGAAGTCCTCATGAATTTATCATTGGCCATATAGAAGGTGCTATTAATATTCCATTTCAGGGATTGCTGGAGGAGGGGAATCTCAAAATTTTCAATCCAAAAGACTCGATAATAACAATAATCTATGGAAAGGATCAGCTTCAGGCTGTGGGGCCATACCTGATTCTTCGGCAACTGGGATATGACAGAATCCTTGTAATGCTTGGCGGTTATGATTATTATTCAACACATTCGCTTGATCTCTATGATATGCCTGAATTTCCCGAGTATCTGAATGAAGAGCCCAGGTATAATTATTATGAGATCATTGAAGAAACTGCAGGAAGTGATATTACATCGCCACAAAGCGGTCAGCCAGAAGTAATTATCCCAACAAGAAAGGTTAAAAAAGATGTGGTAGAGGGTGGATGTTAATACCTGAAATATTATTGTTTTATATCCTTACCTCTTCATTGTGAAGAGGTTTTTTTATTTTTGAACTTTATAATAAAGGAGAATAAGTGCCGGAGGAAACAACATCAACAAAAAAAAACAAAGAAAAAGCCCCGGAAAAGGAGATGACTTTTTGGGAGCACCTTGAAGAACTGCGATGGCATATTATCCGTTCTCTTATTGCTATCCTCGTTCTGGCTATTGTGGCTTTTATCAGCAGGCATTTTATTTTCGATACCATTATCCTTGCCCCTAAAGATTCTGATTTTATTACCAACCGCTTGCTCTGTAAACTTGCTGAAATACTTTCGGTTAAAGGATTATGCATCGACAACCTGTCATTAAAGATCATCAATATTAAGATGTCGGGTCAATTTCTGGTGCATATGTATGTGAGCCTTGTAGCAGGTGTTATTGTAGCATTTCCATATATCATTTATGAGATATGGAGTTTTATCAGGCCGGCATTATATTCGAAAGAAAAAAAATATACCACCGGTGCCGTGATTGTCAGCTCACTGCTTTTTATCCTGGGGATTTTGTTTGCCTATTTCTTAATCGTTCCGCTTACAATCAATTTTCTTGGCACATACCAGGTTAGTGATTTTGTTCAGAATAATGTTTCATTAAACTCCTATATCAGCACTGTGGTTTCGGTAACTTTTGGTGTGGGGCTTGTTTTTGAGCTGCCAATTTTTGTTTATTTCTTTACTAAAGTTGGTCTGTTAACACCAAGGTTCATGAAGAAAAACCGGAAATATATGATTGTCATCCTTCTGATCATCTCGGCAATAATAACCCCTCCCGATGTATTCAGCCAAATCATGGTTGTTATTCCATTGCTTGGGCTTTATGAATTGAGCATTGTGATCTCATCCAGGGTGTATAAAAAGCGAAAGATTGAAATGGCCGGGTAGAAGCCTGGAGCTAGAAGCTGGAAACTAGAAGCCAGAGGTTCGAGATTTGATTTTCCAATATCCAACACTCAATAACCAATATCCTACCTCAAGCTTCTAGTTTCCACCATCTACTCATATCGCAACGAATCCGCAGGATTTAAATGTGCCGCTCTCCAGGCTATAATACCTGAGGTGATAATGACAATGAAAAGTGAAGATATTAAACCCAGGACAAAAATCCAGATCGGGATCGTTGTACAATAAGCAAAGTCTTCAAGCCATCTTGAGCTGATAAACCAGGATATTGGCCAGGCGATAAGATTGGCAATGATAATAAGTATTAGCAATTCTTTGATGATCATCATAAGAATAATATCAGGGGTTGCACCAAATACCTTCCTGATACCAATTTGTTTAATCTTTTGACGTGCGTTGTAAAATGAAAAACCAAACATCCCTAACATACCAATAGCAAGTGTAAGAAGCGTGAAAATCTTAATTGTATTGGAGAAATTCTGATCCTGATCATATTGCTCATCAATTTTGCTATTAAAATACTCATAATCAAATCTTCCGTATGGACCATATTGATTCCAGCTATCTTCGAGAAAAGCAATTGTTCCCTGTGCATTGATGGGATTTATTTTTACAACCACCTGGTTGATCATCTGCCTCTCTTCCTTCAACATAAGACCCATGGGTGGGATTTTGCTGTGTAATGATTGGAAATGAAAATCATTTACAACCCCAACAACAGTAAACCTGGTCCCATTACCAGTTTTGAGTATCTTCCCACATGGGCTATCATCTCCAAAATGAAGCCGGGAGGCTGTTGTGTTAATAATAATTGAAGCGGTATCGCTTGACAGCCCTTTCTCAAAACCCCTGCCCTCAATCAATTTGAATTTCATTGTTTCCAAATATTGGGGATCGGCCCTGAGGATACTATATTCATGTTTATTCTCCGGATCAGATTCTGTTTCCATTTCATGAAACATAGAGACTCCTGAAAACAATCCGGCAGCAACCTCAGAAGCATTGATGACATTGGGATTCTTTTGGATTTCATCAACAAAAGTTCTACAGTTATACATATCATGATCGTGGGGTGGGAAAATAATAACCAGGTCCTCTGAATTATAGCCAACCTCCTTATGTTTAACAAAATCAATCTGCCTGATAATAACAGATGAGAAAATAAACAGGATAACAAAGATCACGATTTGCGTTGAGATGAGTATCTTCCTGAAATCGAGTTTTGAGGTTTTTTTACCAAATTGCTTTTTAAAGATCTGTTCTGGATTGAAGGATGCGACAAATACTGAAATATAACTCCCTGACAATAAGCCTACAAGCAGTGTTATCATAAAAATGCCTGCTAAATATGGCCAGTTGGAGAGATAGTTTAAATCAATCTCTTTTCCCAGCAGGTTAATTAATAAGGGTAGGGATAATTCCGACAGCATGATTGCAACAGGAAAGGATATCAACGCCACCAGAATGGATTCTATCATGATTTGCCATCTCAGGGTTGACTTGTCTGCTCCCAGTACCTTCCGCATTCCTATTTCAATGGCTCTTTCTGATGATTTTGCTGTAGAGATGATTAAATAATTGATACAGGCAATAAGCAGGATAAGGAATCCAATAATGGCCAGCATGATGATGAGCTTGTAACTCCCGGCAGGCTGATAGTTCCACCTGATAAAACCTGACTTGAAATAAATATCCTTCAGGTTTTGTAATGCATAGGTTTGACTGTTGTCGGGATGATATTGTTCCCCAAAATCAGCAAGCTTTTGCACAAATTCATCAGGATCGGTATTTTTATCAAACCGGATGAATGTCTTAGTATTTGAAATGTTCCAATCCCTTGGTCGATAAAATGATGATGCCAGCTCAACATTACCAATAAAATCTGCCTTATAGGATGAATTTGATGGCATGTTCCGAAATACGCCTGTGATAACAAATTCTCTTTCATCTTCATAGTTTTTGATCCTGAGCATTCTGCCAATGGGATTTTCATCCGGGAAATATTTCTGAGCGGCATGTTCACTTAAAACAAGTGAGTTAATATCAGTGATTAAATTATTCCGGTCACCACTCAAAATATCGAATGAGAAAATATCAAAGAACGACTGGTCAACAATGATAAACTCCGGCTCTCTTATATAATCTTCATCTTTGAAAACATACTGACCGCCATAGAACCGGCCATATTCACAAACACGGGTAATGTCCTGTATTTCCGGGTAGATATCCTTTATTACTTCAGCCATAATAAATGGTGAAGATGCAAATGCCCATCTGTCCAGATCACCCCGGTCAAACCAGCAGATTACCCGATAAATCTCGTCTTTGTTTTTATGAAACCTGTCGGTTGATAATTCATTTAAAACAAAAAGAAAGATCAGGAATGAACTGGCAAGGGCTATCGTTAAACCCCCGATGTTGATCACGGAAAATATATAGCTTTTCCCAAGTTTCCTGAATGTTAGTTTTAAGTAATGCCAGATCATGATTTTACAATTTTGAAATTATAAAAATTTGTAATTAATTATAGGCATAATAACAATACCGATACCAAACACATAAGTGTTTGTAAATTAATAGTATGAGCCATAACGAATTTTTATAATGTAGTAAATCGATACAATGCAATGTAGCAGATCGATACAATTTTGTATATTTAAGGCAACTTTGTAAGTAATGAAGAACAAAGGGAAAATTTTAATTGTAGATGATAATGAGGAAATTTTATTCTCATTGGAGATATTTCTGGAGAAACATTTCGAAAAAGTTAAAACGCTAAAAAGGCCCGACTTAATAAATACTGAAATAGGTCAGGATGACTATGATGTTGTTATCCTGGACATGAATTTTACCGTATCAGACAAATCAGGCAATGAAGGCCTGTTCTGGATGCATGAAATACTCAGGCGTAATTCATGTACATCTGTAATTTTTATCACAGCCTTTCCGGGTATCGAACTTGCCGTAAAGGCGATTAAGAATGGGGCCTTTGATTTTATTGAAAAGCCCTGGGGCAATGAGAAACTACTTGCTACGGTAAACAATGCTGTTAAGATGCATCGATCGAAACAGGAGATTGCAATACTGAAGGAAAAGCAGGATATCCTGGTTAATGCGGGTGCCTATCAATTTGTCAGGGGCACATCACCGGTAATGCAGAGGATTTATGATACTATTGGCAAAGTCGCTATTACCGATGCTTCGGTACTGATACTGGGAGAAAACGGAACAGGTAAAGAGTTGATTGCCCGGGAAATACACTCACTGTCGGATAGAAATCGGGGGCCATTTATTAAGGTTGATGTTGGGGTATTGCCGGATACCTTGTTTGAAAGCGAAATATTCGGGCATGAAAAGGGAGCTTTTACAGATGCTAAAATTGCTAAACCCGGCAAAATTGAAGTGGCTTCAGGAGGAACGCTTTTCCTTGATGAGATTGGAAACCTGAATCCCGGACTTCAATCCAAACTACTTGGTGTAATTCAGGAAAGAAGCCTTACCAGAATAGGATCAAATAAATCACGTTTTGTCGATTTCAGACTTATTTGTGCAACAAACAGGCCCCTTTACGAAATGGTTGATCATCAGCAATTCAGGGAAGATCTTCTTTACAGGATCAATACAGTTCAGATCGATCTTCCGCCCCTCAGACAAAGGATTAAGGATATTCCGGAATTCATAGGTTTCTTTCTTGAGAAACATAAAACGAAATATAAGCGGCAGGATATCATTATTGACGAATCAGGATTAAACAGACTTACAAACTACGATTGGCCGGGAAATATAAGACAACTTGATCACATGATAGAGAATCTGGTAATAATGACAGAAGGAGAGATTATTTCAGAGTCTCATATCAGTCTTAACGACCAGGGAAAAAAATTAGCAGATAAAAACACCACTTTAAATTATTATCAGAATGAGCGAAGCCTGGTTGAATCAGTTTTAAATGAATGCAACGGGAATCTCTCAAAAGCTGCAGATGTTTTAGGGGTGGCCAGGTCGACCCTGTATAGAAAAATCAAAAAATATGATCTTTAACAGGTTCTCAGTCAGGATTATATTACTGATATTATTAATCGTAATAACGATATACGCATTCTTCCTTGTATTGCATGTTGAACATCTGAAATTTACGCTATATGGCCTGGCTGTTATTTCTGTGATTGAGGTTTACATACTCATTCGGACAGGTTTAAGATTTAACGAAAGAACAAATCACTTCCTCGAAACATTTATTATTAATGAAGCATTCCCGCGTTTCAGGAATAAATACCAGGAGAACTCCTTTAAAGATCTGGAGCGGAATCTTTACCGCCTGGCAAGATCCTATAGCGAGGTAAAAGCTGAAAAGGAAGTTGAGCATCTGTTCCTTGAAAATCTGATCGGGCAGATCAATGTGGGAATACTGGTTTATGACAATAATGGGAAAATACATCTGAAGAATAAGATGCTGCTCACACATCTTAATTTTAGACTGAGAAATGAACTTAGCCTCCTTAAGGAAAAATACAGCGAACTATATGATATTCTAACAGGCCCACCCTCAGCAGCACCTAAAGTGCTCAAATTTCTTATTGCCGGAGAATTAAAACAGCTCTCTGTAAAATTATCGAAATTTATTGTGAAAAAAGAAGCTTTTAAACTTGCCATCATTCACGACATAAGCTATGAACTTGACCAGGAAGAGATTGATAGCTGGCAGAAACTGATAAAGATATTAAGGCATGAAATTATAAATTCCGTCACACCAATTACTACGGTTGCTTCAACCCTGGTCGAAAACTTTAATGAGAACAACTACCCTTATGTATTTGAAGATAAACACTACAGGGTAATTGATACAACCTATAAAGGGTTGTCAGCTATTGAAAAACGGGGGGAAGGATTGATCCAATTCATAAAAAATTTCAAGGAATTATCCTCAACCCTGAAGCCTGAACTTGAAAGCACAAGTTCATGTGATTTGCTTAACCAGATTAAAATGCTTGTTGAATCTGATTGCAGGATGAATGATATTAACCTTGTCCTTGACTTTCCAAAACCCGATATTGTTTTTTTAATAGATGAGAAGCAAATCATCCAGGTTATTATTAATCTTGTGAAAAATGCCATTCAGGCATTAAAATCATCAACGGATAAAAAGATTGAAATTCAGGTGGGTATTGAAGGCGAAACAAAGTATATTTCAATAACTGATAATGGGGAGGGGATTGAAGCAGAAGATTTTGGGAAAATTTTTATTCCGTTTTATACCACCAGAGAAGGAGGATCGGGAATAGGGTTAAGTATTTGCAGGCAGATTATGTTTTTACACAAAGGTAGCATTCAGGTGAAGAGCCAGGATGGATACACATGTTTTACACTGCGATTTTAACGTTAAGCATACTAAGGAATAAACGATTGCCGATCCCTTGTTTTTACCCAGGACTGGTGTTTGGGTTCGTCAATTTTCGATTTATTCATTCAGAAATTGACTTGTTATCTGCAAAAATTCCTGTGGTTTTTCTGCATGTACCCAGTGAGAAGCCCCTTTGATGGTATGAATTTGTGAATTGGGAAATTTGAACATAAACCGTTTAATGTCCTCATCTGTAACATAGTCAGAATCAGAACCACGAACAAGAAGGGCAGGCTTGTTGTAAACTTCAGTAATATCGATACCATCAAACATCTCCTCTATACTTTCACAGATGGATTCAAAGTTTATTCTCCAGCCAAGGGTCTGCCTGTTGTCGCGATAGTAAAGATTTTTCATGATGAATTGCCTGATTCGCTTTTCAGGTATCGTTTCAGCAAGTTGATCTTCAACATCGGTCAGTTTTGTCACATCATTGAAACTAACACCACGCATCGCCTGGATGATTTTTTTGTGGTGGTGACGATTTTCATATTTCCGTAAACTGATATCAACCACTACCAAGCGATCGATAATTCCAGGGTTTTCCAAAGCAAAACGCATGGCCACCTTACCACCCATCGAATGACCGAGCAAAACAGGATCTTCGATGTTATGCTCCTCAATAAACTCCATCAAATCATCGGTCAGGGCAAGGTAATTAAAGGTGTCGCTGTGTGGTGACCTCCCATGGTTACGCTGATCAGGAATGGAAACCTCATAACCCAGGTCTCCTAATTGCTTTGCGAAAGTTACCCAGTTATCTGACAAACCAAATAATCCATGTAAAATGATTAAAGGTTTTCCTTCTCCGTAATGTCTGTGATATAAACGCATCCTTCTTAAATTCCAAAATACAAGCTCCAAATTACAAATAAATTCCAAATTCAAAGGACCAAAATTCAAAACATGCAATAGTATGCAATAAAACCAAACCCCGTTTTGGTCATTTGAATTTGAGTATTGGAATTTATTTGTAATTTGGAGCTTGGGATTTGTTATTTTCCGCATCTGGCTTTAGCTCAGCACCATGGCCTTTTAGTCCGAAATGTCGTCTCAGAAAGTAGATTAATACATAAATTATGGGGGTGTCAAACAGGGCATAGAGGATCTTAAACAGAAACCCATTTCCCAGCAAGGGCCAGGGTTAAGGATGGCTGGTTAATCATCTGTTCTCAACTCTCTCAGGTACATCTGAATTGTATTTTCCAGGCCAAGATAAAGTGCATCACTGATCAGGGCATGGCCAATTGAGACTTCGAGTAAACCCGGAATATTCCTAGCAAAGAAGTTCAGGTTATCAAGGTTCAGGTCATGACCTGCATTCAATCCTAACCCGGAATCAATAGCAGCATTTGCAGCATCAATAAATGGTTTGATGGCGTACTCCCTGTCGTGGACATAGTTATACGCAAACGACTCAGTATACAATTCAATTCTGTCAGTACCGGTTTTTGCTGCATTCCTGATCATTTTTTCATCTGTTTCAATGAATATCGAAGTTCTGATCTGATGATCATGGAACTCTGCAATGACATCTTTCAAAAATGATTCATGGGTGATGGTATCCCATCCGGCGTTGGATGTCAATACCCCGGGAGGATCAGGCACAAGCGTAACTTGGTCAGGACTGATCTCTTTAACAAGACTAATGAATTTTTTGTTGGGATAACCTTCAATATTGAATTCCACGCTTATTGCAGGTTTAATGTCTTTAACATCCTGATACCTGATATGCCGTTCATCAGGCCTCGGATGTACGGTTATTCCCTGTGCACCAAATCTTTCACAGTCAACAGCGGCTTTTAATACATCGGGGATATTACCACCCCGGGCATTGCGAATTGTAGCAATCTTATTTATGTTTACACTAAGTCGGGCCATTTTTTTTGGTTTATTGTTTACAGTTGAAATGTCTCCAGCTTCCAGTCTTCAGCCTCCAGCCTCCAGCTTCCAGCTTCCAGCTTCCAGCTTCCAATCTCCATCACAAATGTAATAAATTAGTAAGTTTGCAATACATCATGAAAACCAGTTATTATGCGTGCGGTTATACAGAGAGTTTCTCAAGCATCAGTTAAAATTGAGGGAGAAACAAAGGGTACCATCGGCCTGGGTTTATTGATTCTGCTTGGAATTGAAGAAGCAGATACCGAAGAAGATATCGATTGGCTGATCGGAAAAATTTCCCGTTTGCGTGTATTTAATGACGAAACAAGGGTTATGAATTTGTCCATCATGGATATTGATGGAGAAATGCTTGTGATCAGCCAGTTTACACTGCATGCCAGTACAAAAAAGGGAAACAGGCCCTCCTATATAAAAGCTGCTAAACCTGATAAAGCTATTCCGCTGTATGAGTTGTTTATTAAGAAGATGGAAACTGAGCTGGGAAAGCCGGTTCAAACGGGTGAATTCGGCGCCATGATGAATGTAGAACTGATAAATTCAGGACCTGTAACGATAATTATTGATTCCAAAATAAAAGGATAAAAATTGGAATAATAAACAGATCTGATAATAATAAACAAATATTAAACTGATTATGAAGATTATATTTATTTCTGCAACTTTAATTATTTTACTGTTGGGTGGAAGCCAAACTGTTGTTGCACAACAAGAAGCTGAAAAAGGGACCATTATTACCGGCGCAAACGATAGCATTCAGGGGTATATTATTTCCCGGACAAATATGGATTTAACCGCTGAAGTGAAGTTTAAAAAGAA
The DNA here is from genome assembly GCA_964468645.1 of uncultured Bacteroidales bacterium. Lineage (GTDB taxonomy): Bacteria > Bacteroidota > Bacteroidia > Bacteroidales > JAIOZK01 > JAIOZK01. The sequence continues at coordinate 38,355 of CAYXUU010000009.1, forward strand.
TATTAACGATACGGAGATTATAACATATGATGCATTTCAGGTAAAAAGTTTTGAGTTTGAAAATGGCAGAAGGTTTGATGCTTTTAAAATATCTGTTTCCAATGAATCAAGGATGATGTTTTTAATTCTCGTTGTTGGAGGTAAACAGATGAATTTGTATGAACTACAAACCACCTACCTGAAAAGCAGGTATTTCATTAAAAAGGCAGATAATCCTATCCTCGAGTTGAAAAGATCAAAAAAGACAATTGAAAAAGATGGCCGGAAATATGCCGTTACAGATAGGGAATATGTTGGGATTTTAAACTATCTGCTTTCCGACTGCATTACTCCAATAAATAGTGATATCCCATTACGTAAAAAACAGCTCACCGAAGTGGTGGTTGATTATAATAAATGCATTGATCCCGGGCAGGAAGTCTATCTTTTGGAAAAGGAAATGAAAACATCTGTAAAACTCAGTTTTTCAGGAAAGATTATAAATGGGAAATATGCTGTGAAGAATAAATTACGCGGAACAATTTTTATTGACAGGAATAATTTCAATCGCAGCGATATTTATTCCAAACAATTTGGTTTGAGTTTCTTATATCTTAATGACGAAGATGAAAAAGATAAAAATGAGTTTTTAATGTTTAATGTTTTTCCATTTCAAATCAGTACCTACGGGATAAATAATGATAAGGAACTCAGATTCTACTATGAAACAGGTATAGGTATTGCATTAGGGATGTTCAAGGATTTTGACCAGAATAATGAAGGGGAATGGATAAAAGACGATACAAGATATGGCGTAACGCTTGCCTTGAATATAACAGGTGGAATAAGGCTAAAGCTGGGAAAAAAGACGGCAATGCATCTTGAGGTTACACCATCCTTAATGGCAAATGGAATATACCTGGGAGGCGGCCTGACTTTTTAAGTGATAAGAACCCACAATTATTATATGATTCAATTAAAACGACTTAACCTACCAGTAACTGTATTTACCCTTCTTTTCATTTCCTGCTACATACAAGGTCAGTCAGGTTTTACAGAAGGGGATATCATTACTGTTACCCATGATACGATTTCAGGTTATATCTTTTCACAAACCAACAAGGATATGCTTGAGGGAGTTGTCTTTAAAACCGGTCCAGAAGCTGAGACCAGGGAATATAAACCGGTTGACCTGGCTGGTTTTAATTATAAGGGTGGAAGGCGTTTTAAGAGTTTGTTTATTACGGTACTGAACAAGGATGAAAAACGATATGATACACTGGAAGTTTTTTTGAATACAATAGTTGGAGGGGATTTAAGTCTTTATGAAGAACAGAAAAACTTCTTTAAAAGCAGATATTATCTTAGAAAAAACAATGGCAGACTTTATGAATTAACGAATTCCTCTCAAAGTTTAATCATCCAGGGGTATCGCTATGAGATTTCCGGAAATGAACATATAATGTTGCTTAACCTGCTCGCTGATACATGTACAAGGAAATTGAACAAGCAATTACGAATACAAAGAAAACCCTTAACGAAAGCCATAATAAAACTAAATGAATGCTTGAATTCAGGACAACAAATATTTACAGTTCCTCCTTCAATCAGAAAATCGATAAAGCTATCATACGCCGCTTTATTAATGAAGTCGAAGGAAAATCAAAAGATAGGACATCGAATATCTATTCTTTTTGATAAGCATGATAATTCCAGAAATATTCTTTACTCGCGTCAGGTTGGTTTCGTGTTCCGTATGTTCACATATGATCATAATAATACCGCTTATGGAATTTATATGTTCACGGGAATTCCATTTCAAATTAGCTCATATCTGTTAAGTGGACAGGTAATTAAACTATACTATGAAGCTGGATTGGGCTTGTATTCAGGATTGGCGACAGAGCGCTATAATAATCCTATTGAGGGGCAAAAAAATAAAACTTACTTTTTGCTTCCAATGATATCACCCATGCTAACTACTGGGATTCGGGTGAAATTGGGAAAACATACTGCTTTTCACTTTGAATTAACTCCCTCATTATTTTATAGCTTAATGGTAGATAAGGAATCCGGAATTTCAATATTTTATTATGAGATTAATAATCAATTGTTAAGCGGTTTTGTTGGTGCAGGGATATCATTTTAGGTACTTAAAAATAACATATTTTATGAGAGACCTAGCTGTAATCTTTGATCTTGATGGTACCATCATCGATAATATCGAATACCACAAAAAAGCATGGTTCACTTTCCTTAAGAATCATAATATCAGTATTACTGAAAGGGATTATATTCGATTATTTGGAAAACACAACAGGGCTATACTTAACCATTTCTTTGGAAACCAATTAACCAAAAGTGAGTTGAAACACTTTGCTTCTGAGAAGGAGAAACTATACCGGGATATCTATAAACCACATATCAAACCACAAAAGGGGCTGATCAGTTTACTTGATGACCTGAAATTTAATAAAATCAGGACGGCAATCGCTACATCAGCTCCTGTAGAAAACCTCGAATTTGTATTAGATGAACTGAAACTGTCAGAATCTTTCGATCACCTCTCTCATGCCGGCCATATTTCCATGAGTAAACCTGATCCCGAGATCTTCCTGCTTACAGCTGAGAAATTGAAGGTGAAGCCCGAAAACTGTGTTGTTTTCGAAGATTCTATTTCTGGTATAGAAGCTGCAATAAATGCTGGTATGAACGTCATAGGTATAAATGTTATCAATCAGGACACAGTAAAAGATATGGTGGTTAAACTGATCGGTAACTTTGAAGAAATAGACGTAAATAACCTTATCAGCATTGTAAAAAAATGAGCTTCGAGAAACCAACATTAATGGAGAGATTTGGCCTGGGTTGGTTAACACATAATTGCCTGGGTGGATTTTACAGGAAATATATAGACACCCTTGGGATTCGGGAGGATGCCCGTGTTCTTGATTTTGGATCAGGATCGGGGATGTGCTCCAAGTACATTCTCAGAAAACTCGACCCGGACCATGGTGAATTGACCTGCCTGGAGCCTTCTTCTTACTGGCTGGAATATGCTAAAAGAAGGATTGGGCATCACAGGAATGTATTCTTTAAAAATGGCCGCATCACAGACAATACCCTTTTAAATCATTATTATGATATCGTGAATATCCATCTTGTTCTTCATGATATCCAAAAAGGGATACGACAGGAAACCATTTCTGCTTTATATAAGCACCTGAATTCCGGAGGTGTTGTATATGTGAGGGAGCCAACAGGTTCACACCATGGCATGCCTGTTGAAGATATCCGTGATCTTTTTAAGAATGCCGGATTTAACCTTGTTGAAGGCAGGGAAGGGAAAATTGCCATGATGGGGAAAGGATACAGGGCAATGTTTAAAAAATAAATTCCAGCTTCAAATATCATTTGAAACTAAATATCTAATGATTATCTTTGAGAATAGAAAATCCAGAACTAATTTTCAAAGGTGAATTTTTTAAAGTCTTTTCTTTTCAATTTGTTCCTGGTAGTAATATCCGTATCTGGATATTGCCAGGATAACACCATTAGATTTGATCATCGTTATGAGGTGATCGATATCAGGGATAAGGAGTTATTTTCCTCCGTTCAATATATAGGATATTCACCTACAGAAACAGAACTGGCATATTTACTTCACGATTCCCTGAGAAAAATTTCCGATGTGAAGCTGGGATATTTTAATAAAAGGGATAAACTAAAATATGTTGATGATCTGCTGATAAAAGAACGGGGAATGTTCACCTCCAATTTTTATACCGGCAAAAAAGTTTCCTATTTTGAAGTATTACCTGATTCAAAGTTCAGATACGATTATAAAACCTACACCAGTGATTATGTTTTTCTGTCTCATTTGAGATTTGTCGATATGTATGAGGTTGATACTTTCATGTACAGGATTAACCTGCCCGCAACTTTAAACCTCAAATATGACATAGTAAATCATGAAATATTTACCTATCTGAATGTTGATACAGTATTCTCCGATACACTTACTCGGTATTATTTCACGGGGATACCGGTAAAGGGCTGTTTAGATAAGATTAAATCAGCAGGGGATAGTGAAGTTGTAAGAACACCTTTGATCAGGATCTCTGTTACCCCGGTTGAATATTGCATGAAAGAACATGAATATTTCAATAAATGGTATCTTGAACTTTGTAAGGGCTTGTCGGAATTAAATGACGAATCGATAAAGAAAATTGACCTTATCACTCATGGGAAATCATCAGACGACAGTATTCTGTTTTACCTTTTCAACTACATAAATTCAAAAGTAAGGTACCTTGACATTGAGGAAGGATTAGGCGCTTACCAACCCAGTGATGTAAATGAAGTCTTGAACAAGTTACAAGGCGACTGTAAAGATATGTCGAACCTGCTATGCAGCAGTCTTGTATATAAAGGATTAGATGCCCGATTGGCGGTTGCATCCACTTCTACCCATGGTTGTGATTTTGATTTCCCATCCTTATCCAGTGGAAACCATATGATCTGTGCGGTGAAGAAAGACACTTCCTGGATATTACTTGATCCAACGGAACGCTCTCCGGTTGCAGGATTTCCCCCTTTGAGTGTTCAGGGTAAAAATGTGTTTATTACAGGTAAGGAAGGAGGTATATATTACTTCGTTGATCCGGTACATGCCGATTCAAATGTGATCACTATCGACCTGGAGTTATTCCTGGAGGAGGATGAACTCTCCGGTAACTTTAACTATGATTATAAGGGATATTCTGGTTCTTTTTTAAAATACCTTGACATAGCACTTTCGCATGATGATTTAGGGGATTTCTTAAATGATTATCTTTTTTCAATATCTGATAATCTGTATCACGACAAATTCAGGGTTTTCAATGGTAAGAATTTTGCTTCAATTTATGGTGTGGCAAGGGTTAATCCCTTGAATATAAACTTTTATGATTCAACATTGTACATTATACTTGACTTTGTTCCTGTCCCATTTACATTTCCGGATGAGTCAGCGTTAAAGAACGATTATATATTAGATTACATGGCAAAAATAGAGGCAAGGATCACCATCAGCCTTGAACAGGAAATTGATGAGTTTAAGTTTAACGATGTAAATTACAGCCAAAAAGGATTTAAATTCTCCGCTTCATCGGAATCAACGGAAAATACGATTACACTTTCATACACTATATCTTATGATGGTTTAATGGTACCAGCCGAAAACAGGAGCACGGTTATGGAATTAAATAAATTAATTAAAAAAACATTTAATAATGCGCTTATTATCAGGTAACTCAATTCTTCTTGTATTTATAATTATATCCCATGCCGTATTTGCACAGGAAAATGACACCACAGACTATAATTGGCCTCATCAAGGGAAATACTCATATGTGTCATCAGATTATAATGATTATAAGGCTGTGATCATTAATGAGTATAAAGAGGTTTGTACAAATCTCTGGACACAGGAAGAAGATTATTACCAGTATAATTATTATCATGAAAGCTATTCTTACTATATGATGCGGTATGCCCAGTGTAATGGAAATACACGATATACAGTGCTGAGGAAAATAAAACTTCTGAATGAAATGGGCCTGGAGGAATATGCAACCATGGTTATTCCTGATTTGCCCGGTTTTGAAATAATTACCCTTGATGCCCGAACCATCAAACCTGATGGAACTGTTATTGACCTTGAAGCAGATGATATAAAGGAAAAAGAAATCTCATTAAGTGATATAGACGAAATAGGAATTGATTATTTGCAGTTTGCAATACCGGGTGTTGAAATAGGTGATGAGATTGAGTCGATATTTGTGCTTGAAAGTGAAAATCCACAGTTTTATGGCGAGTATATCATGGAATCATACCTGCCTATAATTTCAAGTACTTTTAGACTGATCTTCCCCAGATCGGCCCAGGTTGAAATAAAAACATATAATGGTTTACATAAACCTGTTTCAATGCAAAAAGGTGTTTCCGGCACCAAGAGTTTCTTATGGCGGAATATATCACTGAGGTCATTGAAAGATCAGCATAATTCCTACCCGTTTCATGAACTCCCCAAATTCAGGTATGCAATACGATCATTTGTTTCTGATGATCCGAATGTCTGGGACCAGACTTTTACATTTACCTATAAAGAATGGCATGAGGTTTTTAAATCCCTGAAAAAGTATTATACAACCAAACAGAATAAGAAAAATCAGAAAAATTATTTCGACAGTTACCTCAAACAAATGCTCAGGAACTATGAGGATTCATCCTCTTTTTATAAGTTTACCAGGCTTTTTAATGATATCAGTGATAAGGTTGAGATTAAGGTTCTGGATTATCCTGATTATTTCTACTTCCCGGGATATTACCTGAAAAATAATATCATTTCCAATTATAATCTTTATGGACTCTATATTGAGATTTTTAAAGCATTGGGCATTGATTACAGATTTTGTTTTTCGCGTGAATACTGCTTTGGAAAGATTGATACCAATTTTGTTACCACCAGTGTTTTTACTGATGCATTTTTTGTTTTTTATGATGATAAGGGGGATATGCACTATTTGTATCCGTCAAGAGTATCAAAGAGCTATGAGATAGATGAATTGCCCATCGATTTATTTGGGGCAGATGCCTTGATTGTTGAAAACACCGATAGCAATTGTTTTGAAATAATTAATTTACCTGTTCCGGGATATGAGGATAATATTATAAACCGGAAAATTGAAACAACCATAGATTTCGATGCTGATAGTTTAATGTTTAATTTTAATGTTACTTATATGGGAGCTATATCAACAGCAAACAGGATTTTGTTCGATTCGATGTTTCACAACAAGCACAGAATCTCCGTTTTTGAGGAGATGCTTGAAAGGGACGATGATCCTATCAGGCTGGATACCATCTATTTTGTTTCATTCCAGAACCTGTTCCCGTTTGATTATGTTATTGAATACCAAGGGAAATATCAGAATAGTTGCCGGAGATTGGAGGATAGTATCTATCTGGTTCCGTTAAATGAATGGCTCGATCATCACAATATAAATAATGATCAGTCTTCAAGGTTTCTAGATTACTATTTTTCCTATCCCTTTCAGGATATTTTTGAATACACCATTCATTTCGAAAAACCAGTTGAAATATTAAACATTGATAAGCTTAATACTAAAATTAACAATAAATTCGGGGGGTTTGAACTGGAGGCCACCCAGACTGATATTCAAACTTTAAAGATTAATTCAAAATATTGTTTAAAAACTAATTTTCTGCCAAAAACAGATGGTAATCTTATTGATGAAATCAATGAAGAGCTCAATAAGATCATTGCGATTTCGTTGCTTGTGAAAGAAATATAATACTGAAGACAGTAAGTAATGTCATCTGATGAGGAAGACTTTAATCCGGTTTCCCGTATTTCTTCATAAACTTTTCCCGGTCAATAATATACCTGATGTGTGTACCCGTACCCGCCTGGCCTTCCTCATCATCAACATTCACTTTAAAGGTAAGCTTTCTGTCATCCGATTCGATTAATTCTGCAAGGCATTTTACCTTCATGCCAACATGAGTAGCTTTTACATGCCTGATGTTTACTTCAAATCCTACGGTTCCAAAACCATCAGGAAGGAGGCTTTGCACACAATCCATACAGGTTTTTTCCATCAGGGCGATCATGGCAGGTGTTGCAAATACCTCAACAAGGCCTGATTCGTATCTGGCTGCAGTATCTTTAAATTCAACTTCTTGTTCGATAGCATGTTTGAGGCCCGGTTTAATATTAAATTCCATCTTACTGAAAATTGAAGGACACGGTTTGTTTAATATCAGGATGGATACTTTTTGCTACAGGGCTGGTTCTGGCAGTATTGATGATAATATGTTTTTCCTTATCAGAAAAATTATTCGGTGGAAATGTAAAATCAATAATTACTTCAGAGATTCTTCTGGGATTGGAAGCCATGATTTTAGTAATACTGGCCTTGGCGTTATCAATGCTAAATCCTGCATCACGGGCTTTAATGCCCATGATGGTTAGCATGCAGCTTGCAAGTGCTCCTGCAACCAGGTCGGTAGGTGAGAATGCCCTCCCTTTACCCTGGTTATCTATAGGGGCATCGGTTATGATCTCAGTGCCTGATTGGACATGTGCGGCGCTGGTTCTTAAGTCTTTAAGATATTTTGTTTGTATTGTTGCCATAATTGATCAAATTTATATGCCAAAATTAGCGATTTGCCACTAATTTTTACAATTTAGAATACAGGGATTCATTACATGAAACTTGACTATTACCATTCAGGTGATTTAGAACCCCTGGATATTAAATAAAAAAAGCCCTCCGGATCGCTCCAGGAGGACTTACACAACCAAACCAAATTAAACGGATGGAATCTTTATTTCTTGTCAGGGCTTCCTGATTTTGGGCCACATGATTTTGTTGACCCGGGACAACAATTTTTTCTTTCCTTGCAAGAACTGCTCTTTTCAGATGTGCTTGAAGTGGATTTACTTGTAGTCGTTTTTTTATCAGTCGTTTTTGAATCTTTGCTATCTGATTTCTTTTTTCCGTCTTTCTTACCATCAGGATCTTTGTCAAATACAGTGTATTCAATACTGCTCTTTTCTGCCATAGCTTTCTGAATACTTGCAACACCAAATACCATTAAAACTGCTAAACTGATTCCGAAGATTACTTTTTTCATAACTTGTGTTTTTTTTGATGAATGAATAATTAAAACTGATTTGCTGCAAAAATACGTGCATCTTAACCAGATTATTGTTAATCGTTTGTTAAAACTTGTTAATGAGTTGTTAATCTAATATGGAGGTGATCTAAATATTGTACTTTTGAATCATGAAAAAGAAAATCACGACCATGATTATTGTATTAACATCTGTTTCTCTGATGGGCATCGTATTTACTCAGCTTTACTGGGTAAAGAAAGCCGTTACATTAAAGAAAGAACAATTTGACGGTAGTGTTACCATTGCTCTTAAAAGTGTTGTGAACCAGTTGCATGAACTCTATAATGACAGTACATTGAGGAAGATCAAGCAGGAAGGACCCAATTGTGTTATTCAAAAAACTGAAATCAGGGATATCATTAATCCGGTAATTCTTGATTCCTTGATCCAGGAAGAGATGGGTTGCTTTCAAATTAAGCTGGATTATGAATATGCCATTGTAAATTTCAGGAATAATAGCTTTGTCATGGGTGTGCATGATCAGTATAAGGATCAGCTTCTGGAGCGTTCACACAAGGTATCCCTTGCATCGCTTTACAAACCTGGTAAATACTGGCTGGCTATTTACTTTCCTTCTCAGCGCAGTATTATAATGAGTCAGATGATTTTATGGGTGATCTTATCAGCCTTGTTTTTGCTTATAATTATTCTAACCTTTGTATTTATTATCTATTCTTTTATTCGACAAAAAAAACTGTCGGAAATGAAGACTGACTTTGTAAACAATATGACCCATGAGTTTAAAACCCCCATTTCAACGATTTCACTAACCAGTGAAATACTTCAAAAAGCAGATGTGTATGAGTCCCCAATGCGGACAAAAAAATATGCAAAAGTCATTTATGACGAAAATGCAAGATTGCAGAATCAGGTTGAACGGATATTACAAATTGCTATTCTTGACAAAGGAGAGACCAAAATTAAAATCAAGGAAGTTGATGTTCACAGGATCATAATGAGAGCTGTGGAGAATTTCAACCTGACAATTAACCAGCGGGAAGGTAATATCATGACGTATTTAAATGCATCCAGGCCTGTTATTTATGCCGATCGTATGCATTTGATAAACATTATCAATAACCTTCTCGAAAATGCAAATAAATATACCCCTGAGAATCCACAGATCATCATTACTACCAAAAACATAAAAAAAGGCATTCTCATATCTGTTGAAGATAATGGTATAGGGATCAGCCATGAGAATCAAAAAAACATTTTCAAAAAATTGTACAGGGTCCCAACAGGTAATTTACATGATGTGAAAGGTTTTGGCCTTGGCTTATATTATGTTAAAACCATTGTTGAATCCCACGATGGTTTTATACATCTTCATAGTGAACCTGACAGAGGCAGTAAGTTTGAGATCTATTTTCCGTCTAATGATAATAAAATGATAAAAGATGAAGAAAAGAATTAAAATTCTATTGGTTGAGGATGATCCTAACCTGAGTATGGTATTGCAGGATTATCTCGAAATGCTGGATTATGAAATATTTCATGCTGCTGATGGCGTTGAGGGATTGAGGGCATTTAAAACCAGGCGGTTTGATATGTGTATTCTTGATGTAATGATGCCTAAAAAAGATGGCTTTTCTCTTGCTGAAGAAATTCGCAGAACCAATACACAGGTACCCATCATCTTTCTTACCGCAAAATCATTGAAGGAGGACAGGATTAAAGGTTTTCAATCGGGTGCTGACGATTATATTACCAAACCTTTCAGCACAGAAGAACTTAGTTTAAGAATTAAAGCCATTTTAAAAAGAACACAGGTTGACCTTTTAGATCAGATTGAACAAAATGAAGATATTTACCAGCTTGGCAAGTATGTTTTTGACAATAAGAATATGCTTTTAAAGATAGGCAAGGTAGAAAAATCATTAACTAAAAAAGAGGCTTCCCTGCTAAAACTCCTTTGCTTACATAAAAACAGGCTTTTGCCACGGGATGTAGCATTAACAACTATCTGGGGCGACAACGACTATTTCATCGGAAGAAGCATGGATGTATTCATTGCCAAACTTCGTAAGTATCTTAAGGACGATCCTGATATTGCCATCACCAACGTACATGGAACAGGATTCAGGTTGGAGATAAAGGAATAAATTATTTAGAAACTCAATTGCAATCCAAGACTTGGCATAATCGGCAATTGATATATTTTCTCATTGGTTATCCTGTCAACATAAAAAATATTGAACCTGTTGTCGTAAACGTTGGTAACACTGAAGTTTGCATCCAGCTTTACAATTTCAGAAATGTGAAAAGTCTTTTTAACACTTACATCCATTCTATGATAAGAGGGTAGTCTTCCGGTATTCAGATCATCATAGATAATTCCCAGCATACCGTTTTCAGTGATATAATCGGTATTGATCCCATCATCGAAAATGATCTTTTCATAAAATCCTGCAGTTTTTGTAAATGGGAATCCTGATCCATAATTCCATCTTGCGCTGATTTCCCAGGTCAACATTGGCCCAAGTCGTACTGAACCGACCAGGTTAATGTTATGACGTCTGTCAAAATGTGGATAGTAATGCTCTATTTCTCCGGAAGCATTTTCGTATTCCCTGTTAACATAGGCAAATGAATAAACTGCCCAGAAGTAAAAACGGCTAACATCATACTTAAACATAAAATCTATTCCCCGGGCATCCCCTTTTTCAACAACATAAGGTTTTGTTAGTATATCTGGCTGATCGGGAAAATCATCCTCATCAAACATATAAAACCTGTTGATATTGGTTAGCTGTGAAAAGTTTTTATAGTATGCTTCGATGTTAATATTGGCATTTTTGAATACATCATATTCAAAGCCAAGAATGATGTGTTCCGATTTCTGTAGCTCACCGGAAATCTCTTCCCCATTATAGTATTTAGGGAGATTATCGGGGGCTGAGAGAAAACCATAGAATAAATTAACAACATCCCTATCGGAGCGGGCACTCATAATACTCTGGGAGTATAATCCTGCAGCCATCTTTATCCTGAAACGATCGGTGGCATTATATTTTAAAGCCAGTCTTGGCTCAGGAGATACTGTTGAAAGGCTTAAGTACCACTGCAGCCTGAAACCAGGCTCAATTAAGAATTTTCCTGCTGTGAACTTATATTTTGCATAAATATCGAGTTCCGTATTATCTTTTTGTTGGGGTACTTTTGTATTGTTACTTGTGTAATACTCATAATCAGTTTTGTAACCCAACATTTCAATACCGTATTTCAGATCATCCCTGCCGATAAAATAGGTAAAATGCAATCCCATGTTGAATCCGTCAATATAACTGTATCTGGGTGGGGATGCTTCTTCTTCAAGTGTGATTTTATAGCTTGAATAGGCCAGGTTACCTTCCAGTAAAACCGGTGATTTACCGGGTATGATAACAATATTTGCTCCACCCCCGGCTGCCTGCCAGTGAAAGTCAGACAGGGCTCTGTAGTTATTTACACGGTCGTTGAAACTGAATCCAAAAAGATTAACCTTGCTACCATTGGGGGTATTTAATGATAATTTACCATAAAAATCGGTATAGTTGAACGGTAGTCCGGCAGTATCAACATAATCATAAAATATTTTAGATGATTTATCCAGATAGGAGTTTTTAAGAGACAGGATGTATGAAATGCTTCCGCTTCCGTTTTGTTGCTTTTTAAGCGGACCTTCAAGCATTACATTTGCACCAAAGGTAGAGGCACCAATTTTTCCAGATATACGTTTCTTGTTTCCATCCCTTGTGGTCAGGTCCATAACTGAGGAAATCCTGCCGCCAAACTCAGCGCCATATCCTCCTGTGTGAACCTCAACATTTCTTAATATGTCCGTGTCAAAAACAGAAAACAAACCGATTGAATGAAAAGGATTGTAAATGACCATTCCATCAAGAAGTACCATGTTCTGAATTGGGGAGCCCCCCCGGATATATAGTTGCCCTCCCTGGTCACCGGTAAAAATAACACCCGGAAGAACCTGCAAATACTGCGCCAGGTCAGCCTGTCCACCCATCGATGGGATCTGTTGTATTTCTTTCGGTGTAATCTTAATTACCGAGGTGAGTGTCTGGGTACGCATTTCCTGCTTTGATGCTGTAACATCAACAGTTTGCAGCATATAAGATGCCCTTGAAAGATATAGATTCTTATCGATGATATCATCAGCCCTGACAGATACTGCTAATATCAATGTATCGTAACCCAATGTTGTAACCCGCAAATCATAATCCCCAACAGGTACTTTTGATATCAAATAATATCCGTTAACATCGGTGGCCGAACCAAGACTGGTACCCATCAGGATCACATTGGTGAAAATAATCGGCTCACCAGTTTCTTTTTCATAAACAAATCCCCTCACTGTTCCTGTCTGTCCTGAAACTTCGCCATGGACTGATAGTATAATAACCAATATGGCCATTGCGGTTAAATATCTAGAAAACAATCTCATCATCCCTCCTTTAAATTGAATTGCAAAATTAAAATTATTCTTCATTCACCTGCATAAATTTAATTAAATGGTGAATCAATGAAATTCAGTTGCTTGGTATAAATCCCAAAGACCAGCGTATCAATGGTTTCCTGTGTAAGATGTTCTGCAAAAAAGGTATAATAATACCTTGATGAAAAAATTCCCAGACCATTCTCAATATTGCTGAAATAATTGAGATAATGAAAAACATCGGGGTTGTTGCAATTCTGAAGATAAAACCTCAGTTCATCCCCGGCTAGTGTAACCATATAATCAACACCAACAGCTTTTCGGGTAATACCCGGGATAACAGGAATATTCTGAGCAAGGAATTTGAGATATTCATCTGAGAATTGCAATTCTGATGAATCACTTTTCAACTGGTAACCCTGTGGCTGAAAGTAAGGCTGCCAGTCAACATATCTCATTTCCCAATCATCTCCCTCGATATCATAATAATGAAACCGAATTACCCTGTCGATATAATTCGAAAGATAGTCAAGGGATCCATTATAATCGATTAATTCGCGGGAGTACATTCTTATGTGAAGAACCCTGTGGTCATGAAATGCATAGGTGTAGTCTCTGTTTCCCAGCAACTCAGAAGTTGCAATTATTGTCTGGTTTCTTTCAAGATCTGTAACAATCAGTTTATAGGAACATTCAGGTATAAGTATTTGTTTAAATTGATAAACCAGGTTCCCGGTGTTTGCAAAAAAGCCAGTATCTTTAGGGCAATTAGGTAGCCGCTCAAGTATAAAAGGTCCTTCAATAAGCTGATCATTTTTCCAAACTTCCAGTTCTACAATCAATTTATTGGGATCAGGATAAATCGAATCAGTTTTTTTTGCTGCATCAAGGGCACTAATGTCGGTACTGGTTTGAAACGATTTCCCGATCCTGATATATTGAATTGTATCTCTGAGGTTGAATAAACCATAGATTAGAATAGAATCTTCCCTATCGGATGTTATCTCAAGTTCATGATCACATGAAACGAAAACCTGGAATAACAATATTAAAACCAGTAATATGTAATAATTCTTTTTCATCTGATAAGAAACAATGAAGACTTACAAATTAAACAATAATTAATGTTCATAATTAATATAAATCAGTTAGCGGGAAGAAATTTCAAGTAAACGGTATATATCTGCTGTGAACAACAGTTACTGTAAGGAGTTAAAAAATATATTAATACCTGGATATTAATCTTTATGAAGTCTGGCTGCCTGTTTGATCAGGTCAAGTTCTTCATCGCTCAGGTTTTCTGGTATCTCAATATTCGTTTGGATATACAAATCGCCAAAGGCATCTTTTTTATTATACACCGGCATTCCCTTGCCCTTTATCCTGAATGTTTTGCCAGTTGAGGTTTGTTTTGGAATAGTGAAACTGACATCACCATTCATGGTGTAAACCTCAATTTTACCTCCGAGTATAGCCTGGTAAATATTGATGTTTACTTTGGTGTACAGATCATTTTCTTTTCTTCTGTACAGATCAGATGGTTTTACTTTTACTTTCAGGTAGAGGTGTCCGGGCTGGCCTCCTTGCGCTCCCTGTCCGCCTTTACCTTTTACACGAAGCAACTGCCCGTTTTTAACACCGGGTTTAACAGTCACCTTAATTTTATTATCATCAAGGTTAATGATTCGTGAGGTGCCATGATAGGCTTCCAGCAGGGTTATTTCCATTTCAGCTTCATAATTCATACCTGATTGGGGGCGGGGACTACGACTTCGGGATTTGCTATCCTGATAGTATCCGCCAAAGAATTGTTCAAAAAAGTCTGAATATCCACCCGCACCTGCTCCGAAGATATCCTCAAAATTTACTCTTTGCTGCTGGCCCTGCCCTGGTCCGTAATATTCATAATGGGTTCCTCCCGGTCCGCCTCCGGCTCCTGCTTTCTCATATTGCTTCCAGTTTGCTCCAAGTTCATCATATTTTTTACGCTTCTCAGAATCTTTTAATACCTCGTAAGCTTCAGCAATTTCTTTGAATTTTTCTTCCGCCTGTTTGTTATCGGGATTCTTATCGGGATGGAATTTTAAGGCAAGCTTCCTGTATGCTTTCTTGATTTCATCTTGCGATGAATCTTTACCAACACCTAATACCTTATAATAATCTTTGTAATCCATACTTGACCCGGACAAGCAAAGATATATCATTGTAAAGGAATAGACAAATAGGTATTTTAAAAATCCAAATATCTAATCCCAAATCTCAAATAAGCACCAATATTCAATTTCAAAATCTCAAACTTTTACATACAGCGTGTTTTGGTCATTCCGCGAGCGCCGAAGCTACTCTGCGGAGGCGCTGAATATTCGCATTTGGGATTTATTTGAATTTTGGGATTTGGTGTTTTGAAATTAAATGTTGTATTAATACCTCCTGACCGTAAAACTGGTAATAGCTGCATCAACGGTTATCATTACCTTACTGTTGCTTTCTCTATAGTTTTCTGTCCGGTATAATCCGCCTTCAATTTTTTCAAATCCTTCAAAATCCCTGCTGGTAAGGAAAGAGCTTACATCCAGTTCACATCCCGATTCTTCAGGAACAAAAATTGTAATTGATGATGCCCCGGCATCGATATTTAATTCTGTATCGTCCAGCAGATCACCAATTCTTATATCGATCGAAGATGCCCCGCCATCAATATCCAGTTTTCTGATTTTGAAGGGTGACAGGTCCAGATCAATTTCAGCGGCCCCGACATCAATATCAAGATCCCAGTTCGGTTCAGTATTCAGTTTTATAAATGCTTCGTTTTTAAAATTTGAACCCCTGAAAAGATGTTTCTCAAGATCAAGCTCCAGTAAGAGTTTATCTCCTTTTTGCTGGGTTGCGTATTCATAAGGGCCAAGGTTACCTTCTTTTTGAAATTCCATCAGATGTGTTGTTGTCTGTTCAATTGAAAACTCTCCGATTGCTGCATCAAATTTCAGGTAAACACTTTCAATGTCATTATCGTAGGGTTCATAAATCTGCTGGGTTTCCCATTCACCATAATCCCTGTAATATTTATCATCATGGTATTCATACCTCCAATTATCACCTATCCTGAAATCCCATCTCCATTGGTATCGGTTATTGACCATTAATGAAATAGCAAGAGCAACAACTACGAGCGATAACAGGAGTTTAACAGTATTCTTTGTGGGGATAATGGAGATACCCCAGAGGATGAGCAGAACAGGCCATAACCTTAACAGCGATGCCCATGTAAAGTAAACAACATCAAGGTTTTTCAGAATAAAAAGGGTGCCGATGATGATCAAAATCACACCCCAGAAAACATTTTTATATTTCATCTCATTAAGTTTTATTTTTTTTGTATTCGATGGAACTCGTCATGTATGCATTCTGGATAGCGCTAAGCTTTCCTTATGTTTCGTTTCGATGATCCCTGTTTTTAGGCTTAACAAAACTCATCCGAATTAATACGATTCCAGCTACAAGTAAAATAACAGGCCAGAGATCACCAAAGTCGATCCTGGGCACAAACCTGTCAACAAGGAAAATAATACCGATTGTAATTAATACAAGGCCGGCAATAAGGTTTCCTTCACCCTTTCTGGGCCATTGGTTCCTCGGTGGTTCAAAAGGTGGTTGTGGTGTGCTTTCTGTTTTTGTTTTTTCTTCTTCCATGGTTGCATTATTGTTTTGTTGAAATGTTGTTTCTATTGGTTCTAAAGGGATGGCTATCCAGAGAATCAGGTAAATTAAAATACCTCCACCTCCAAATAATGCCAGCAGGACAAATGCTACCCTGAAGATGATAGAATCTACATTAAAATACCTTCCGATACCACCGGCAACTCCGGCTATCACCGAGTCGGCCCTGGTTCTGTATAAACTTCTGTTTTCCTGCATATCAGTTAAGATTATTTAACAACAAATATAGGATATTCATCCCGGTTACAAATCAGAAATCTGTTGAACTGCTGGATTTAACTGGATCAATGGAGGCTATTCCCCGATGAACCTGCTTTTAATACCCTCATCAGGGATCATACAAGAATCTTTCTTTCCGAAAATTAAAAAACGGTGTCTGGCAATGAGATCATAAAATATATCGCGAATAAATCTTGGAATAATATATAGTGCTATTGCAGCAGAATAAAATCCTCCAAGTTTTTTAAGAATTCGAATTATAGCATTTGATCCGGTAAAAAAATCCCCAGCTTCATAATAAACAACGCTGTCAGGGTGAAGCATTATATTGTATTTACTAAGAAAGTCCTTACCTTCTCCTGATTGGAGTGGGGCGAACATGAACCTGCAATCCTTGTCGTGATCGATAATAAAATTTACAAGTGAATGACAAAAGTTGCAAACACCATCGAAGAAAATTATGTTTTTATCAGTTAGTACCTGTTTCATAACCTGTCCTGAAATATTTCTCGATAATGCCTTATGATGGTTTTTAAACAGAAGATATTCCAGTTTCATTCTTAATTGAAACGTCATTAAAGATATTTTATTTAAACGATCTTATAAATAACATATTCTTTAACCTGAATATGTCCAGAACCCATAAAAGTTTGTACCTTTATAAGCCTTTAAAATAACGTATATCAATACTATCAATAACCATGGAAAGACAAAAAATATCGATTAAAAATGGACTATTAAACGTGCCTGATAATCCCGTAATTCCTTTTATCCAGGGCGATGGTACCGGGCCTGATATCTGGTCAGCATCACAGCGGGTTTTTGATGCTGCAGCTGAAAAAGCATATCATGGAAAAAGAAAAGTGAACTGGCTTGAGGTTTATGCCGGGGAAGATTCTTTTAACCGATCCGGTGAATGGATGCCCCAGGAAACAATGGATACTTTCAGGGAATATCTTGTAGGTATCAAAGGACCCCTCACCACACCCGTAGGAGGTGGCATACGTTCATTGAATGTGGCTTTACGCCAGGTTCTTGACCTGTATGTTTGTTTGCGTCCGGTAAAATATATTACCGGTGTTCCCTCACCAGTAAAGAAACCTGAAGATGTCGATATGGTAATCTTTCGTGAAAACACCGAGGACATCTATGCAGGTATAGAATGGCAAAAAGGCTCAGTAGGTGTAAAGCGGGTTATAGACTTTCTTGAAAATGAGATGAATGTTAAGAATATTCGTTTTCCTGAAACTTCAGGCATTGGTATTAAACCTATTTCTGAAGAGGGCACGAAACGCCTGGTACGTGCAGCAATCAGGTATGCCTTGAGTGAAGGCCGGAAATCGCTGACACTTGTCCATAAAGGGAATATTATGAAGTTCACCGAAGGGGCTTTTAAAAGCTGGGGTTATGAGGTAGGTATGGATGAATTTCGTAATCAAATTGTTACGCAGCGTGAAAGCTGGATTATTGGCAATAAAGATGCTGATCCAGAAATTACCGTGGAACTGAATGCAGAATTAATTGAGCCCGGTTATTATATGATGACCGATGAACAGAAAAAACGTATCCAGACAGAAGTTGAAGAGGCCATTGCTTTAATGCCCACACATGGAAATGGAAAATGGAAAGAAATGCTGTTGATCAAGGATACTATTGCAGATATAACATTACAACAGGTGTTAACAAGAGCAAATGAATTTGATGTAATTGCAACCATGAATCTAAACGGCGATTATCTTTCTGATGCTTTGGCAGCTCAGGTAGGCGGTATAGGTATTGCGCCTGGAGCAAATATTAACTATGAGACAGGACATGCAATTTTTGAAGCAACACATGGAACTGCCCCTAAATATGCAGGTCTTGATAAAGTAAACCCGGGATCTGTGATTCTTTCCGGGGCAATGATGTTTAAATACCTGGGTTGGAGCGAGGTTCATGATCTTATCTGGGGCGGAATCGTGAAAAGTATAGGGCAAA
This sequence comes from uncultured Bacteroidales bacterium, assembly GCA_964468645.1. Classification (GTDB taxonomy): domain Bacteria; phylum Bacteroidota; class Bacteroidia; order Bacteroidales; family JAIOZK01; genus JAIOZK01. Next base: position 57,428 of record CAYXUU010000009.1, read on the forward strand.
AACGTGTAACTTATGATTATCATCGGATGATGGAAGATGCAAAACTGCTAAAATGTTCAGAATTCGGTACAGCAATTATTGAAAATATGCAATAATCTTATTATATTTGAGACACGTATAAATTTATTTGAAAATGGCCAGTTTAAAAGAAAAGCTTTACGGGAAAATTCAAGAACAAAGACCCAGAACGCAAAAACTGCTTTCTGAATATGCAGACGTTGTTGTTGATAAAGTTACTATAGGGAAAATCATAGGAGGAATGCGGGGGCTCAAAAGCCTTGTTACCGATATCTCCTATCTTGATCCTGTTGAAGGTATAAGATACCGTGGATATAAATTGCATGATGTTATAGAGAGACTCCCTAAACCGAAAGGGGCTGAAATGCCTTATGTTGAAGGATTATTATATCTGTTCTTAACCGGTGATATTCCAACGGAGGAGGAAGTGGGCGACGTGGTGGATGAGTTTTCCAAACGCAGAATACTACCGCGGTATATTTATGAATTGATAGATGCTTTTCCTTGTTGCAGTCACCCGATGACGATATTTTCATCAGCAATTCTTTCAATGCACCGCGAATCCTTTTTTACCAAGAAGTATTATGCCGGAATCAACAAATCTGATTACTGGGATCCCACCTACGAGGATTCTTTAAATTTAATTGCCAAACTTCCTGAAATTGCCACATATATTTATGCAAAGATATACAGGGATGGAAAACGGATACAATCTAATCCAAACCTGGATATGGGCGGCAACTTTGCATTTATGATGGGGAAAGATAAACCTTATGATGATGTTGCACGTTTACATTTTATTATTCATAGTGATCATGAAAGCGGAAACGTGAGTGCCCATACAGGGCATCTGGTAGCGAGTTCGTTGTCTGATGTTTACCTTGCAATTTCAGCAATGGTCAATGGATTGGCCGGACCTTTGCATGGTCTCGCAAGCCAGGGCGTGCTTCAGTGGTTGCATGATCTGATGGATAGAATGGGAGAGGCTACACCTACTAAAGATGAAATCAAACAGTTTGTCTGGGATACACTGAATTCAGGACAGGTTATTCCCGGCTTCGGTCATGCCGTACTGAGGAAAACTGATCCCAGATACATTTTGCAACGTGAATTCAGCCTTAAGCATCTGCCTGATGATCTAATATTCAAATATGTGGATATGCTTTATAAAGTTGTCCCGCCAATTCTTAAAGAACATGGCCATGCTAAAAATCCTTTTCCCAATGTCGATGCCCAGTCCGGTGTTATACAATGGCATTATGGGGTAAGGGAATATGACTTTTATACCGTATTATTCGGGATTGGAAGGGCTATTGGTATTTGTGCGAATATTATCTGGGATCGTGCCCTGATGTACCCTCTTGAAAGGCCAAAATCCTTAACAACTGATATGCTTGAGAAAATAGCAGGGGTAAAATCTGAATGATTAAACAATCCACCATAAATTTGCCGGATTTTGACAGGGGATATCACTTGATCACTCATATTATTCAGAAACAATTACCTGAACTTCCTGATAAAGGTATTTTGCATTTGTTTATTCAGCATACATCAGCTGGACTGACTATTAATGAAAATGCAGATCCAACAGTAAGAGAAGACTTTGAAACCGTTTTTAACCGGCTTGTCCCTGAGAATGATCCTGACTATATACATACTATGGAAGGCGCAGATGATATGCCAGCGCATATAAAAGCCTCATTAACCGGGAGCTTTGTATCCATTCCTATCACAGATGGGCGGCTGAACCTCGGCACCTGGCAGGGAATTTATCTTTGTGAATTCCGGAATCGGGGAGGCCGGCGCCGGATCATTGCAACAATTTATGGTTGACTTCAGTATTGTTTGCCTTTACTGAATTCAATGATGAATTTTGCCCCTTTACCCGAGATGCTTTCACACCAGACATGGCCATGCATTGCATCAACGTATTTTTTAACAATGGCCAGCCCCAGTCCACTTTGTTGTTCTGCATCATGAATATTGGAAGATTGCCGCCGGTACTTTTCAAATAAACCCTTAAACTCTTGGTCAGGAATGCCGGGCCCCTCGTCAATAATTTCAAACCTGATTTTATTATTCTTTTCTCCAAGGTTTATCGTAATAGTAGCATTATCAGGTGAGAACTTGATGGCGTTCGACAAAAGATTGTCGATGATCTGTACCAGGTAAACTTTGTTCAATAAGGCATCCAGGTTTTTCAGATTCAGGATTATATCGAGGTTCTTTTGCCTGATGAGGATGTTGAAGTTCTGAATAACCTCCTTAATGACCCTGTTTATATTGAGTTTTTCGAGCTTAAGTTTGAATTTTTTGGAATCAATTGTATTCAGGTCCAGTACCTGGTTAATCATATTGTTCATTCTCTTTAGGGAGTTGCATATGATATCAGCATATTCCCCATGATCCTCAGACATCTGATGCCGCTCAGTTATAAGTAAATCAGTAAGGCATAAGCTGCTGGTCAAAGGATTCTTCAATCCATGAACAACAATACTGATCAGTTTATTTTTCTCCTCATTCAAACTGATGAGATCAAAATTCTGTTCTTCCAGAAGCTGTTTCTGACTGAGGATGCTCTTATTTTGCTCTTCTATCTCTTCTTTTTGTTTCCTGATCTTGATATAGCTTTTGGCTAATTTTTCTTCAAGTACATTACGATCACGCATTTGCTTGATGAGCATTCGAAGTATTCCCCTTGTAATATCTTTATCTTTTGAAAATAATCTGTAGAAATCATCCTGTTCAAGCCTTAATACAATTGTTTTTATGGTTGCTGTAACCGAGGCAGACCTTTCTTCTTCATCAATCAGAGAGTATTCACCAAAACTTTTACAGAGTCCTAACTTTGTTAGTATATGTCCGCCATCGTGAACTTTCACTTCACCTTTTGCAATAATAAACATTGAATTCCCCGGATCACCTTTATGGATAATAGCCTGTCCGGGATCATAAAATTCTGGTATCAATGCCTCCGCAATCTCCTGTAATATTCCGGGATCAGAATCAGAGAAAACCTCAGTTTTGCTCAGAATCTTGATTATTTCGGATTTTTGTATTTCGTTGTCCACCGTTCTTTGATTATATTGTTTGCATCTTCAAAATTATTAAAATTAGAGTGGTAAACAAAATTGATCAATTCAGGAAAAAATAAGCTAAACTCCTTCTCATAAGCTTTATAATCTTTTTTTAAATCTGTTACGGCGTTTTCCATTCCTGATTTATACCCGGTTCTTCGCGACATACCTTTAAACACCCTCTCAAGAGACCAGAAGCTTGAATACCCGACAAGCCAGTTTTGTGCGATCATAAACGGAAGTATCCTTTTATACCTGGGTGGTAATTTTGTATAGTGTTTTATTAAAGTTTTATATGCGTGAGACGCAAAACTTATCAGGTCAACATTTGCATATGTTTCCCACTGCCTGGCTAAAAAATGGTCATAATAAATATCTACGATTACCCTGGAATATAATCGGTATTTATCTCTCAACCGATAAGCGCTCTCCTTAAATATCAAATGGTTATCTGTATAATTGTCAATTTCCCGGTGAAGTTTCACCCCTAATTTGATGTCATCATTGAAGGTGTTTATGTTTTTGCCTTTGATAGCGTCGGCGATAAAATTACCAATCATGATATCATTGTCATCAGGTGAGAGAAATAAGTGAGCCAGGAAATTCATGAAGTCATATTTGGTGCAATGATAAAGATTTCCCCCCTTTTTCTCCATATACTGCTGCTAATTATTGCAATATTCGATAATTTGTCTGTGCATCTATGTCTTTTTTTTTAGCTTTGTAGGACATGTTATAACTAAAACCATGATGATGCAAAAGATGTTGTTACTGGGGGATGAGGCGATTGCGCAGGGAGCAATTGATGCTGGAATATCAGGGATCTATGCCTATCCCGGGACACCTTCAACGGAAATTACAGAATACGTTCAAAAATCAAGAGCGGCAAAAGAGAAGAATATCAGGTCAGACTGGTCGGCAAATGAAAAGACCGCCATGGAGACCGCACTTGGCATGTCCTACGCCGGTAAAAGAACCATTGTTTGTATGAAACACGTGGGTTTAAATGTAGCTGCCGACGGTTTTATCAATTCTGCTATCACTGGCATTAATGGAGGGCTGATCATAGTATCGGCAGATGATCCTTCAATGCATTCATCGCAGAACGAACAGGATTCGAGATGCTATGGCAGAATGGCCCAGGTACCCATCCTGGAACCTTCCAATCAGCAGGAGGCTTATGATATGATCCATTATGGGTTTGATATTTCTGAGAAATATAAAGTGCCTGTAATGTTGAGAATAACAACCCGCCTGGCTCATTCAAGAGCTGGTATTAGACGTCAAGAAACACATACACAGAATGAACTGCACCTTCCTGAAGATCTTAAACAGTTTGTATTGTTACCAGTAATTGCACGCAGGCAATATAAAAAACTCCTGGCAGTACAGGATGCCCTGTCGAAAGAATCAGAAGAAGCGGGATTTAATAAATATCTTGATGGGGAAAATAAACAAACAGGTATCATAGCCTGTGGCATTGCCTATAATTATCTAAAAGAAAATTATCGCCATGAAGAGATACCCTATCCTATTGTTAAATTTGGGCAATATCCAGCTCCTGCCAGGATGATTGATAAGCTTTATGAATCCTGTGAAGAAATACTGGTGTTGGAAGATGGTTATCCTATCTTGGAGGAATTGTTGAAGGGATTGCTTAACAAAGGTAAAACCATTAAAGGAAGATTGGATGGTTCACTACCAAGGGATGGCGAACTGAATCCTAATATAGTTGGTAAAGCCTTGGGTCACAAATTTAAAGAAGGCTTGAAGGTTCCCGATTTCATTAAAGCCAGGCCACCAAAGCTTTGTGACGGCTGTTCGCACAACGATGCTTTTATTGCTTTGAAAGAGGCACTGGAAAAGTATTCAAAAGGAAGGGTCTTTTCTGATATCGGATGTTATACCCTGAGTGCACTGAAACCACTTGAAGCCATCAATTCCTGTGTTGATATGGGAGCATCCATTACCATGGCTATTGGTGCAGCGGAGGCAGGCCTTGTTCCTTCCATTGCAGCCATTGGCGATTCAACTTTTACGCATTCAGGAATGACCGGACTGCTTGATGCTGTTAATAATAATACGCCGATTACGGTGCTGATACTCGATAACTCTACTGTTGGAATGACTGGAGGGCAAAAATCCTCAGCTCTTGGTAGGATTGAGAAAATCTGTCAAGGTTTGGGTGTAGAAGAAGATCATATTAAAGTGATGAAACCATTACGAAAATACCATGAAGAGAATGTGAAAATAATGGAAGAGGAATTGAGATATAATGGCGTTTCAGTTATTATTCCCCGCAGGGAATGTATTCAAACATTGAACAGACGGATGAGGGCTAAACATAAGGCCAAACTCGCCGGACAGACAAAGATCTTGGAGATATAACTTAAAATTAATTCCGGATGAAAAAAGATATCATATTAGCCGGGGTAGGAGGACAGGGCATCCTTTCTATTGCTGCCATTATTGGTACGGCTGCACTCGAAAACGGATTGCATCTCAAACAGGCTGAAGTACATGGTATGAGCCAGCGAGGGGGCGATGTGCAATCACATTTAAGGTTATCTTCACATGAAATTGCCTCTGATTTGATCCCTGAAGGTAAGGCTGATCTGATCATTTCCGTTGAACCGATGGAATCCCTGAGATATCTTCCGATGCTTGCTCCGGATGGATGGCTAATTACCAATGCAATACCGCATATTAATATACCCGACTATCCGGATATTGAAATTGTACATGATGCAATTAAGAAAATACCCAATCATATAATTATTGATGCGGATAATATCGCAAAAGAAATAGGTTCCCCTAAATCATCTAATATCGTTACCCTTGGTGCCGGTGCCATGTATCTGGATATTAAAATGGATTCGCTGGAGGAAGCCATCAACAATATTTTCAAATCCAAAGGCGATGAAATTATCAATGCCAACCTGAATGCTTTTCATAAAGGGATGGAGCAGGCGAAGGAATATCTGGCTTCCAGGTAAGTTTCTTGCATGTACTTTGACCCTTTGACTTCGCTTCTCAGGGTGACAGTTATAAAAATTTAGAAATATAGGCTTCAACTCCGTTCAGCCCTGGTAAGCATAACGAGATGGCTGAGTCGAAGCCTATATAATATTATTGATCTGAAGTCACCTTGAGAAGCCGAAGGGTGATTCATTCAACCATCTTAATATTGAATTCTATTAATGGATATATAAACTTCAAACTGGTAACTTCGAACTCTAATTTCCACTAGTATATGTTCTTCATCCAACTAATATTATCACTACATTTGCTTTGTTCTATGTTTTTACATTAATGGATTATGAGAAGGATTTTTGAAGTCGTACTGCTTATTGTTTTTGGATTATTAATCGTTCAGGTTTCGCGCATTAACATTCATGAGAAGGAAGACCATCAACTGGCTGACATAACTGTTCCTCATCTGGAGATTAATATGGAGTATGGAATCATTCTTGATTCCCTCATCGTGTTTGAAGAACGTGTTAAGCGTAATGAATTCCTGGCCGATATACTCCTGAAGTATAATGTTGATTATAACCTGATTGACAAAATTGCAAGAAATAAACATAAAGAGTTTGATGTGAGAAAAATCAGAAGGGGAAATACCTATAAGTTGATTTGTTCAAATGACGACATCCCCCGGGTTTTATACTTCGTATATGAATTCTCACCGGTTACCTATGTTGTTATCGACTTTCGTGACACATTAAATATTTATAAGGGTGAAAAAGATATGATGGTTAAATGCAATCATGTTTCCGGTACTATAACTTCTTCATTATGGAATGCCATGGTTGATAATGATACAGATCCGAATCTTGCAAATGAACTTTCGGAGATATACGCCTGGGTTATCGATTTCTTTGGTATCAGCAAGGGTGATTACTATAAAGTTTATTATGAGGAGCTTTATGTTGATGATCAATATATTGGTCTTGGAAAAGTCCTCGCAGCATTATTCAATCACAATGGCTATGATTATTGGGCAATTTATTTTATTCAGGACAGTATCGGGGATTATTTTGATGAAAATGCCGGCAGTATGAGACGTACCTTCCTGAAGGCACCATTGCGTTACTCCAGGATTAGTTCGGGGTATTCGCACAGCAGGCTTCATCCTATCCTGAAAATATACCGGCCACATCATGGGATTGATTATGCAGCTCCTTACGGAACACCCGTCCTCGCTATCGGAGATGGCGTTATAAGCAAAAAAAGATATACAAAACAGGGAGGCCGTGAAGTCCATATCAAACACAACGGAACATATGCCACTGCCTATTTACATTTATCAGCCTACGGAAAAGGTATTAATAAAGGGGCAAAGGTTGCACAGGGGGATGTTATTGGATATGTGGGGAAATCAGGCCTGGCTACAGGCCCCCATCTCGATTTCAGGTTTTACAGGAACGGGAAGGCGGTAAATCCCTTAAGTATAGAATCCCCACCTGCTGAACCAGTTGATTCCATTAACATGGAAAGATTCAATATCATGAGGAATGAATTGATGGGGAAATTGAATTCGCCAACAGGCGATTTATCGTTCGTTGATCAATAAAACCATGATTCTATCATCTTAGTAAATAATATTGATTTCACGATTTAATGATTTCCCGGGTTCACGATATGCGAAGGAACTTTGCTACTCGCAACCTTCTAATATCGCCTAATCGTGAAATCGGGAACTCGTGAAATCAAATCCAAATATAAGGATGCTATCACAAATAATCCGTCGCGGATGTTATCCCCTTTCACCTGATGATAAACGTACACAAAAAAAGCCTCCCGAATTTCGGAAGGCTTTGCGATATGTGATTAATTGTTAATCCGTTAATTTTAGTTAAAAGGTATTTGCCACCAGAGTCTTGTTGACTGTAGATCAGCACCCTGAATACCAACTGCAGCATCGTAACTGGCACCATTCAGTGTCTGTTCTTCACTTGGGTATTCCATACGTAACGGAATCTGTCCACCAACATCTTCAAGTGGTGTGAAGGTATAATCGTACTCTGCATCATATTCTCCGGGTAAGAATAATGCTGGCATGCCAGTCCTGTTATATTCGAACCATCCCTGTAATCCCTGTGGATACAGTGCGATATATTTCTGTGCAGCAAGCAGGTAGTCAGCATTACCGGCATCCCATTTAACATCAGACTGCAAGAGATAGTCATTCATCTGTATTTCGGTGATTGACTCGGGCCATGTACGTGATCCACCGGCATCATCAATTCTGAAGAAATCGGTCATAACATTGTCTTTAATGCCATTCCACATCATCATCGATGCTTTTATGCCATTCTCGTACCATGTACCGGCATCTTCACTGATCCAGCCATTGTTAGCAGCTTCTGCAATGATGAAGCAAACTTCATCATAGTTCATCAACATACCTGGAGATTGAGGAGCATAAACACAGTTACCTGGCATTGAAAATCCAGGAGTAGCAAGTGGTGTGGCCTCATCCTGTGTCATTCCATAGGGGAATCCAATAAACGGACCTTCAGGATCATCAACCGGTTTGTTTGCAAAGAAAGGCAAACGGGGGTCGATAAATCCATTCATCAGGTTGATGAGGGTCTTTGAACATGCAAAGTCCTGCCTTGTTTTCTGATTCTCATTCAACGGATTGTTGTTGGGAACTCCACCAAGGAACGGGAATTGTGCATTATCTGAGACATCAGCAAAAGCATGAGTATATGAATTTGCAATAACTGTTTTTGATTCAACCTCATTTTTTCCTGCCATACGTAGGGCGATCCTTAATTTGAGGGAGTATGCAAATTTTATCCATTTTTGCATATCACCACCATAAATCTGGTCTCCGGCAACACCCGTTTTAGTAATATCGATCATACCAATAGCCTCATCCAGCTGGACGATCAGGTTTGGATAGATATTCATTTGCTGGTCGTAAGCCGGCATTGGGTATTCAGCACCCTGTAAAGCCTGAGTATAAGGGATATCCCCCCATACATCTGTCATGATCTGGAACATCCAGGCTTTAAGGATCTTGGCTACACCAATCTGGTTGTTGTTATCACCTGAAACGGCGGCTTTGCCAGCAGTTTCAGGATCAGTATTCAACCTGATGATGGCTTCAAGGTCTTCCATACCACCACCATTCATGGTACCATCCGGTATTACATCCCGTCCGGCATAGAAATAGATCCAGTAGTTGTTATTCACACCATCCCTGTATTTGTAGCGACTTTCGTCGGTATAGGATGTTTGTGAGAAATACTGAGAATAAAGACATCCAAAACGTCCATTCCACCACTCATCCCATAATGCCCACATGAGCACTTTCTGAGCAGATGTAAGAAGATATTGTGGAGGAATCTCTGAAGGAGAATTCGGATCCGTATTGATCTCCTCAAAGTTTTTTGTACATCCCGCGAAGAGGAAAAGTACAACAAAACCAATTGAGATTATTTTGTAATATACTTTCTTCATTTTCTTTAATTTTTATGTTTATAAAAAAATTACTTCAAATTATAAGGTAACGTTCAAGTTGAATCCGAATGAACGAACCGGAGGAACCTGTCCACCTTCAATACCCTGGATATTACCTGCGTTAATTGCATGTTCCGGATCGATATGTGGAAGATCTTTTGCCCAGATCCAGAGGTTACGTCCTATAAAGCTTAGTGAAACATTACCGAATGGAGTTTTGTCGATCCATTTTTGTGGGAATCTGTAAGTTAAACTTGCTTCACGCCATTTGACGTAGGTAGTTTCGAAGATATCCAGTGAACTGACATAATAATGGTTCAAACCATAAGTATTAGCATCAGTCACCTGGGTATTCGTGATGTAAGTACCCGGATTGTTCGGATCTTCCATGACACCTTCCAATACGATACCTTCTTCACGGAGGTTGTTTTCAACAGATTCTTCTATCATACCACTGTACATACCCCACATATAACTTGTTGAGAAAAGATGTCCACCCCATCTGGCATCGAATAAGAAGCTGAAAGAAAGGTTCTTGTAAGTCAAAGTACTTCCTAAACCACCAATCCAGTCAGGATATACATCTGCAAGAGGAACAACATCAGCAGTTCTCTGGTACATTCCGCTTGAGTTAACAAGCTTTTGTCCGTCAATATAAGTATAATCACGTCCGTAAAGTACTGGGTACGCCTCACCTGTAATGGCATTCACTGAAACAGAGAATGGCGCATTGACAAGACGGTAATTTTCAATACCTTCTGTTAATTCCACTACTTCATTTTCATTCTTCGCCCAGTTAATATAAAGATCCCATGAAAAGTCATTGGTTTTAACCGGTGTGGCCATAATCATCAATTCAACACCTTTATTGGTAACCTTACCGGCATTTACGATCTGTGATGTATATCCGGTTGATCCTGATAATGGAACATCAAAGATCTGGTCTGTAGTTTCCATATCATAATATGTGAAGTCAAATCCAATTCTGTTGTTGACAAATTTCATATCAAGACCAACTTCCCATGAAGATGTTTGCTCAGGTTTCAATACGTCGTTATTTAACTGGTTAGGTACAGTGTATAACGGGTTGCTACCAAAGTTTTCTTTTGGATTATAGATTGGGAGGATCTGATATGGGTCGGTGTCGTTTCCAACCTGTGTCCATCCAAACCTTAATTTACCATAACTTACCCAGTCAGCATTTTTTAACGCCTGAATTTCTGAGAATACGAAACTGGCAGTTATTGATGGGTAGAGGTATGAGTTTTCTCCGTCAGGAAGCGTTGATGACCAGTCATTACGTAAAGTAAGATCTAAGTACACCATGCTTTTCCAGCCAAAAGAAACAAGTCCATATAAACTATTGATCTTTTTCTTTTCCATATAATCATCAACAGAAATCGGGTCCGTTGTATTGGCAAGATTATAGAAGTTAGGAATACTCAAACCACCCTGTGTTTGCATAACATTACGGTGGTAGGTTCTGACCATCTGGTTGCCACCAACATAAGCCCTGAAAGAGAGGTCTTCGGTGATGTATTTGTTTGCTTCAATCAGGAAGTCCATATTGGTTTCCTGTACTTCACGGATCCCTTCCCTATAATAGGAAATTGCATTGGATCCCTGAGCTATCCTTTCTTCCCTTCTGTCAGCAAACCAGTCGGTATTAACTTTACCTGTAATGCTTAACCAGTCAGTGAATTCATAGGTTAAACCTACATTACCGAATACACGGTTTCTCCAGTCTTCAGGATAGTTTTTATATTGAACCCAGTATGGATTATCCCAGTACATTGGAAATGGGTTGTTATAAGATGTCCTGTTCCATGAGTTCTGTGTACCATCAGGATTAGTCCAGTATTGTTCACATTTATCCATATCAACCTGACGCTGGAACCACTGGTTAAATGAATTCATAATACTATTGCCATCATAACCTGTACCCGGTCTTGCTTTACCTTTAAGTTTGATATAATTGATATTGGTAAAGGCAGTTAACTTATCACCAAGTTTGGCTGATCCGCTGAAATTAATGGTATTCTTGTCCAGTTTTGAGTTTGGATATACACCATGTTGTGACATGTTTGTATATGACAACCTGAAGAAGTTATTTTCATCCCCGCCTGTCATGGCAACGTTGGTTGTCCAGGTCTGTCCGGTTTTGTAAAAATCCTTGACATTGTCTTCCTGGGCTACCCAGGGTACACTCTTTCCATACCATTCCGGAATATATTCTTCATTCCAGGAGTACCATGGCCTGTACATTTGTCCTTCATATTTTGGGCCCCAGCTTTCGTCAACAGCATAAGTTGGAAGCAGATCGAATGAATTGGCACCACTGCCATAATATCCACTGCCATCGGCCTGCCATAAGGTGTCAAAATCGAATCCGCCACCATACTCATTCTGGTATTTGGGTAATGGGTAAACGTTATCGAATGTAGCTCCGATATTTAATGAAACACCAATACCTTTTTTACCGGATGCTGCCCTGGCGTGGCCTTTCTTGGTTGTGATAATAATCACACCATTGGCGGCTCTTGATCCATAAAGCGCAGAAGCAACAGGTCCCTTCAGTACTGAAATACTTTCAATGTCATCAGGGTTGATGTCGTTAGCGCCACTACCGAAGTCATAACCACCACCACCTCTGGCCTGGTCGTTATCGGTGAAATTACTGTTATCAATGATAACACCATCGACTACAAACAGAGGCTGGTTTTCGTTGGCAATTGATGATGCACCACGAATAAGAACACGTGATGAACCACCCATGTTACCGGAATTACTTGTAATCTGAACACCGGAAACCCTGCCTGAAAGGGCCGTTACTGCATTGGTCGGTCGAGCTTTTGTGAGTTCATCAGCATTAACATCCTGTACGGCATAACCAAGGGACTTTTCCTCCCTTGAAATACCCAGGGCTGTGACCACAACCTCATCCATAGCATATGCAGCAGACTCTAAGCTGACATTAATGGTAGTACGACCAGCAATCTCTACCTCAAGCGTGGTCATACCTACATAGGAATATACCAGTGTTGTTGCACTTTCCGGAGCGTTGAGTTCGTACATACCATCCAGATTGGTGGTTGTACCAACGGTCGTTCCTTTTACAACTACTGACACACCAATTAATGGTGCCCCATCTTCAGCACTGGTAACCGTTCCTGTGATTTTTGTCTGTGCAAGCACAACTTGCAAACTGCCAATGAGCATGAATGCAAGGAAAATCGTAAACTTTCTCATAATTAATAAATTTGGTTAACAATTAATTTGGTTTATATATTTAGAATCCTTCTATAAATAATGTAAAACCAATCCTTTTACGTTGACTTTACTTTTCGACTGCAAATTATAAAATTACACAAGAATTAGCAAAGAATTAACGTAAAATTTATCTATAAAGTTAATGTAAAATTATGGTTGCAATTAATAAGCGCCTGATAATTAAATAGGTATTTAGAAATTTAAAATCATTCTAAATAATAATTTACAGTGCGAAATAACGCCAAAGGCCTGTAAAATAAAGGTAAACTGGAAAAAACAGGGATTATTCGTATCTTTTTCGATACAGCAGAAATACAACAATTAAGAATACGGAAATTCCAATGTTGTAAACAGAGTAATTCGAAGTAAAAATTAAAAAGATGAGGAAGGATAATTTCGCCGGTAAATATAAGTAAAGACCCAATCTGCGTAGCTTCCAGATATATATTGCACCTGTAAAAGTTACTCCGAAAAGTAAAATACCTGAAACAAGTATTAAATAGGAGGTTGTAAGCTGAAGATTGATTTCAGGGAGGTACTGACCAAAACTCCTGGTAAGATAACCGGGAAAAAACAATATGGTGGTCAGGCCGATGATCAGAATACCATTAAAAATAAATGAGAAAATACAACAAATAGTGATGATCAGCGGTCTGCCGGATTTGGTTATTGCAACTTCTCCGTTTTCCATCGCAGGGTTATTGTGTCATATGTTTTAAGTTGGTAGCATATAACAATATGAATACTGCCGTTAATAACACATTGAACAGGGGGAACTCGTTAAATTGTTCATAAAATGAAGGAATGATCAGAATAGCAATCTGACTTACTGTGTAAATATGAAAACCAATTTTACGCAGGTTCCACATTCTTGCAGCCCCAAAAACTGAACCTGCATACAATACAAAACTGATCAGGAAGTAATTTAATGGCAACGAAAGATAGATATCCATCCCGGGAAAGTTCAGCTCTCCAGTGTTGGCCATTTCCATGATCATAGAATAGCTTAATGATACCAGCAGGTTAGAGAAAGCCATAATACCGCTGCTGATAAAGGTCATAATACACAGAAACGTAAGCAGATCGGGCCTTCTTTTCAGCGGAGGTCCATCATCAGTACCGTGATACTTATATTCTTCCATTAGATAATCTTAGGTGTTGAAGCAAAGTTATAAAAAATGAGATAATCCCACTGCCTTGAATAGGCATCAAATCCCAAATACCAAATAAATCCCAAAATTCAAATTAAAATTCCAAACATGTTTAGGTCATTTGAATTTTGTTCCTGGAATTTATTTGTTATTTGGGATTTAGTATTTGGAATTTATGGACTAGTCCAGGCTACCCACTATCGTCTCTACTTCCTGAAGTATTTCACATGATTCAACAAGTTCCTTCATGGTATTGTGATCATTATAAAGAGGCCTGTCAATATCAAGATATTCAACATATTTCCTGATTACCTCTTTGGCCCTGGTAACACCTGCACCAAAGTTATATTCACGGAAATCAAGCGCCTGGGCAGCAGCCATAAATTCAATGCCCAGAATACCGTAAGCATTGTCAAGGATCTGGTTGTTCTTTATGGCGGTGTTCATTCCCATGGAGACAAAATCTTCCTGATCTGCTGCAGCCGGAATTGATTGAATAGATGCCGGCATAGACAGTATTCTTTGTTCTACGATTTGCATGTCGGCTGTATACTGGCTGAGCATAAGCCCTGAAAACATACCTGCACCTTTGGTTAAAAATGCCGGTAATCCAACACTTAGAGCCGGATTGTTCAAACGGTTCATCCTTCTTTCTGAAAGTACTGATACCATAGTTACTGCTGCACCGGCCATGTCCATTGGTAATGAAACCGGGGTTCCCTGGAAATTTGCCCCTGATAGCTGAAGGTTTTCTTCAGGAAAAAATACAGGATTGTCACCTACACCGTTCAGTTCAATTTCAACCTGTGATCGTGCAAAAGCCAGTGCATCGTACGCTGATCCGATAACCTGTGGTGTTGACCTCATCGAATAGGCATCCTGTACCTTGCATTTGATCCTTCCTGATTGCAGGTCACCACCTTCTACCAGTCTGCCAATATTTGCAGCACTCTTGATAGCACCTTTGAATCCACGGGCCTGATGCAATTTAACCGTATAAGGTTTCATATTGGCTTTAAGTGCTTCGAGCGACATTGCCGCTGCAATTTCTGCCTGTTTCATCCAATTGTTGGCATCATAAAGGAAAATGGCGCTCATTGCTGTAAGTACATTTGATCCGTTAATAATAGCAAGGCCATCCCGTGCAAACAGACCGGGCACCTCTATACCTGCTTTGTCCATAGCTTCCTGACCCTCATGCAATTCGCCATCGTAATAGGCCTTTCCTTCGCCCATCATCAGCAGGGCGATCTGTGACATGGGAGCAAGGTCGCCACATGCTCCTACCGACCCTTTTTTGCACACCCATGGTGTTACTCCCTTATTTAACATCTCGACAAGTGTAAGTGTTATTTCCGGACGGACACCGCTATTGCCATGGGCATGAACATTAATTCTGCCAAGCATGGCACCCCTGACGTGCTCCAGTGGCATAGGTCCGCCAATTCCGGCAGCATGATTGTAAATCAGATATTTCTGAAAATCCCTGACCTGCTCATCAGCAAGTACTACTTCGGAAAACTCTCCGATACCAGTATTTACACCATACATGATTTCCCGTGCTTCAATTTTTTTCTCAAGCATGGCCCTGCAAACTTTAATTCTTTCAAGGGCTTCCGGATGCATTTCAACTTTTTCGTTGTTTCGGGCTACGCGAACAACGTCTTCTATGGTAAGACCACTACCTTTTACTACTAAAGTCATATTTTAAATTTTTAATTTTTTACGTGATATTGAAACTTATAACATTTTTATTTTGATTTTGTAAAACTCAAGGTAAGAAATAAAGATTCACCCGGTTTAATTTCTAAAATAGGGAAGTACGATTAATCTTTATCTTAAATTTAAGTATCCAGCTCATAAAACCACGAATTTGAATTGAGGCACAAAGATAAGGAATACATAGTAGAAATAAAGAAATGAAGTTAATTAAACAGGTATTGTTCTGAGTTCTGGGTTTTGAGTTCTGAGTTTGGGGTTCTGAGTTTTTGAGTTGGAAGTTCGAAGTTAGAAACTGGATGTTGAATTTGATTTCAAATTTCCAGTTTCAATCATCAGGCTTCTAACTTCTATCTTCCAATATAGAGTCATTCTAAATGTTTGGGTACAATTTTTGGTGATGTTTAAGTTTGCATTGAAATTAATTAATTTATTTTGCGTTTCCTATTCAAAATGTATTGAACTATGAAAAGAATCAACAGACTATTATTTTTTGCAGCGATTATTGGTTTATTGTCATTGGCCGCCTGTAATGGGGATGATCCGCCTCCGGACACCCCTCCCAACCATGAAGATTGGATCGTGGTGGAAACGGATACTGTTATCGAGATATTTAATGATATTGAATTTGACACCCAGGGTAATGGGTTTATCATTGGTGATAAGGGTACTTATCTAACATCTGCTGATGCAGGAAATACGTGGGTCGTTCATGATCCGATTGCCAGTGTTGACCTTAATAAGATGCATCATAATGGTGTTAATAAAATCTGGATTGCAGGCGATGAGGGGACTATCCTTTATTCATCAAATAATGGCGAAACCTGGAATTCACAGACCAGCCCTACCGAAGGAGACCTCAACAGCGTTTTCTTTGTTAATGATGCGAGTGGATGGATCGTTGGGACATATGAAGAAATACCGTCAATAATTTTACATACAAATAATGGAGGCCAGGGTAGTGGTGGATGGGTCCATCAGGAGCCGCCTGAAAATGTTGTGATACTGAATGATGTTTATTTTCCGACAGAAACCCTTGGATTTGTGGTGGGTGAGTACGGAACGATTTTTCAAACCGATGATGCAGGGCTTAACTGGGAGAAGGCAATGGATTTAACAATTAAACATCTTTACAGTGTATGGTTTGTAAGTGATGAAACAGGTTTTGCTGTTGGCCAGGATGGTATTTTTTTAAATTATGGAAAGGATCAGTATACAGGTGAATATCACTGGTTTTTAACTTCAGATTTACCAAATTACAAGTTTGCTTTTTTTGATCTTTACTCAATTACTTTTGCCAATGAAGAAATAGGATGGACAGGAGGTGAGAACAGCGGTATGTATTATACCATTGATGGAGCGATTGGCTGGGGAGATGATTTTATCCAGGATGTGATTTCTGTAAAAGATATTTATATGAATAAAGATTTTTTTGGCTGGGCAGTTGGTACGGAACGTTTCACTGAAAGATCGGTAATCCTGAAGTATAATCCTGAGTAAACTTATAGAGGGATTCCTTATATAAATAAACTTATAAGATCATCAGTTGTGAGTTTGCTTTGCTCACCACTTTCCATGTTTTTTACTGTGAGAATGCCGGTATTAATTTCTTCTGTTCCAGCGAGAACAACAAAAGGTATCTTGTTTTTGTTGGCATAGATCATTTGTTTCTTTACCTTGGCCTGATCGGGATAGATCTCGGTTTTAATTCCTTCTTTTCTGAGTTTCGAAGCAATTGAAAGGCAATATTTTTCCTCTTCTTTCCCGAAATTTACAAATAACACATCTGTTGTAGCAAGAAGCTTTTCAGGAAACAGATCCATCTCATTCATAACATCATAAATTCTGTCGGCCCCGAATGAAATCCCTACTCCCGATACATCGGGAAGGCCAAAAATTCCGGTAAGGTCATCATACCTTCCACCACCACAGATACTTCCGATTTTTACATCATTGGAAACAACCTCAATAATGGCCCCTGTATAATACTCCAATCCACGGGCAAGGGTAAGGTCCAGTTCAAATTTAGAATTTATACCAAGGTCCTTTAAATGACGCATGACCGTCATGGTTTCATCAATGCCCTTCATCCCTGTTTCTGATTCCTTGAGGATTTCCATCAATTCCGGGAATTTTTCTTTCAGTTTTCCCTCCAGAAGCAAAATCGGCTTTAACTTTTGTATGGCTGTTTCTGAAATATCCCTGCCAACAAGTTCTTCAATCACATTATCAAATCCAATTTTATCGAACTTATCAATAGCAATAGTGATATCCGCAAACCTTTCAGTTTCCCCGATAACCTCGGCAATACCTGATAATATTTTCCTGTTGTTGATCTTAACAGTCACTTTCATCCCCAGTTCCGTAAATACATCATCAATGATCTGGATCAGCTCAACTTCGTTTAACAATGAATAACTGCCAATAACATCTGCATCACACTGGTAGAACTCGCGGTACCTGCCTTTCTGAGGTTTATCTGCGCGCCATACAGCCTGTATCTGGTACCTCTTAAAAGGAAAATTAATGTTATGCTGGTTCTGAACAACGTATCTTGCAAATGGAACAGTGAGGTCGTACCTGAGCCCTTTTTCTGATATTTTTGGAGTGATGTCGGAAAATTTTCCCTGCCCTATTGCCTCAATCGAAACATTTTTCAGGTAATCACCCGAATTAAGCACCCTGAACAACAATCTGTCGCCCTCTTCACCATATTTCCCCTGCAGGGTAGAAAGATTTTCCATGGCCGGGGTTTCAATGGGATGATATCCATATACCTGAAAAACATGTTTTATTGTTTCAAAGATATAATCCCTTCTCACCATCTCGAAGGGGGGGAAATCACGTGTTCCTTTGGGAATTGAGGGTTTTTGTGCCATCGATTTTTAGGGTGTTATAATCTGGCTGCAAAGGTAGGAAAAGTTCTGAGTTTGGGATTCTGAGTTATGCAGTATGCAGGAATTGCCAGAAACTCAGAACTCCAAACTCCAAACTCAGAACTCAGAACCCAGAACTCGGAACTTCTTATAAACTATATATGGATCAGAAATTTATGGCTGTCTATCCAATCTCATGATACGATCCGTTTTCACAATCTATCTCAACGCATGCTATGCCATTATTATTTAAAAGCATCCTGGCCCGAAGTTGTTCCACACCCGGCATTTTAGCCTTCCAGGTATTGCCCACCTGTCAAAGGACGCCGGCACTGTCGTTATCATCATTATTATTATTTTTACAACTGTTTAGAATAGTACAGATAATCAGGAGAAGAATTGAAATTTTTGTTACCATGATTTGATTATCTGGTTAACCAATTATTGTATTAAAATGTTATTAAGTAAAGAGCAATGTGAGCATAGCTGTTGAAAGCTAAGCATATGACCATAAGAAATATGTAAAAAAAGCTATTTGAAATCAAATACATTGAAAAAGACATGATCCATATAGAAGAAAATTTACTCAAGTCACTGTCATCGCAGGCACGGCATTCTTCCAGAAAACGTAAAAACTATAATTTTCATAAGATTCCCGGAGATACACTTCAGCGAATGCTTAATGCCCTGGAACCTGAAACTTATTTGCAGCCTCATAAACACGAAAGTCCTGACAAAAGAGAGGCATTTATTATTCTTCAAGGAAGTATGATCGTTGTAGAGTACGACGATAAGGGTAATATTACCGATCATATTATCACTGATCACTCAACTGGTTGCTATGGTGCTGAAGTAGGACCCGGGATATATCACCATGTTATCTGTTTAGAAGAAGGTACGGTTTATTATGAAGTAAAGGATGGCCCTTATGATCCTGATAATGACAAAATATTTGCCTCATGGGCGCCTGCTGAAAATGAACCGGAAGCAAAATACTTTAATAAGTCCATTCTTCAAAAACTCGGATTGGCTGCATTCGAATAGCAATTGGTATTATAATGATGGTGAGTTGGAACTTGGTTATTGATCCTTGGTTTTATTGTTCTCATACTTATATAACTGCAAACTTCAAACTTCAAACTTCAAACTGGAAACTTCTAACTTCTAACTCAAACTCATCCTTCGACTCCTTTCGAAATTCCAAACTTCGAACTCAAAACTCAAAACTCCGAACCCCGAACTATCAAACACCCTTCATCATTATAGATTCCAGTTTAGCCGTCGCCATCTCCCAGTTATAATTTCGGTGAACAAACTTATAGGCATTTTCAGCCACTTCAGCGGCGTAAACTGTATCATCAAGCAGTTTAAGTATATGAGCAACATAATCCTCATCTTTATCGCCAACGAGTATCTCTTTCCCGCTTTCAGCTTTAAGTGCTTTGTTCGCCAATGAAGATGTAATTGAGGGAATCTTCATTGCCATGGCTTCAAGCAATTTATTCTGCAGACCTGTACCTATTTGCATAGGGGCAATGAATATCCTGGCACAGGCATAACTTTCGCGGATATCATCTACCCATCCCGTAACATGTATATTATCAGAAGCACAGGCCTTTACCCTTGAATCGGGGGTAGCTCCTGAAATAAGAATTTTTATATCCGGTTTCTTTTCTTTTAAGCGTGGTAATATCCTTTTTGAAATAAATTCTACACCGTTAACATTAGGGGGATATGCCATATTCCCTGTGAACACAAGGTCATATTTCTTTTTTCTTTCAATGGGTTTGAAAAACCCGGTATCAACGCCATTTAACACAATATGGATTTTTTCCTTTTCAGGATGGGGAATAAAATCACGGTCTGGTTTTGATATAATTGTACAATTGTTGAAATATGCAAAGATATCATGCTCATATTTTAATAGCCTGTTATACTCAAGTTTAAGGAATGGGCGTGCATACCATGGAGAAGTGTTAATTCTTCTTTCGATACCTTTTGAAAATACATCCTGATAATCCAGTGTTTTGGGTATATTCAATGTTTTTACATATTCAGCAGTTCTAACCAGCTGACAGAAAATATGGTCTGGTCTGGTTTCCTGAATCAATTTGTTGATTTTTCGCTGGGCACTGCCTGAATAAAAATAACCAACCTGAAGGGGTTTCCCTGAGAAATAGGCTTTGGTGATATTCAGCAATCTTGAAAATAAAGGAATATCGATAAATCTGACTGATTGTATAAAGGGTTGAACAGCGACAAAAGCTTTTTGTTTGTTAACATGCGTATCATTAAGTGCACAGAGGATAATCTCATTGTTCTTCGACAGGTATTTAACATGATTATACGCCCTGAGCTTATCACCTTTCTCAAGTGGGTATGGTATTCTTGATAATAATACGAATATTTTCATTCCCGGATACCGCTTATCAATTTTCGGGTTTCAAAATTCATAAAATTTCTTGATAAAACTTAACAAGGCGCTTTATTATTTTTTCATTATTGTGTTGAGAGGAAATCAGATGTCGGGCATTACTACCCAGTTTTGAGGTAAATCTGGCCGATTCAACACATCTGGAAATTGCTTCCACGTAGTCATCAGGCGATTCAGCAAATAATATGCTTTCTCCATTGACACACTGTATTCCTTCCGCACCGATCTTTGTAGATATAATGGCCTTGCCCAATGCCATTCCTTCAATAATTTTGATACGGATGCCACTACCCGATAGTAAAGGAACTATCATAATCGCTTTGGAATTAATGAAGGCATAGGCATCATCCACCTCACCAGGGACGATGATATTCGGATCCTGTATGTTTAAAAGCCATTCAGGCATCTCCCTTCCGGCAAGATAGAACTTAAGATCCGGATATTTTTCTGATACCGGCGGCCACACTTTTTCAATAAACCACTTGATCCCTTCTATATTAGGTATCCAGTTCATAGAACCTATATGAAATAAAGAAGGGAATTCATAGTCAGAAGAAGGTTCAGGCAGGGTTTTTAAATTAATCCCGAATGAAATTGAAATAATGGGTGTTTTAGTGAACTGTTTCAAAAATTTACCATCCTTAGCGGTGATTGTTGCAATTCCATCAAATCTGTCAAGCGATGTTAACTCATACTTACGCAGTGTTTTTGCCAGGTGGTTTACATATAGCTTTTTAAAGGGATTTCTGGTTGCCCTGGCTACCCTGTTCCATATCAGATGTTCAATATTATGAGCCCTGAGTACAATCTTTGCCTTAGAGTATTTCCTGATAGTATTGATATAGGGTGTAATATAAAGCGTTTCAAACTGAATAATATCAAATTTTTCAGATTTCAGAATTTCGATAAGCCTGGATTCAAAAGCTGCAGAGATAAATCTTTGAACATGATAAGACCTGCCGGTAAAAAGATTTAGAAATGCATCAAATGGTTTTATGGAAAGATCAATATATTCAAGCTCAATTTTTGTATTCCTTCGAAAGTCATCAGGGATTTCTTCAGGTGCGATCTTATATTTATTTGTATTTATGGCCAGTACCTTCACCGAATGGCCTGCATCAACCAGGCCCTGAATGATGGCATTCATGGCAATGGGTCCACCTTCTTTTGGCGGGTAGGGTGATTTGTTGCAAACCAGAAATATATTCATCGTTTAGAAAATTTTCCGGAAATACGGTTAATGAGTTTTGTCCACGATTCAAAATCGAGAAGCTGGGAATCGGTGGTGGCTTTGAAGGTTAGAAAAATACCCAGTGGTAACACAATGGCTGAAGAAATCCACATTCCCACATTCATATCCAACATATCCTCTTTTGCATATTTCTCGCCCGTAATTGAAATAATATGATAGGCAATGAAGAAAAGAATAGAAACAACCACCGGTAATCCTAACCCGCCTTTACGAATGATGGCACCCAGAGGTGCACCAATAAAGAACAGGATCAGGCAGGCAAAAGAAAGTGTAAACTTCTTATGCCATACAATCCAGTGCTTCAGAATCAGTCTCTTATCAGACCTGAAAGTGTCTTTGTTATAGTCAATGGTACTCTTCAGGCTCCTGGCTGATGTCAGGGCAAATCCTATGATCTTCGATTGGTCCTTTACTGAGAAATTGTTCAGATAAACAGTATCGAAACTCGACAGGCTGTCGTTTGAAAACTTTGTTTCAGGGTCATACTGGGAATAAAACAGGTAGTTATTATTAAACTTCTCCTTGAACTTATCGAGCTTATTATTGTAACGTAATGTAAGCGAGTCAATAGCTTCGTTCAGGTTTTTTAAGTCAAGCATCTCATAATGGTCTTTAAAGAGCGACTCATCTGTACGGTCGAGCTCGAAAGATTGTAAATCGAATCGCCTTGTTTCCTCCCTGAAATATGTTCTTTCAAAAGGCCTTGAAATCCTGTAACCACTACGATCCATGATCTCTTTATAGTTATATCCATCAAACAGGGTAAAAAGAATAAATCTTCCATCCGGTGTAGATTCCATTTTTCCAGAGGTGGCTGTGGTAACATCAACATTTCCCAGTGCCTTTGAATGATTGTAAATAAGCACATCACTGATATGAACACCATCCTTATCCTTGTCTCCAATCCGCATGGTATATCCCTCAAGGCCATTATAAAATATCCCTTCCTTGATATTAAACACAAGTTTCTTCTTTTTAATATCGTATAAGAGCGATCTGAATTTCAGGTTCGCCACAGGCAATACATTGTTTGAAAAATAAAATGCAAATGCACTGATACATATTGAAAGTATGATAAGCGGTGTCATAACCCTGCGAAGAGAAATACCCGCTGCTTTCATAGCAACGAGTTCGTAGTGTTCGCCAAGATTGCCAAAAGTCATCAGCGAAGAAAGTAAAATTGCCAGGGGAAGTGCCAGTGGAACAAAGGTGGAGGAAGCATAAAATAATAGTTCTGCAACCAGGTACCACTCCAATCCTTTCCCTACCAGGTCATCCACGTATTTCCATAAAAATTGCATATCGAGGATAAACAAGGCAATAAAGAATGTCATAAATAGTGGTCCCAGATACGATCTTAATACCAGCCAGTAGATTTTCTTCACTGTTATTGCTTTAGATTGCAAAGATAATATCATCAAATGAAACCAGGATGATATCATCAAATTTGTTGATTTCGTAATTATTCAACCTGATGACTGAATTATAACGATAAAGATTTTTGTTTGTGATATGGTGATGTTCAATTTTTTGAAATGTTGCCTGTAAACAAAAAATTCTACTTTTGTACCCACAAAATTTTAATGATGAATCTGGTAGAAGTAAACGACAAAAAAACAATCAAACAATTTCTCGATGTTCCAAGGATTTTGTACAAAGATGATCCTCACTGGATATGTCCGCTTGACACATCAATAAATAAAGTGTTTGACCCGCGCAAGAATATTTTCTTTAAGCATGGAAAAGCCAGGCGATGGATATTAAAGGATGATCAGGGTAAACTGATTGGGAGGGTTGCTGCCTTTATTAATGAAAAGAAAGCCTTTAATTACGATCAGCCAACCGGCGGAATGGGATTCTTTGAATGTATAGAGGATCAGGAAGCTGCATATAAATTATTTGATCAATGTAAAAACTGGCTTGCAGAAGAGGGGATGGAAGCTATGGATGGCCCGATTAATTTCGGGGAAAACGATAATTTCTGGGGTTTGCTGGTTGAAGGGTTTATTCAGCCAACATTCGGCATGAATTATAACTTCCCTTATTATCAGAAATTTTTTGAGGATTATGGATTCAAATCCTATTTCGACCAGGTTTCTAACCACCTCAACCTTAAAGAGGATTTCCCGGAACGATTCTGGAAAATTGCCGATTGGATCAGGAAAAAACCTGGTTATCTTTTTAAACATTTTAGCTATAAGGATCCTGAGACGTTTATTGATGACCTGAAAATAGTTTACGACAAGGCCTGGATCAATCATGAGAATTATACACCGATTCATAAAAAGGATCTTGTTGAATCGCTGAAGCTTGCCAAACACGTTCTGGTTGAAGAGTTTATCTGGTTTGTTTATTTCAATAATGAGCCTATTGCTTTTCTTGTGATGTTGCCCGATGCCAACGAGCTGTTCAGATCCTTTAATGGTAAGCTTAACCTGATTAATAAATTAAAGGTATATTTTGCAAACAAGAAGAAAGTATTTACACGGACAAGGATTACAATCATGGGTGTTGTGCCTGAGTTCCAAAAGAAAGGCGTTGAATCAGCCATTTTCTGGCATATGAATGAAGTGATGCCAAAATGGCCTAAGATAGATACCATCGAATTATCCTGGGTTGGGGACTTCAACCAGAAGATGAGGTCACTCCATGAATCGGTCGGGGGTACTTTTGCCATGAAACACATTACTTACAGGAAATTATTTGGAAGTGATCAGCATGATTCACGGCACAAGACGATTCAGAAATAGTATGTTCGATATAAGCTAGTTAAAACAAGAAAAATAAAATTAATTGAGCATGTATCTTTTTTTATAAGCTTAATTTTTAATAATTATTTATTATCTTGCAGCGCTTATTTTAAAGCATTATATTTGCATGTTCTTTGAAGGATAAAAATTTAATAACGTTTAACCCAAAAACAATGATTATGAAAAGAATTCTACTTTTAGGATTGGCTCTGGGTATTGGTGCATTCAGTTTTGCCCAGAACAGCCAGTTTAAGCTAGTGTCAACACACTTGCCGAAAAATGTTTCAACCGATCAGGTTGCAATAAAATCTGCGCCATCAACACAGGCAGTACAACAACGTAACAGTGCATCTTTCAATAAAGATGGCCGTTTACTGACATTTGTACCTATCGGGGAATCCGGTAATGCCTATGGTTTTTATGGTGATCCCAGAACTTACCTCTGGGCCGATGACTATATCAACAGTGTTGTATTTACTCACAGGATGGTCGTTGATCCTCCGGGATCATACGGTAACAGCCGTGTTTCCTATGATGTTTCATGGGAAGGTGGTATGGATGGCACATGGACCAACAACATACAGGTTTATGAACCATTGGGACCAGGCGGACAGTATCCGGATGCAGCAGGCCGCTACCCACAGGGAGCTATCTATAACCCACAGGGAAACACGGATCCAGCAAATGCTTATTACGCATATTTTATCCCTACACTTGACGGAACCAACGTAGGTGGTAACTGGGGTGGATATGGCTATGGTACAAACCATTTGCAAACTGTTGATCCTCCGGCCCCAACACAGCATAATTCTACTTCCAGTGGAAATATCATGAGATTAATTCCTGATGCATTTACCATTCAACAAACCGGTGATGCATGGATGATCGATGGCTCATTTGATGGTGGGGCAGGTACATACCTCGGAACCATGATCTGGGACCAGGGTGTATTCAGTGATGCTGCCGGGGATTATGAGTATGATGAGTGGACAACTGCTTGGGCAAGTGATGCCCTTGGCTGGAATGACTCAAAAATCGCTTTCGGACCTGACGGACAGATCGGATATTTTTGTGTGATGATGGATGATGCTTCCATGAATCCTGATTGGACAAATTATCATCCTGCACTTTTCCTTACCGAAGATGGTGGTGAATCATGGTCAGATGACGTGATCCATTGTCAGTTAGGTGGTGAAGATGGAATAGCCAGCGTAAAATCATTCATCTCCGACGAGGTGCTTGAGGCTATTTATGGTGCAGGGTACAACCGCGACGAATTATATTATAATATGGGATTCCATGTGGATATGTCAGTCTGCGCTCATGGTGATGCCCACCTGACAGGTTTGATTGCATGTGCAACAGAAGACGGCTGGTATCCGAACTATGAATCTTCAGGTACATTCCACCTGTGGTATGATTACGAAGAAGAAACATGGGATGGTAATTTCCTTTATTTTAACAAAACTTTCGACGGTGACCTGGGTGGGATTTCAGAATACAACAGGCCACAGATCTCTACGGATATGATGGGTCACTTTATGTTTTTCTCATGGATAGATACAGACCTGGAAGGTGTTGAAACAAATACATCGCCTGATATTTACTGTGTTGGATATGATCCAAACGCTGCTGAACCTTATTATACCGAAGTTTTCAACGTAACTGCTTTTACCCAGGCTATGTGGACAGCATACTGGGGAAGCCAGTCACATTATGTATTCAGTGAAGATATGGGTTCAGAAATCGAATTCACTATTCCTTTTGTTTACGAAGAAGCTGATCCCGAAGATCCCGCACAGCAGGTGGCATTCTGGTATCTCGATGGATTCACCATTACATTCCCTGATTACTGGGAAGGTGTTGAAGAATTCGATAATAACCTGATCGCAAGTGTTGATCAGAACTATCCCAACCCTTTCAACTCATCTACAACCATCAATGTTGAATTAGCTGACAATGCTGACCTTAGTATTGAAGTTACCAACCTGATTGGTCAGAAGATTTATGAAATGGATAAAGGAAATGTTCCTGCCGGTACTTATGAATTTGTTTTGAGCGCTGATAACTTCAGCAATGGTGTATATTTCTACACAGTTAGGGCAAATGAAAATAAGATTACCAAGAAAATGATCGTAGAATAATAAATTTTCAGGGAAAATTTATCCCAAAAGGGCTGTCTGCCGATTAGCAGACAGCCCTTTTTTTATCAATTCATCATTCTCTTTTAGAGTTGCCTCAAGTAATTGAGTATCCTCGTAAAGTTTTGATTTGGAGATTGTTTTAAGGCAAACCATGGTTTCTCTTAATTCTTTAAGAATGACCTTCATCTTATGGATAAAATCCTTTCTGGATTCTGCGCTCTGTGCTTCACCATAGTTCAATGAAACAGAGGTTCCTGACCTAAGCAATTGACCAGCCAGATGATTACCTGTCTTGATATTTGATTTCAGATTTGATGGTAAATCAATAGAAGTGCTTCTATTTTATTTTCCTTAAAATTCAATAAAGTTTGCGAAATAAATAAAGATGTTTTACATTTGTTATGCATCTTTGCTTTTTATGTCGAACCAAAATAAATTATTATGAAGAACATTTTACTATTTGTATTAATTATGGGTATTAGCAGCATTGCTTATGCTCAGTCGGGCAACTTTGAGCTTAAGCCCACGAAGTTACCTGAAAAAGGCATTGTTGAACCGATAGGATTAAAGGCTGCAGCCACAACACAGGCGGTACAGGAACGAAACTCCCAGACTTTTTATAAGGATGGGCGTAATGTCACCTTTGTTCATATTGGTGATGCCGGCAATGATTACACCTTTGCCTATGCCCCGAGAACTTATGTCTGGGCCGATGATCATATCAACAGTGTGGTCTTTACACACAGAATGATCGTTGATCCGCCTGGATCATATGGTAATAGCCGTATATCCTATGATGTATCATGGGAAGGCGGTATGGACGGAACCTGGACCAACAACATTCAGGTTTATGAACCACTGGGGCCAGGTGGCGAGTATCCTGATGCCGCTGGAAGGTATCCCCAGGGGGCTATTTATAACCCGCAGGGAAATACAGACCCGGCAAATGCATATTATGCATATTTTATCACTACCCTGGATCAGTCAAACGGTGGAAGCTGGGGCGGATATGGAATGGGAACCAATCCACTTCAGGCAGTTGATCCTCCAACACCAACACAAACCAATGTTACTTCAGGTGGGGACATCTGGAGGCTGATCCCCGATGGATTCTTTATTACCCAGGCAGGTGATGCATGGAGTAATGACGGCTCTTTCGATGGAGGCGCCCAAACTTATCTTGGTTATATTATCTGGGATCATGGAATATTCAATGATGAAATTCCTGATTACGAATATGATGAATCGGTAACTGCATGGCAGTATGCTGACTACGGATGGAATTACTCAAAAACAGCTTTTGATCCAACAGGTATGATAGGTTATTACCTGGTAATGGGTGATGGGGATGATAACCCCGAGTGGACCAGCTATCATCCAATATTGTTTATGACTGAAGATGGTGGTGAGTCATGGACAGACGAACCGATACATTGCCAGCTTGGTGGTGAAGACGGAATTCAAAATGTGAAAGATTTTGTTTCTGATGAGGTTATGGAAGCCATTTATGGAGCCGGTTATAACAGGGATGAGATTTATTATAATATGGGATTCCAGGCCGGCATCGCGGTTGGCGCTAATGGAAATGCCCACCTTACAGGTATTATTGCTTGTGGAACAGAAGAAGGATGGTATCCTAACTATGAATCAATGGGTACTTTCCATGTATGGTATGATTATGAAGAGGAAACATGGGATGCTGATTTCATATACTGGAATAAAACACTGCAGGGCGACCTGGGTGGAATTCCACAATACAACAGGCCGATGATATCTTCAGATATGGATGGTCATTATTTCTTCTTCTCATGGATAGATACCGACCTGGAAGGTGTGGAAGAAAATACTTCCCCTGATATCTATTGTGCTGGTTACGATCCTGTAGATGATGTCTATAGCGAAGTTTATAACGTTACGGCATTTACGCAGGCCATGTGGACTGCTTACCAGGGAAGCCAGTCGAGTTATGTTTTCCAGGAATATATCAATGGCGATGAGGATATCAAATTTACGATCCCCTTTGTTTACGCGGAAATGGATCCTGAAGATCCGGGCCTTGAAACTTATTTCTGGTATATCGATGGATTTACAATTGAATTCCCGAACCACTGGATCGGAGTTGATGAAGCTGAAAGTAACCTGATTGCAAATGTTGATCAGAACTTTCCGAATCCTTTCAATACAAATACCACAATAAGTGTTGATCTGGAAGATGATGCGAATTTAAGCCTGGAGGTTACCAACCTGATCGGCCAGAAAGTATTTGAGGTTGAAAAAGGAAATGTTCCTGCAGGTTCCTATGAGTTTATTCTCAGTGCTGATAATTTCAGCAATGGGGTTTATTTCTATACAGTTAAAGCAAACAATAGCAAGGTTACCAAAAAGATGATCGTAGAATAATTGGTGTTATACGTTTAATTAAAAGGTTGTCTGTTCAGGCAGCCTTTTTTTTTGATAGTTTTTTAACTATTTCACGAGCCATTATCTCGGAGTTACCAGTTCGGAGTTACCAGTTCGGAGTTACCAGTTCGAAGTTATTAACTGGCCAACTCAACTTCAAACCGGTAACTTCGAACTGGTTACTTGTTTGTATGTTATAACTGCATCAAATACCTCTGCCTCATCACCATGAAAAATTAAAACTTGACATAATAGCCACGTTGCCTTATATTTGTTGTAACTAACTTATGTTAAACAAAAATCAAATGATCATGAAGAGATTTACTTTATTCCTAATTATCCTTGCAATAGGTATATCATCTGTTGCCCTGGGGCAGTTTAAGGCGATCAGCACAAAGCTTGACAAGCAAAGTATTGTTCAGCCTCCGGTTACAAAATCTACACCGGTAACACAGGCCATTGAGAATCCAGAATCAGCCACCTACGCCATTGACGGACGTAATCTGACATTTGTCGCCATTGGTGCAGCCGGCAATGCCTATGGGTTCTATGGTGATCCCAGGACCTATTTGTGGGCAGATCCGAATATCAACAGTGTGGTCTTTACACACAGGATGATCGTTGATCCCCCGGGATCCTATGGTAACAGCCGTGTTTCCTATGATGTATCGACTGAGGAAGGTATGGATGGTACGTGGACCAACAATATCCAGGTTTATGAACCGCTGGGGCCCGGTGGGCAATATCCCCTTGCAGCAGGAAGATATCCGCAGGGTGCAATCTATAATCCTCCCGGAAATACAAATCCGGATAATGCCTGGTATGCCTATTTTATCCCGACCATTATTGATGAGAATGGTATCTGGGGAGGGTATGCCCATGGTACCAATAATCTCACAACTGTTGACCCCCCAGCACCTACGCAAACCAATTTAAATTCAGGCGGGGATATCTGGCGATTAATACCCGATGCCTATACAGTTACACAGGAAGGATTTGCCTGGTGTGCCGATGGTAGTTTCGATGGGGCCAATAACTTCGCATATCTGGGTAATTATATTTTTAATAAAGGAACATTCAACACCGATATTAATGATTATGAATATGATGAATGGCTGATGCCAATACTTGCTGCCGATGACGGGATAAATGATAGCAAGATCGCGTTTGATCCGACAGGGCAAATGGGTTATGTTTGTGTTATGAGTGAATCACCAAGCGATCCTGTTGAATGGACCAATTATCACCCCATCCTTTACATGACAGATGATGGCGGTGAAAACTGGTCGGATGAACCCATCCATTGCCAGTTTGGTGGCGAAGATGGGATAGAATCGGTGAAAAGTTTTATTTCCGATGAAGTCCTTGAAGACATATACGGCGCTGGTTACAACCGGGATGAGATCCCCTATAACATGGGATTCCATGTGGATATGGTTGTTGATAAATACGGTAATGCACATTTAACCGGCATTATTGCATGCGGCACCAATGAAGGAACCTGGTATCCCAACCATGAGTCCATGGGCACTTTCCATGTTTGGTATAATTATGATGAAGAAACCTGGGATGCTGATTTCCTTTACTGGAATAAAACCTTTGATGGTGACCTTGGTGGTATTTCAGAATATAACAGACCGCAGATCTCAACTGATATCGAAGGGGAATATCTGTTCATTTCCTGGATTGATACCGACCTTGAGGGGGTTGAAACCAACACCTCGCCCGATATATACTGCATTGCTTATGATGTTGATTTTTGGGAATATACAGAAGTGTACAATGTAACTGCTTTTACACAGGGTATGTGGACTGCTTATTATGGGAGCCAGTCACATTATGTATTCAGAGATAATACCTTTGCAGATATGATTGTAACGATTACTGTTCCTTTTGTTTATGAAGAATGCAACCCTGAAGATCCCGCCGAACAGGTTCAGTTCTGGTATATTGATGGATTTGAATTAGTTTTCGAGAGACCGAATGATATTGGTGAATATGGTGAAGATATAATTAGTGATGTAGTTCAAAACCATCCCAACCCATTTAGAACAAGTACAACTATTTCAGTTGATCTGGCAGCAAAAACAAACTTAAGCCTTGAGGTGACCAACCTGATCGGACAGAAAGTATTTGAACAGGACAGGGGGGAAGTACCGGCAGGTTCGTATGAGTTTTTACTTGAAGCTTCGGATTTTGGTAGTGGGGTATATTTCTATACAGTTCAGGCAGGAGGAGAGAAAGTAACAAAGAAAATGATCGTAGAATAAGTTTTAACTAAAAAATTTATCTGATATCTGAACATCGATTAACAATATGTGATTGCAAAAGTATTTGCTATATTGGTGCGTTATTAACCATCATTCGTAAATAGAGCTGAAATCACCTATCGTTAATCGGTGTTTTTTATTCATAAGAACCAAACAGGCCGCTCCTACGGAGCTTGGTCTTTCATTCGCTTGCTTCGCTGCTACAAAACAGTTAGCCTCTACGAGGCAAGATGTTTGGTTATGGTAGCATGTTATCTTCAGATAACACCCCAGGCAGTTGTATAAGGCTCCAAACAACAGAATTTAATTTTATATCCACCACTGAAACAATACCCTCAACAATGTTTCCATCTTCGAGGTCATTCCATTTCCACCTTCTAACTGATTCTGACCCTGTAGCTCGCTTTTTTTTAATACTTTCGCATCCTGATTTTAAAACTTGAATAATGAAGAAATTTATAAATATAATTCTACCGATCTCTTTTGTGTTCATGACCATTCTCAGCCAGGGCCAGGATATTGAAGATCATGAGATCACAATAGAAGAGTTAAAAACCTATCTTGAATTCCTGGCCTCCGATTCGCTTAAAGGAAGAAAACCCGGTACCCCGGAAGGTACCATTGCTGCAGAATTTATCAGGGATCAGTTTAAGAATTCAGGGCTTGAATTGTTGGGGGAAGAAGGAATGCAGTACTATGATATTGTTACAGATGTTGAATTGGGGGAAGACAACTCAATGATCATCAACAGGTATGTTTGCAGACTGGGAGAGGAATTCACACCGCTGGCTTTCAGTAGCAATGATACTGTTGAAGCTGAAATGGTATTTGTGGGTTACGGATTCGACATCAGTTCTGATTCACTTCAATGGAATGATTATAAAGATATTGATGTTAAAGGCAAATGGGTGATGGTGCTCAGGGGATCTCCTGAATCGGAGAAGTTTGAAGCGGAATTTGAACAACATACAGGTCTGCGTGATAAAGTGCTTACTGCCAGGGATAAGGGCGCTATTGGTGTGTTATTTGTTTCTGGACTTGCTTTCGATGAAGAGGATAAACTGATCGAATTGTCCTATGATAAAGCACAGGCCAATGCAGGAATGCCTGTTATGCATATTACCAGGAATACTGCAGATTTAATTCTGAAAAACGATTCATATACAATTGCCGGCCTTGAAGATGCATTTGCACGTAAAGCTGTGCCTAATTCATTTAAAACAAATGCACAGATATGGGCAAGGACAAACATTCAGAATACTACCGTAAGAGATCAGAATGTAGTGGGTTTGGTTGAAGGTAATGATCCATTACTGAAGAATGAATATATTGTTATAGGAGCACATTACGACCATCTGGGTATGGGTGGCTGGGGCTCAGGTTCACGCATGCCCGATACCAGCGCAGCCCATAATGGAGCTGATGATAACGGTTCCGGCACTGTTGGCATTATTGAGATTGCAGAGAAACTCGCTGCAAACAAGGATAACCTTCAAAGAAGTATTGTGGTTATAGCTTTTGGAGCAGAAGAAATGGGATTGCTGGGTTCAGCATATTTTGTAAAGAACCCACTTGTAGATATTAATAAGATCATTGCGATGATCAACTTTGATATGATTGGCAGACTTGATGAAGAAAAAAGATCGATCTCCATTTCAGGAACTGGTACCTCGGTGGAGGGAGAGGAAATATTGAATGCACTATCCCAGCATTATAACCTTAAACCTGCATTTTCACCTGGAGGTTATGGCCCATCAGATCATGCTGCTTTTTATGGCGCTGATATTCCGGTCTTTTTCATTTCTACGGGTGCCCACGGAGATTATCATACACCCTTTGATGATGTTGAGTTCATCAACTTTGAAGGTCAGAAGGATATTGCTGATTTTTCTTACGATCTGGTTTTTGAACTGGCAAACCGCGATCATGCATTAACTTTCCAGGAAGCCGGACCAAAGAAAAGAACCGGTGGCAGAATGAGCCTGAAAGTTACCCTGGGGATAATGCCTGATTTCCAGTCTCAGGATAACAACGGTCTGGGTGTTGGTGGTGTTACCAAAGGAAGGCCTGCAGACAATGCCGGATTATTGAAAGGGGATATTATTACAGCCATCGACGGAATGACAATTACCAATATTTATGATTACATGAACAGATTGAAAAAACTGGAACCGGGTCAGATAATCACCGTTGATATTATGAGGGGAGGGGAGAAGATGGTGATGATTGTGCAGCTGGAGGAGTAGACAGCTGCAGGCAGTTACTTGCAATGGGCTGTATATTAGAAAAGTTAAAACTGATCGATATGATGTTAGCAGCAAATGACCATTAACCAATGACTATTGTCGATCAATGATGATAACCTAAACTAAATATCAAACATTAATTGTAAACAGATTAAAGTATATCCCACATGAGCGAAGTCTGGACAGAAGCCTTTTTAATAAAATTTCTGAAATTCGGAATCGTAGGATTTTCCGGACTTTTTATTGATTATGGATTTACTTTTCTGTTTAAGGAGATCTTTAAAGTACAGAAGTATATCGCTAACTCCTTAGGATTTATTATCGCTGCTTCTTCCAACTATGTATTAAACCGTGTGTGGACTTTCCAGAGTCAGAATCCGGATATCGCGGTTGAATACTCAGAGTTTATTATCATATCAATTATTGGACTGGGGATCAATAACCTGATCCTGTGGCTGATGATCAAGCATCTGAAATGGAATTTTTACCTCTGCAAATTATTTGCTATCGGAGTAGTTACCATCTGGAATTTTCTCGCCAATGCGTTTTTTACCTTTAAATAGACAATGATTGTCGATTGTCGATGTTTGGTTTGGCGATTTTCGATTTTATTTGCGATTGAGTCAATCGAACATCGACAATCGCCCAATCTAATAGGTCTTGGTCATATTCTCAGGAATAACGAGTATATAATCGGCAGTGTTATTAAACTCTGTTTGCAGGCTATCAGGCGATGCCTGCTCTTCAGAAGAAATCGTCAGGATCTTCAGGCCGGGATTTTCCTGTTTGAGATACCAGACGATACCTTCAAAATTTTTACTGTGGTATGCGCCGTTGTAATGAATAAAAAGCTGGCCCGTATTCCAGTTTTGCAAAATAAAATGTGCCATGGTTGCATCCTTGATGGCCTGTGCCTTCGGAAAATTATCACTGACATGACCCATCCCGGCCATCATTTCAAGCATTCCTTTATAACCGGGTAATTCAGGATCATACTTAACCGGTAACGGAGCAATGAGGCTTTTCCCTTCATCTGTAAGCCCTTCCAGCCCTTCAAATCCTTGCTTGCTTACCAGTGCAGCATAGCGGCGGGGAATATTGGTTGCAATAAAATCTAATTGATTCCCCTTTGCAAATTCCAGTAATGGCTTATAATCGGTTTTATAGTTTGGCCATAACTTCGCCTCTTTTTCGAAATTCTTTGTAGCGATATAATCACCGAGGTATTCATTAATGATCAATTGATTATCCGATTCAAACATCTCTGCTCCCAGAACCAGTAATGCTCCTTTCCCTTCAAAAAGGTCTTTCGTAAGTTCCAGCTGAAGCCAGTGACAGACAGGGTTATTGTGAAGCTCGCCAAAGAACACAATATCAGATTCAAGTGAAGCCTTTAAAACTTTTTTGTATTTGACCTTTTTGCCCTTTTCATTATAGAACTGGTAAGCTGGTTTATCTGACTTCATTCCGTAACTGAAAATTATCAGGATGACAATTAAAAATGATCTGGTTCTCATAAGCTAATGGTTTCTGTATTTTTCAATTATCGCTTTATCAATAGGCGTTGCATTACCTTCTTCATCAATACGGACAAAGGTCATTCGAGTAGAACATACCAGAATTTCTTCCTTATCATCGAAATTAAAACGTCGTGCTTCAAGGTAGAGTGAGATTGATGTGGTACCGATCCTGTCAACTTTTCCATAAATCCTGATATGTTCATTCACTTTAACAGGTTTTTTAAAAACCACTTCATCTATCTTCAATGTGATCATATTGGGTGAGCAACAGATAGAACTGGCCATGGTACCTCCCGCCTCATCAATCCAGGAGAGCATGGTTCCCCCGAACAAATTATTGTAAATGCCAATATCGCTGGTTTTGCATATTTTGGTTGCTATAGTTTCCATATTATTCTTTTTTTAATCCACTGGCTTCGAACGTAAAAGGGAGCAGGTCATTGATACTGTTAAAAACATACGCACTGTTATTGGTGTCAGTACAGATGATCCTGATTTTTGTTTTTTGCTTTTGTTCATATTCGGCTATTACCTGCCTGCAGGCACCACAGGGAGTTACGGGTTTGCCGGAGGTGAATTTCTTTGCTTCCGCGTATATCGCTATTGATTTTATTATCATACCTGGATATTTTGAAGCAGCATAGAAGATGGCTACCCTTTCAGCGCATAATCCTGAAGGATAGGCGACATTTTCCTGGTTATTACCTGTGATGATCTCCTTGTTATCCAGTAAAAGTGCTGCTCCAACCCTGAACATCGAATAGGGTGCATAAGCATTACCGGCAGCCCGTAGTGCCCTGTCAAGTAATTCTTTATCAGGTTCTGGCAAATCAGTAACAGTATCATATTGAATAAAACTGAAGCTTAAGGATTTCTTATTCATGTTGTAAATCTAAGATAAGGCTAAAGTACAAATTTCCTATAATCAAAATAGTAGGGTTTCGCAGCAGATCAATTTATACTGTTATCCGGTAAAACGTTGCTAAAAAAACAAAGTGTTTGCAAGCACACAATTTATAAGCGATTGATCAAACATACACTCAATATTCAACACTCAATTCTTATGTTAAAATCCGGATCAATCGCTTTTTCTGCAAAACAGCAGGAAAGAATTGAAAAAGGCAAACAGGGTAACTCCTGCCTGCGTTTCAATGGTATCTTCGGTGAGCATTGAAAGTATCATTGTTACAAAGAAAACGGCATAGAAATATTCGAAAAGCTTTTTTTCCTTGAGCGGCGGATACAATAATGTGAAAATAAACCAGAGGAATCCAAATAAACCAAGTCCGACAAATATTGAAAGATACTGGTTGTGTGATCTCCAACGGTTGGATGCTTTTAATGGTGAGTTGGTTTCTTCATAATACTCATTAAATGCATCTTCAAGGTCACCGGTACCAACTCCAAGAACAAGATGCTCCCTGATCAGGCCGAGACTGGCCTTCCAGAATTCGATCCTTTGAAGAACAGAACTTCCGTTAGGATCATGTTCATATTTGAAGTTGTGATACCCGAGCATTATCTTGGAGATCCGGGTTCTTAATCTTGGATTTTTAATATAATTTACGTTGGCAATACCTCTTTCAATCGCCCTGAGTTCATCATCGGTGAGTGCTGCAATACCTTTAGCATCCTTACGGTAGTCTTTCGATGTCAGGAACCTGATTATGGTGAACCGAATCTCCTGGTCATTTCTATCCCTCCCATCGAAGTCAAAGCTGCTTCTTTCATTCCATGCTTTGCGTAATTCGTTCATCGATAAATAGAGGCCTACATATTTTCCATCTTCAATTCCGAGGTAAATCGTATCGTGAACGTATTTATTTCCCTGTGCTGTGAATTTGTCAAGTTTTTTAAAATCAACTGACTCAACGTTGTTGAACTCATTGATGATGCTATTTACATAAGTGTATAAAAATACCGGAACACCAATGATAATTATGGCCAGACCAATCTTCAAATACAGGTTTCTTATTGTATATATGAAGTATAACAGCATAAGGAAAAGCAGGGTAATTAATATGATCAGTCCGATACCCGATTCTATGATCACCAGGAAAATTGCCAGCCACACCACGATCATTACAAATAGCACACGTACTCCAATCGGAAGGATGTCTTTTATGTAGGCGAAATATAGCAAAGTAAAAATGGCTATACATATATTAAGGCTGAAACGTATTGGCGAAATAAATACCGAGATCTTTCTGATATCTGAGAACTCCCCTTTCATCAGTTCTGCTGTGCTGAAAAATGTTGCTGCCAGTACGGCTGCAGCATGAATCAGCATTATCGTAAAGAACTTTTTCTGTTCCAGGGGTTTCATGGTAGATAAAATTATCGGAAAGGCAAGCAGGGGAAGTTTGATCCTCAGGTCTTTGAATGCATAAGCAAAATCAGAAGTGTGCAGTAATCCAAAAATGTGAATCAGAAAAAGGGAAACAAGCACCAGGGCTGCTTTATTCCTGAAGAAAATCCTGAATTTTTTTATAATATTCTCATAACCAAGTTTACTAACATAGGCAATGAAATTTCCGGTAGCTTTAAAAGGATTTTGTTTTAAATAGAAATCAAATGCTTTTTCAAATGAGAAACCAGACCATAACCATAAACCCAGCAGGGTGAATTGCATAACACTCATCCCGAATTTGGAAAGGGGCAGACTTGCCACCATAAGCATCAGCGCAACAAAGTAAGCATCAGCATGAAATTGCTTTTTATAAATATACATTTTGGTCAGACCGTCTTAATCTTATAAAATTAAAAGATTTATCGGATTTCAAACTATAACTCTTCATTATTTTTCAAAGGGGCAAGAATATCATTATAAGCCTGGGGATCATTGATAATCTCAACCGCTTTTTCAAGTTCAGGATCGTCATTTAAAGTGGCCAGTATTTTTCCTTTTTGATAATAATATCGGGAGATTAATTCAACCTTCAATACCTGTTTAATTTCATCACTGAAGGTGTCGAGGTCCTTCTCCTTATCATGCATCATTTTGCTCTTAAGCGATTTATACTCTTCTTCAATGGCATCGAAATATTTCTCATTTTCAGCATATTTTTTGAAGTTCTTCAGACTTTTTTCACTTTTTGTAACATAATCGTAATCCTTGTCTGAAATATATACTTTGAAATCCTCGTATATTCCATCGGTTACTTCAAATTTCTCAGGTTCTGTAATTGAATCATTTTCCAATGCAAATTTGGTTGCATAATCAAAAATGAGGAATTTGGTAAACAGACTGGCGGTAATATTCCCAAATTTTTCCGGTTCAATCTTAATATCCGGTTCAATTCCCCCACCATCAAAAACCTTCCTTCCACCTTCCGTTTCAAATTCATTGATTAAGGAATCGGGAATATGGTTTGAATTACCATTATTATCCTTGTTGAAATAGTCAATGGCCTGAATACATCGTCCGCTTGGGATATAATATTTTGCTACGGTGATCTTTACTTTAGAGTTATAGCTAAGGGGTATTACATTTTGAACAAGCCCTTTTCCAAATGTACGTTGTCCGATAACAACACCACGATCAAGATCCTGCATCGCCCCGGCCAGTATCTCAGATGCTGATGCACTGGTACCATCAACCATAATTACAATCGGAATCTCGGTGTCGATTGGTGCAAACCTGGTTTTGTAAATGTTATTTTTATCAAAAAGACGCCCTTTTGTACTTACGATCAACTGGTCTTTTTCTACAAAAAAATTGGCAATGTTTACCGCTTCCATCAACAGGCCTCCGCCATTTCCACGTATATCAATGATCAGGCCTTTAAGCTGATTATCCTTGCGTAAATTATTGAAAGATTCTTTAAATTCTTTCCAGGCATTCTGTGTGAAACCATTTAATTTGATATAAGCAATATTGTCTTCCAGAATGCCGGCATAAGGAATATTTTCAATTTTAATATTTTCCCTGATAAGTTCCATGCTTAATGGTTCATCTTCTCCCTCACGCTGTACTTTAATAGTAAGTGATGATCCAGGCTGACCTTTCAAAAATGTACTGACTTCATTGGATGCTTTACCTTCTGCTGATGTGCCATCAACCTCCAGGATTTTGTCGCCTGCTTTTAATCCTTCCTTCTGTGCAGGATAATCCTCATACAATTCAGAAATGTAAACATAATCACCGTTTTTGTGGATCAAGGCACCAATTCCCCCATATTGTCCGGTGGTCATAAACTTATAATCTTCAATATCCGATTCAGGAATGTAGTTGGTATAAGGATCGAGTGATTTAAGCATCGATACAATGGCTGTTTGCATTAACTCCCCACTCTGAATATCATCCACATAATTCTTGTGAAGTTCACGGTACAATGTTGTGAAAATATCGATGTTCTTGGCAATCTCAAAGTTGTTATTGTTCTGGGCATTAATAAATGCCGGTATTAAGAATACGATGAACAGGGTAACAATAAATAATTTTTTCATAAGTCGATATGTTTTAAGGTACAGGGTCATAACCGCTTCCGCCCCATGGATGACACGAAGAAAACCTTTTCAACGTTAGCCATCCTCCCCTGAAGGGGCCATGTTTTTTAATTGCTTCAACACCATAAGCCGAACATGTTGGTGTATATCGGCATGATGGTGCAAAATACGGGGAAATAATTGTCTGATATATCTTAATTAAGAGTATAAAAAACTTACCCAATATTTTTTTCATGTTCTTCAATTAAACGTGACAGAACAGTTATTATTTTTTGTTCAATGTCTTTAAACCTGGTCATTTCCTTTCCACTGTGTAGAATCCCGAAAATACATTGTTTGCCGGTATTATTGAGGTAATCGTAATAAAGGTCCTTGTTTTTGCGATATGCTTCCCTGATCCTTCTTTTGATTTTGTTTCTGTCGATGGCCCTGCGCATATTCTTTTTTGAAACACCCACAAGTAGTTGAGCAGGAAATGGACTCCTGGTGCTTGTCTCCAGCCAGATTACCTTAAAAGGAAATGCATTAAAACTATGACCCTGCTTAAATAGTCGTTCGATAAGTTTTTTGCTGCGAAGTCGTTCCGGTTTTTTAAAGGTTTGCATTTTGCAATGGTAAACAGTATTACCCTTTGGGGTGTTTGTTCATACAGGACCTTAACTGGTTTTCTTGAACGTTTTTTGAATATATTCATCAATGGCCATGGTCATTGATGGAGATATTTTGGTCGGTGCTTTAACATTTAATGTTAGCCCTGCTTCTTTAACCGCTTTGGTGGTAGTGGGCCCAAATGCTGCAATAAGTGTGTTGTTTTGTTTGAAATCAGGAAAGTTTTTAAAAAGGGAAGTGATTCCTGATGGACTGAAAAATATCAACATATTATACTGCTTGATGTCAATGCCGGAAAGGTTGCTGGCAACAGTCCGGTACATAATCCCCTTTGTATAGTTTATGTCATTATCTTTCAGCTGTTTGCTTAAACTGGCCTTGTGGATATCGGAACAGGGTAAAAGAAATTTGTCTTCTTTATGTTTTTTAATGATCTCAACGAGTTGTGAGAAATCCTGCTTTCCAAAAAAGATTTTTCTTTTCCGGTACTGAACATATTTCTGAAGGTAAAAAGCAGTTGCCTCACTGATGCAAAAATATTTCATGGTGTCGGGTATCTCAACACGCAAATCTTTACATAAACTAAAAAAGTGATCAACAGCATTTCTGCTTGTAAATATTACTGCAGTATGATCAAGAACATTAATTCGCTGTTGCCTGAATTCTTTGGTAGTGACACCTTCTACCTTAATAAATTTGTGAAAATCAATTGTAAGATTATATTTTTTTGCCAGGTCGCTGTAAGGTGATTTCTCAAAATCAGCAGGCTGGGGTTGGGAAACAAGTATATTCC
The DNA here is from genome assembly GCA_964468645.1 of uncultured Bacteroidales bacterium. Taxonomy (GTDB): domain Bacteria; phylum Bacteroidota; class Bacteroidia; order Bacteroidales; family JAIOZK01; genus JAIOZK01. Next base: position 98,880 of record CAYXUU010000009.1, read on the forward strand.
TGATGTTTAGTTTTTTTGCCTTACTTTCCACAATGTTTATCTTTTAATTTTCTAAAATATTTTACTGTCAACTACAATTTTTGCCAGTATTATTAACGGTAAAAATTCGAGAGTGCAAAGATACAAAAATAAATGTAACCTTGAAAAAGCCTTTTCATTCAAACCTATTGATATTCCCCTGAATAACCATAACAGGAATATCCCTCCCAGGAGAATAATTGAAGCGATCATAAAAACTCTTAATTCCAGGAAACTGGCTAAGATTAACAAGGGCAGAATTGCCAATCCGCTTATAATAAAAAAAATATGGGCATTGAACAGATAATTGTATGATAAGGCCTGCGTTCTGAAGACAAATCCTGATATCCGGATGAGGATAACCCTGGTTAACCAGTAAACCAGAATACCTGTAAGTAGTTCAAGATAGAATACAAAGTCAATCCTTAGCATGGAAGCATCCCCGAAACAGGCAACACTTTGATAAAGAAACAGTGAATATGACAGCATAGCGATGATCATCAGGGGAAGAAATATCCTTTCACTAAATAAATTCCCTTCCCTGATAAATTGATTTGCATAATTTCTTCCCCTGAAAGAATCAAGTATCTGTTGCAGCCTGTTTCCAAAAGTAAGGCGCATCCATACAAAGATGATAAAACATCCGAGAATTATACCTGCTATCCAATCCTGCCGGCTTCGTACCATTGATTCATCAACCAGGGGATGACTGAAATTTTCATGCTCAATGAAACTTTGTAAACTTATGTTTGCACCGTCTGAAAAAAAAGTTGAATCAATAAGTGTGGTGTCATCAGTCAGGCTAAAAGATATCAACCCCTTTTTCTGAGGTTGCAATTTAACAACACTATCATGATTGAAACCGGACAAAATTGTATCCTGAAGATAATTCTGCATCTTGAATACCAGTATTAAGCTGATCGGCCAAAATTACATATTAATTGCAGCATTTTGACTGATATATTTATCTTTGTGCCAACTTATTTATTCGTTATAATTTAATTCATTATTTATGTTTAATATTTTGATATTCGGGCCTCCGGGATCAGGTAAAGGTACCCAGGCTGTAAAGATTTCTGAAAAATACAACATCAAACATGTATCAACTGGTGATATCTTAAGAAGTGAAGTTAAAGATCAGACAGAATTGGGAAAAAAGGCACAGCGCATCATGGAAAAAGGTGAACTGGTTCCTGATGAGTTACTTATTGAAATATTACATTCGGTAATAGAAAAAAATCATGGAGTAGCCGGATTCATTTTCGATGGATTTCCAAGAACACTTATTCAGGCGATAGAACTGGATCAGCTGATGAATGAAATAAATGATAGCATCGACCTGGTAATTTCACTTGATGTGCATGATGAAGAGGTTGTAGCAAGATTATTGAAAAGGGCAGAAATTCAAGGCAGAAAGGACGATAATAAGGAAACTATCGAAAACAGGTTAAATGTCTATAATAATCAAACTTCCCCTTTACTCGATTACTATAACAAGCAGAATAAGCTTGAGGATATTCATGGAATAGGATCAATAGATGATATCTTCAATAATATCTGCATGATTATCGATAAATACCTCACATTATAATTCTTAATAGAACCATTTTCCGGCAGAGCAGGGAAATACTGATGTTTGGATGATTCTATTAAGAATTATTTGTGGAGCTTTTTTAAAATCATGCTTCCTGCAGCTTTAAATGCACTTTGTGCAGTTTCAATCTGGTGGCTGATTATTGTTATTAGTTCTGGTTTGATATCGGGAATTTTAATTGAAACTTCATACAGAATCTCAAGAGCATAAACTTTATGTGCAACCTCTGAGTTTGAAGACTCAAGGTAGATAAAACATCGTTGTACCAGCAATCCGAGGCTGTCTTCATCAAGTAAAAATGTATTTCCCATGAAGAGGTGGAGCAGATTACGTTTAGCTGCGTTATTCTGAATATGCCTGAGCTGATTTATTATTTCATTATAATAAGGGCGGATCATATCGGGAGCTTGCTCCTGAATAAGAAAGATCACCCTGGAGGCCCTCATGGCAATCTTATCCCTGTCGGAATATGCCATTGCCAGCATCTTTTCGAGATGCATGGGGTGCTTTAAAATAAATGCAGCAGCAATATCGGCTGTTTTCCTTGAAGAGTCGGGTAACAATTCTTCGGGTTTCATGAGGTTACATTGAGGATTTCTTCCTTGCTAATTTTGATTTTTTGGGTTGATATATTTACTTACCTCAACAGAACCGTCAGGACTGAATTCGAGATTAAAACCAAGTTTTTTGAAAACTGTAACCATGGGCTTATTGTCAGAAGTTGTCTGAGCAATGATCCGTTTCAGGTTCCAGTTACTAGCAATTCCAATACAATATTCTGTAAGTCTGGTACCTAATTCCTTATGTTGCCATTGGTCTGCTATCAGAACAGCATATTCCACGGTCTCGTGATCAGGATCTGAGATCAGTCTTCCCACGCCTATCAACCTTTTACGTCCTTCAAATTCTATCTCTGCCACGATGGCAATCTCCCTTGAATAATCAATAAAACAGAATTGTGTTGCAATCTCATGCGAATCAAAATGGAAGTTATATCTGAAGCGATAGTATATAGATTCTTTGGAACAGCTGCCAAGCAATACAAGCCAGAGTGGTTCATCTTCAGGTTTTATTGGTCGCAATATAATTGGTGTTCCATCAGAAAGGGTTGATCCCTTAACGAGTTTCTCAGGGTACGGATGAAGAACCAGGTGAGAAAACTCAGCAAGTTCTTTACCCACCAGTTCCTGATCGATCACTATCCTTGCATCCAGGGCAATTGCATCATTTCTGGTAACAATTATTGGATTGATATCCATTTCTTCGATTTCAGGATAATCTGCTGCCAGGTACGACATTCTGATCATCACCTCAATGATCTTTTCTATATTCTTTGGTTCGCTGCCACGGTATCCTTTTAGAAGCGGGTAAATTTTTAATGATTCGAGCATCTGCCGTGCCAGGCGTTCATTCAGCGGTGGAAATCCAAGTGTAATATCCTGGAAAATCTCAGCTTGTGTACCACCCATACCAACCAGTAAGACTGTTCCGAAAACAGGATCCTTTTTAATTCCCATGATCAATTCAAGGCTATCTTTTGATTCAATCATAGCCTGCAGGGTAACACCGTCAATCCTGGCATCCGGCACATTGTTTGAAACTGATGAAATCATATTCCTGTACATCGCCCTGACCATTTCTTCATTTTCAAGGTTCAGTGCCACACCACCTACATCTGTTTTATGAGTAATATCATCTGAGAGTATTTTCATCACTACCGGATACCCTATTTCATGAGCCAGCTTTGTTGCTTCATCCTCAGACCGGGCTGTAAGAATTTCGGCAGTATTGATTCCATAACCTTTTACAAGGGCTTTTGAATCATCTTCATTAAGGATTTTATCTTTGATAAACGTGTTTTTTACAAATTCTTCCCGGAGTTGTTTCCTGTCGTAAGAAAATGAAACCGGCATATCTTTGGGTGTTTCGAAAAGTGCTTCAAGGTTTCTCGAATAACGCACCAGCGTCATAAATGCCCTGATTGCCTGTTCGGGTGTTTGGAAAACGGCAATACCTGAATGATTAAAAACTTCAATTCCTTCCCGCATATTTTTTCCTCCCAACCAGGCAGCCATGATAGGTTTGGTTGTATTCTCCGATAACCTGGCTATCTGCTTTGCTGTATTGGTAGGATCTGTCATGGCCTGAGGTGTTAGAATCACAAGCACGGCATCAACGCATGGATCATTAAGTACTATTTCTGTGGCACCTGTAAAACGGGCAGGTGTGGCATCCCCCAGTACATCAACAGGATTGCCATGCGACCAGTAAGTGGGGAGGAAATCATTAAGCTTATTCATTGTTTCCTCCTTAAGGGTACATAGTTTTCCATCCAGAGCGATCAAAGTATCTGTGGCCATTACGCCGGGACCTCCGGCATTGGTAACGATGGCAAGTTGGGCTCCCCGGGGTATTCTTTTCCTTCCTATCAGGTCTGTAAAATCAAAGATGTCACCAATATCAAAAACTCTTGCAATACCTGCTCTTCTGAAAACAGCATTATAAATATTATCTTCTGAGGCAATAGCTCCTGTATGTGAGGCAGCAGCCCTGGCTGATTCAGGGAACCGGCCGGCTTTATAAACGATAATGGGTTTCTTTCGTGCAAAAGCCCTTGCAGCGGTCATGAATGACCGGGCATTGGTAACGGACTCAACATAGAGAATGATAGACTTTGTATTCGGATCCTGACCGAAATAATCTATCAGGTCGCCAAAATTAACATCCATGCTGTTCCCGATAGATACAAAATAACTAAAGCCAATTTTTTCTTCAAGAGCCCAATCCAGGACTGAACTGCACAGTGCCCCTGACTGTGAAATGAAAGCAACATGCCCCTTTTTTGGCATTGCTGAAGCAAAGCTGGCATTCATATGAGAACCGGGAACTATCACACCCAGGCAATTAGGGCCAATGACACGCATATCGGGGTATCGTTCTTTTTCAGTTTTAACCCTGGCTTCAAGCGCATTTCCGTCAGGACCGATTTCCTTAAAACCTGCTGACATAATGATAATACCATTTATTCCTGCTTCACCACATTCACGTATGATTTGCGGAACAACATTAGCCGGGGTTGTAATAATTGCCAGATCAGGTGTCTTCGGCAAACTCTTTACATCGGGATAGCAGGGGATTCCTAGAACAGCTTCATGGTAAGGGTTTACAGGATATACAACGCCCTTGAAACCTCCTCCAACAAGATTGCTGAGTGTTATGCCTCCAACACTTTTCGGATCATTTTTTACACCTATTAAGGCGATTCTCTGTGGTCTGAAGATACTGTTAAGCTTACGAATGCCCATTTGTCTAATTGTTAATTTCCAGGATTCTTATTTCTGTTAATTTTTTCGCAAAAGTACGAAGCAAATTGTTATTGCCCGTTTCTATAAGATAAATAATTGATGATTTAAAGATTTTTATTATGTTTATAATCTCATCTGAAAATTAACAACGAGAATATACTCCATTTTAATGATATAACAAATGAGTAAAAAGCCGCCAAATTTGCTTTATGGAGTTGATGATAAACCTCCCGTTTTTATCAATTTTGTTATGGGCCTTCAGCATTTTATGATCATTACCATCTCCTTTGTTCTGCCAATAATAATTGTAAGGGAGTCGGGAGGAACTACTGAACAAACTGTTGCCCTGATTTCTATGTCGATGATCGCCGGGGGAATAGGCACCATTATTCAAAGTTTGAATGGTAAACATCTGGGTTCAGGATTTTTGTGCCCCTCAATGTGCGGACCTTCTTATCTTACGGCTTCTTTGCTTGCTGTAAAAACAGGGGGATTGTCCCTTTTATTTGGTATGTTGCTGGTTGCCGGGTTTGCCGAGTTTCTGTTATCACGGGTTATTCATAAACTCAGGGTTCTATTCCCCCCGGAAGTTACAGGTTTAATCGTTGCCATGGTTGGTATCACCATGATAAAACTGGCAATTACCTATTTCATGGGCATGGATGCCAACGATGATACTGCCGAGTCGAATGAGATAATCACCGGAGCTCTTACGCTGTTCCTGATTATAGGATTGAATATCTGGAGCCGGGGTAAGATTAAACTATTCTGTGTACTTATCGGAATGTTTTTAGGCTATGGGATTGCCTATCTCTTTGGATTAATGGAAACGGCAGACCATTCTTATTTTAAAGATATTCCAATATTTGGATTCCAATTATTAAAGCATCCCGGATGGTCATTCAGCTGGTACCTGGTTATTCCTTTCATAATTGCCATGTTATCATCAACATTGAAAAGCATCGGCGATTTAACCACCTGCCAGAAGATCAACAACACCAATTGGAGGCGAACAGACATGAGAAATGTTAAAAAGGGGATTTTTGCCGATTCTTTAAGTTGTATTGCTGCCGGGCTCACCGGGGGCCTGGGTCAATCTACTTCATCAACAAACATAGGTCTTTCAATTGCAACAGCCACAACAAGCCGGCGGATTGGGATTACACTGGGAATAATATTGATTGTCCTGTCATTTTTCCCGCCAATAGGTTCATTTTTTGCAATTATGCCAAAACCGGTGCTTGGTGCAACCATGATATTTGCCATTAGTTTTATGATCGCGGCCGGGATTCAGATCATAACCTCACGTATGCTTGATGCGAGAAAAACGTTTTTACTGGGCATTTCACTAATACTTGGAATTGGGGTTGACCTGATACCTGAAACTTTCCAGAATGTACATCCGGTAATTCTACCCGTGTTTTCATCCTCACTGGCAACTGCAACTATTACAGCTATAATCTTAAACCTGATATTCAGAATTGGAATTGCCAGAAAGGTAACCCTGGAAGTGAGAGACAGTAAACAGGTGTTTGATAAGATAGAACACTTCCTTGATAAACATGGAGCAGTATGGGGCGCACGTAAAGAGGTTGTCAAACAGGTCAATCAGATCCTTTTTGCAATTGCAGAGTCATTGTTTCACAACGACATAGCCTTAAAAGATAAGGATGTATCTGTACAGGTATCGTATAATGAATTATATATCGATGTAATGGTTTATTATGAGGGTAAGGAATTTGTAATACCGGATAAACGACCCGATCCAGAGATGATCCTTGAGGATCCTGATATTATTGTACAGATGTCGAACTACCTGGTAAAGGAATTAGCCGGAAAGCTTGAAGTTAAAACCAGGAATAATATCCATTATATTAGTTTCAGAAGAGAGCATTAATAAAGCCCGCTTTCAAAAAACGGGCTTTAATTTATTTCCGGTTGTTAATTATTTCCTGGCGGGTTTTACCATAGCTGTTAGGAGGGTGCCTACTAGTACCGCCACACCTGTAATGGTGAATGCTAAAGCAAAATTACCAATATCACCGAGTGATCCGCCAAGAATTGGCCCAACAATCCCACCAACGCCATATGCGAGAAAAACAAATGGATAATTCTGGCCAACATTTTTAGCTCCAAATGTATCTGCTGTTATGGTTGGAAAGAGTGCGAAATTGCCACCAAAGTTAAATCCAATTAATGCAGCTCCAATATAAAGCCATATCTCGTGTTCGGCCATAAAAGTGAACAATATCACAAAGATGCCTTGAGTAGCTGTCATTATCAATATTGAAGTTTTCCTTCCCAGTTTGTCTGAGATCATTCCCCAGAGAATTCTTCCCAGACCATTAGCAAGACTGAAAAATACAGCCATTGCTGTTCCGGCAATGGCACTAGCCTCAATTGCTGATAATCCTTGCTCCTGTAAAGCTTCAATTGGATAAAGCTTCATCAGGCCAATGGACATCAGTCCTGCTCCGGCACTGAATACAAACGTTAGGAAAATGAGATAGAATTGAGGGGTTTTAAGCATTTCGTTGCTGGTGAAGTCAAGAACTCCGGCAGCTTTTTTCCCTGAGTCGGACGCTTGTGGTGGTTCATACCCTTTAGGTTTCCAACCTTCGGGTGGAAATATCATCCAGAAACCACCAATAATAACCATAGCGGCAAAAGCGATTCCGTATATCCAGAATGTTGTTGATAAACCAATATCTTGAATAAGATGGCCCCATGATCCGGCAAGTTTTACCCATAGCATGGCACCGAATCCAAATCCGGCAACTGCAAGGCCTGTGATCATCCCTTTTTTATCGGGGAACCAGCGCATTCCTACGGCAATAGGTACAACATAGGCAAATCCGATACCGGCACCCCCAACCAATCCGATTAAAATCACAAGTGCCCAGAAACTTGTTCCTCCAAATAAGCCAGCAAGTAAATACCCCAGGCCTAATATTACACCGCCAAGAATTGCTAGATTTCGCGGACCCCATTTATTTAATCTTTTTCCTGCGAATACCATGAATACTGCAAATGAAGCTAATCCAACAGCAAATACTATCTGCGTTTGGGCTCTTGTCCATCCTGCTCCTGTTAGTTCAGGAGTAAATACCGACCAGGCATAAATTGCACCAAGGGCTAATTGTATCAGGATTGCACCCAGTACAACCATACCTCTGTTCATAACTTTTTTATTTTCCATTATAATTTGGTTTTTGGTTAATAGACTAAAAAAGAAGGCACTTCAAGCCATTGGCTTAAAATGCCTTGCATTTATTAATTATTATGTTCAAGAATTATCTCTTAACGTCAACTTTGGCTCCGGCAATAATCTCTTCAACTACCCCGGGATCAAGAAGTGTTGAGGTATCACCAAGGTTGGTGGCATCACCTTCACCAATCTTCCTGAGGATCCTTCTCATGATTTTACCTGAACGGGTTTTTGGTAATCCGCTTACAATCTGAATAAGATCAGGTTTTGCAATAGGTCCGATCAATTTATTTACAAACGTGCGAATTTCCCCTTCTATGGTTTCAAGCTCTGTATCAGAAAGCTCATCACAGGTAACATAAGCATAGATACCCTGTCCTTTAATTTCATGAGGACAACCAACAACAGCACTTTCATTTACTTTAGGATGTTGGTTAATAGCGTCTTCAATTTCGGCTGTACCAATCCTGTGACCTGAAACATTAATAACATCATCAACACGTCCCATAATTCTATAGTATCCTTCTTCATCACGTTTGGCACCATCGCCGGTGAAATAAAGGTCTTTATAGGTTGAGAAATAATTTAAACGACATCTTTCATGGTCACCATAGGTAGTACGGATCATACCTGGCCATGGGAATTTAATGCAAAGGTTACCTTCAACTCCGTTGCCTGTAAGCTCATTACCTTCACTATCAACGATTATTGGTTGAATCCCGGGGAACGGTAAGGTTGCGAAAGATGGTTTGGTTGGTGTAATACCTGCCAGTGGAGTAATCATAATACCACCAGTTTCTGTTTGCCACCAGGTATCAACAATAGGACATTTGCCCTTTCCTACTTGATCGTGATACCATCTCCAGGCTTCCTCGTTAATAGGCTCGCCAACGGTTCCAAGTACTGTTAATGAGCTTAGATCATGCTTTGTAACAAATTCATTTCCCTGTGCAATCAGGGCTCGGATAGCTGTAGGTGCTGTATAAAACTGGTTTACTTTGTATTTATCAACAACTTCCCAGAATCTTCCTGCATCAGGCCAGGTTGGTACACCTTCAAACATAACAGAAGTAGCTCCTGCCAGCAGTGGTCCGTAAACAATATATGAATGCCCTGTTACCCATCCGATATCAGCTGTACACCAATAAATATCACCATCGTTGTACTGGAAAACATTTTTGAAGGTATATTCTGCATAGATCATATAACCAGCAGTGGTATGTAATACACCTTTTGGTTTTCCGGTTGAACCTGAAGTATAAAGAATGAAAAGGGTGTCTTCAGATTCCATTTCCTCAGCTTTATTATCACTACCTACATTATGAATTACATCATGCCACCAGATATCCCTTCCTTCCATAAATTCAATATCCTGACCAGTTCTTTTGAAAACAATGACATTTTCAACACAATCGCATGATTTACAGGCATCGTCAACGATAGCTTTCAGAGGTATGCTTTTGGTTCCCCTGTAACCACCGTCGGAAGTAATAACGAGTTTGCATTCTGAATCATTGATACGATCAGCAAGGGCATTTGCTGAAAAACCGGCAAATACAATACTATGAACGGCACCAATTCTTGCACAGGCCAGCATAGCAATCGGAAGTTCGGGAATCATTGGAAGATAGAGTGCTACCCTGTCACCTTTTTCAACACCCATTTTCTTCAGGCCGTTGGCAAATTCGCAAACCTTTTCGAATAGTTCGCCATATGTATATTCTACAGTTGCATCTTTTGGATCATTGGGTTCCCAGATCAGTGCAACCTGATCTTTTCTCTGGAATAAATTTCGTTCAAAGATATTTTCGGTGATGTTCAGTTTTCCACCCTGAAACCACTTTACATTTGGCTCGGAGAAATTCCACTCAAGGACCTTATCCCATTTTTTATGCCAGTAGTAATCTTCGGCAATTTTTCCCCAAAATCCTTCCGGGTTGGCAACACTTTCCTGGTACTTTGCATAGTATTCAGCCAAGCTCGTAATTTTGTTTGTCATAGTGTTATGGTTTTGATTAATTAGGTTAGTAATATATTGATAATAGTTTCATTTATTCATTATACATAGCTTATCTGTTAAAAAATTAACAAATAAAATCAAAAAAAATATCCCCTTATAATAAAGAGGTATTTTTCAAGAGACACAAAGATAACATACTTTTTTAATCCAAATATTAAATGCTGGTATTTAGAATAATTACAAATTTCTTTCATCTTTTTATACTTAATTTTGGGCTCCGGATTATTTTTTGTATTTTATACTGTCTTTAGATCAAAAATTAATAAGTGTTATATGAAAAATGAAAAACTTGAGGATTACAAACTTGGTAATTCAACGCAAAACAAGCAAAATTCGATAAGGCTGGGTATTGTTGGATGTGGCAGTATGGGACAGGAGATTGCTATTGCAGCCAGCTCGAATGGTATAGAAGTCAGGTTCATCGACCTAACGGATGAACGGGTTGCAATTATTAACAGGACCCTGGGGGAAATACTCGATAAAATGATCAACCGATGGGGAATGACAGAAGGTGAAAAGAAAGCCATTCTTTCAAGGATCAGTGGGTATATAGGCTATGAGGTATTACGGGATTGTACAATAGTTATTGAATCTGTAAATTCAAAAAAACCAGTCAGCAGCCTGAATCTTCGCCGGGAAATATTCGAGCGGATAGAAGCGGTGGTTCCCGACGATACGGTGATTGCATCAAATGCCTCAACCAAAGTTATTGATGATCTTTCGATAGTGCTTGATAAACCTGAGAGAGCGATAGGCCTTCACTTTCTGTCGCCGGCATTTGCAAATAAAATCCTGGAAGTAAATAAGAGCTGGAAAACATCAGCCACAGCCAGTGATATTATTGTTCGCTTTGCCCGAATACTTGATAAAAAGATTATCAATATTAATGGCACTCCCGGTAATATTAGTACCCGTCTTATCATTCCAATGATCAATGAGGCATGTGAATTACTGATGGAAGGTGTAAGTACGGTGGAAGAAATTGATGAGTGTATGCAATTAGGATTTGGTTTGCAACAGGGACCATTTGTCATGGCAGATTCAATAGGACTGGATAAAATTCTGAGATGGATGGAAGGATTATACCAGGAATATGGGGATATCAAGTATAAATCATCACCTATTATAAAACGTCTTGTACGAGCCGGATTATTAGGCCTGCATGCCGGTGAAGGTTTCTATGTTTATAAAGATGGTAAAAGGTTTAATAAAAAGGGTACGATTTATACCCTGGGTAGATGATGGTGTTAAAAATTATTTGTTGCGAGTATAAAGTTTGATGTAATTTGAATTCTGGATTTTATGAGGGGAATGCGAATATAATTATCAATATAAGTAGAAATGCAACATGTTGCATCTTTACTTCAAATAATCGCATATTTTTCAATAATTATCAGGATTAAAGATAAAAGTTTAAATAATAAATAAATTAGGGGATTCTATGGAAATAAAAAGATTG
>CAYXUU010000009.1:110493-136973 GCA_964468645.1 uncultured Bacteroidales bacterium
TAAATTAAAGACATTTTAATGAAAATTTTAGTATTGAATTGTGGCAGCTCTTCAATTAAATATCAATTATTTGATATCGAAAATGAAGCATGGCTTGCCAGAGGTATCGTTCAGAAGATAGGGTTAAACGGGTCTTTTATGCAACATAAAACCAGCAGGGGGGACGATGTTAACCTGGAAGGAGAGATTCTTGACCATCAAGCTGGAATAGAATATATTCTTGGAGTATTGATAAGCAAGGAATTTGGAAGTCTGACATCATTGAAAGAGATCGATGCAGTCGGGCACAGGGTAGTTCATGGAGGAGAAAAGTTTAATTCCAGTGTGTTGATCACCGATGAAGTAATCAATAAAATGGAAGAATGTGTTGATCTGGCTCCATTACATAATCCACCAAACCTCAATGGGATTTATTCAATGAAGGCTGTTTTGCCCGAAGTGCCCCAGGTTGGTGTTTTCGATACGGCATTTCATCAGAGTATGCCTCCATATGCATATATGTATGCCATTCCTTATTCTCTGTATAAAAAATATGGCCTGCGACGTTATGGATTTCATGGTACCAGCCACAGGTATGTATCACAACGGGCATGTGAGATCTTAAATCTCAACTATAGTAAACAGAAAATCATTAGTTGCCACCTTGGTAATGGATCATCGGTGGCAGCCATTGACAATGGACAATCTGTTGACACTAGCATGGGACTAACTCCTGTTGAAGGATTGATCATGGGTACCCGAACCGGTGATGTTGATCCCGGGGTGTTGTTGTATATCATGGAAAAGGAAAAAATATCAGCACATACAGCCAATACCCTGATCAATAAACATAGTGGTGTTCTGGGAATTTCAGGGGTGTCGTCGGATATGAGGGAAATCGAGCAGGCTGCAGAAGAAGGTAATGAAAGGGCACAGCTCGCCCAGGATATGTTCCATTACAGAGTGAGAAAATATATTGGTGCTTACTCAGCTGCCATGGAAGGTGTTGATGTTGTTGTGTTTACAGGAGGCATTGGAGAAAACGGTGCAGAATCCAGAGAGGAAATCTGCAAAGGTTTTGAATACCTGGGTTTAAATTTTGATGCTGAAAAGAATAAATCTGTGAGGGGTACAGAGTCGGTTATCAGTAAGGTTGATTCAAAGGTAAAGGCCATCGTTGTTCCTACAAATGAGGAGCTGGTGATTGCAAGGGATACCCATGAATTAGTGGGTAGTATGTAGCCTATCGATTGAGGAGCGATATAATCAATTGGATAACATTAAGGTTTGATTTGATTTCACGATATACGAAATATTTGTGCGAGTTGAACCAACTTCGAATATCGAATACCGGGAAATCGTAAACTCGTGAAATCAGATAGTTTAGAAATCTGCTCTTTTATGAATTGGCCATTTCATTAACCAGTTCATCCGTCATTTCGAGGTTATGGAATACATTCTGAACATCATCATCATCTTCGAATTGATCGATCACTTTCATGATTTTTAAGGCCCTCTCTTTTGCAAGTGTTACGGTTTCATGAGGTATTCTTTCCAGTAGCTGGTTTTCGGCTTCTACTCCAAGTTCTTCCAGTTTTTTTTGCATTTTGCCAAAATCCTCCATTATTGTGGTCACAACAATAAATTCCTCACCTTCATCAATGTCTTCAGCACCTGCATCAATCACTTCCAGTTCAAATTCATCTTTGTCAGAAATATTAATAATAGGGATAGTAAATACCCCCTTTCTTTCGAAGAGAAAACTCAAAGATCCATTTTTACCCAGGTTACCATCATGTTTGTTGAAAATGGACCTGATATTGCTTACTGTTCTCTGTGAGTTATCGGTGGTGCATTCAACATAAACGGCAATGCCTTGTGAAAGATAACCTTCATAGGTAATTTCCTCAAAGCTCGAAGCATCTTTATCTTTTCCCTTATTAATAGCCCTTTCAATATTGTCTTTGGGCATACTGGCACCTTTGGCATTGGCTATGGCAACGCGAAGCCTTGGGTTACCTTCCGGATCATGGCCACCTTCCTTTACTGCCACTGTTATTTCTTTAATGATCTTTGAAAACATCTTGGAGCGTTTGGCATCTTTAGCTCCCTTTTTATGCTTGATGGATGACCATTTATTATGTCCTGACATAAGAAGTAAGTTTAATGTTAAATATTAAAACAATTACAGGCAGCGGGTTTTGTCCTTCGGCTCCGCTGGATGACATAAGTTTTGAGTTCACAGTTTTCTTAACCACTCAACCACTCAACCACTCAACCACTCAACCACTCAACCACCATATGTTATGCAGGCAAATTTAATAAAATAATGTGGTTGTAAAAAACAAAAAAGCCTTCCGGTACCCCGGAAAGCTTTTGTAAACTAACAGCTTATCTTTTTACCAGCCCACCAGGGTGATACCTGCTGAAAAAGGATAAAGTTCAGGTCCGCGGTCCTTTCTGAATAGCGTTGTTACTGAATAGTTCCCAAACAGGTTTATCCATCCCCAGCCAATGCGAAAGGTAACATCTGCTTTGAAAGGATTCAGGTGGTAACCATCCCAGTTTTTTACTTTTTTGTTTCCTGGGGATATAGCGTCAAGGACTTTATCGCCTGTAACCGGATCAAGCAATTCATATGCTTTATTTGTTTCTTCAAAATATCGTTTGGTATGTGACCATAATCTTACACCGCCAATCACACCTACCGTAATATGAAAACTGTTCTTCTTTATATACCGATTGGTCTGGAATTCGAATAGTAACGGAATGGTCAGGTAATTAACAACGAGTTTACTTTTCCTCATTGAGATTCCGGATGAATAGAATCCTTTCAGGGTTATTGAATCATTAGTGATCATCACATTATCTTTAAATCTATAGTTGTGTGCCTCCCATCCGAGGCCGGTTATCAGGCCCCATTTCTGATTGCGGGAAAGACTTATGTTCTGCTCAAAAAAGTTTATCCCTACAAAAATCGATTTTTCCATCCTCAGGTCAATATACCGATCCTCGGGTTTGAATTTCATATTAAAATCAGGTGTTACATATCCATTTACCCCAAGATCAACACCAGCCCAGTGGCCATTAAACTTATTCCTGCGATATTTTTTATATCTCACTTCACCATCTTCATCGATGATCAATTTATGCCTTCCAATAATGACTTCTGTTGTATCATCATCTTCAACAACATGAACAATCCCCAAGGCATTTACTTTTACCTTTTCATCATCATCATCGGTATAGATAACATAGCTGTCCTCATCCCTGTCCTGTATAACTACTATGTCGTTTTTGTTCTTATACGTTATTTCCGCAACATCATTGTAGTCAACATCTGCTGCCCCGGAAGTATTCAGGGTTAAATCCTGGTCAACATCAATACTTACACTGCTTGCTCCACTGGCTTCAACGTCAGCAGTTTCAGTCTCAAGATCGCCGGCATCGACCTCCGATGCACCACTTGCATTTACCTGGTGTAACCTGGCTATTCCTGTGTAGTGAATATTAGACGCCCCGCTCGATACTGTATGTAACTCCCCAACGTTAATATATAATTCTGCTGACGAAGCTCCGCTTGAGTTCACCGTTAATTTATCCCCTTTCAGAACACCCCTGGTACTAAATTCTGAAGCACCATGAATATTGAGATCTTCGAGTGTAGGAGCCTGAAGAGATATATTCAATTTGGTGTATTTCTTGATAGGTTTTGAACTGATATTCAATGTTCCATCCGAAACATCAAGTGTAATTCTGTCCATAAGGTTGGCATCGGTTTCGATTTCAACCTTCTGCTCATCCGCTTGTGTGAAATAAATATTAAATGATCCTCCAATATCAAGAGAATGAAAGGAAGATAATTCAATTGTCCTGGTTATTACATTTCCATCACCTTTCATTTGTGCATAGGTATTCAAGGTGAAAACCAGACCAAAAATTATAAGACAGGAAAATAGTGTATTTGACTTTTTCATTATAATAAAATTTTAGTTGATTTTTAAATTTTGTTGTGTGACGGATATTCACACGTATATGTTACAGGGAGCTTAAAGATTACTTCTTTACTTTTCTTGTCAGATTCATATTATCGCCAAGCAATGCATAACCCACAAGTTCCCCTTCTTCGTCAACCTCTTCAACAATCTCAATCTCTTTATCCATAAAGAAATTATAACCATCAACACCGGTTTTAACGATATTAAGCCATGTGAGGTTTTCAGCAGGATTATTGGTAATCTCATTTGCATTTTGATTAAAAGCCAGTTTAATCTTCATCGCTGCATTGGAAATTACACGGCCCAACAATGACTTATTTTTCTTTTGGTCGTTATTTGCCAGGAGTGTTTCATCAGGAAATGAAATAATCATGGCATCTATTCTTGGAAGAAGAATGTCTTGATAATCTCGTTCAAGCCCTGTTATTTCTTTTGTTTCTAATGATTCCAACGAAGCTATCTGCATCCCGGAATTTCTTTCCTGAATAGTCGATTCAGGTAATGCAGCCATACCTGAATGCTGTTGCTTGCGTACCAGAATTTCTGATTCAGATTCCTCATAAGAAACGCTTGTGACTGTTGAAACAGGAAGTGAGGAGATTAACACGGTATCTCTGCTTCCGGGTACTTCATTATTATTCCAGAACATGAAATAAGCACCGATCAGAAGAAGTATTGCTGCAGCAATTGCTGTACTGTAATAAACCAGCCGGTTAATAATAAATGGGTGTTTTTTAAGGGCGTCCTTCTTTTCAAGTCCAATATTCGCATTGGGTACCAATGTCAGTTTGCCATATAAATTGAATTCTTTCCGAAATTCAGGATTGTTATCAAGAAATGAATTCATCTGTTGCTCTTCATAAGGATTAAGATCACCTTCATGATATGCTATGAAATATTCAGTGTGATTTTCTGCATGTATGATTTCAGTTCCGGTAACAGATGTTTTTTTTAAATTTTCTTTAGCATTAAATCCAATTGTATCATCAACCGGAATTGTAATGTTTTCAAACGCTTCAAATTCTTCCCTCAGATCAGGATTGAGATCAAGGAAATGTTCGAGCTCAGCAAGCTGATCCCTGTTCAGGTTACCATCGTAACAGTCGATAAAGTAGATTTCGTAGTTATTTTTGTTAATCATCATCGTCAATCGCCATTCGTCATTATTTGTTGGTTGCATAAACTTCAAACTTCAAACTTCGAACTGTTAACTTCGAACTGTTAACTTCGAACTTCAAATTCCGAACTTCAAACTCCGAACTCATACAACACTCTCCATACTTCCAATATATTTTCGCAGGAACATTCTTGCCCTGTAAATATAAACCTTCACCTGCGCTTCATTTAATCCGGCAATATCCCCAATTTCTTTGTATGAATATCCTTCATAATCCCTTAACAATACAACCGATCTTTGAATAGCTGGTAGTTTACTTACTGCTTCGTTTAAAATCTCCTGCAAATCTGAATAATTATTTTGTTCAGAAGCGTAATCCTGCGGGAGGTTTTCCATTTCAACCATCCTGCTGTTTTTTCGGATATGGTCGATCATGGTATGATATGCCGTTGTAAACAGATAGGATTTTGCCTTGTCGGATAATATTGATCCAACCCTGTCCCACATCTTTACAAATGCATCCTGAACCACATCCCTGGCTTTATCCTCATCCTTTATGTTTTTCAGGATAAAGCGATAGACATTGTCAGCATAATCCTCCACACATTGATTGTATTCCGCTGTTGTCATCCCGGAAGATTTCTTCCTTTTATCCATTATGACGAATTGTGATGAGTAAATGTTACAACACAAATTGAAATATAAAGATACGCATTTGATAGGTTGTTAAAAAGGACTTTCTGATTGATTTTAAAAATTAAGATTTAACCACTGTGTTTACCAAGGAAAAATGGGTAAATCTCAACAGGCCATAATATGCACTACTCAATCGAGTTTCAACACTGCCAGAAACGCCTGCTGAGGCACTTCGATATTACCTACCTGGCGCATACGTTTCTTTCCCTTTTTCTGCTTTTCAAGGAGTTTTCGTTTACGGGTGATATCACCTCCGTAACATTTTGCTGTTACGTCTTTCCGCAGGGCTTTAACGGTTTCACGGGCAATGATCTTTGTGCTTATAGCTGCCTGTATTGCAACATCAAATTGCTGGCGAGGTATCAGCTCTTTAAGTTTAACACACATTTTGCGGCCAAAGGCGTAGGCATTATCACGGTGTATAAGTGTTGACAAAGCATCAACCGATTCGCCATTCAGAAGGATATCCAGCTTCACCAGGTTGGCTTGTTTATAACTCGACTGGTAATAATCAAATGATGCGTATCCTTTAGAAATACTTTTCAGTTTATCATAAAAGTCAAAAACAATTTCAGCCAGCGGAAGCTCAAAAGTGATCTCCACCCTGTCGGAAGTGAGATACACCTGATTTTTTAATGTACCTCTCTTTTCGATGCAAAGGTTCATAATTGAACCCACATAATCCGATTTGGTAATGAGCTGAGCGTTAATATATGGTTCTTCTATATGGCCGATATGTTTTTGCTCTGGTAGCCCGGAGGGGTTATGAACTTCAACGGTTTCACCTTTGTTGGTAATAACATGATAGGATACGTTTGGAACGGTAGTAATCACGTTCATGTCATATTCCCTGTCGAGCCTTTCCTGAACGATCTCCATATGCAATAACCCAAGGAATCCGCATCTGAATCCAAAACCAAGGGCTGCAGAAGATTCGGGAACAAAAGTCAGGGATGCATCGTTAAGCTGAAGTTTTTCTATCGAATTACGCAGTTCTTCATAATCATCGGCATCAACAGGGTATATCCCGGCGAAAACCATAGGTTTTACATCTTCAAAACCAGAGACAACTGTATCGCACGGATTATCAACATGTGTGATTGTATCCCCTACCTTAACCTCTTTGGAGGTTTTTATTCCAGAAATAATATAGCCAACATCACCTGCACTAAGCTTTTTGCGAGGATCAAGGCCAAGTTTTAAAACCCCTATTTCATCGGCATCATATTGCTTTTCAGTATTGACAAACTTCACCATGTCGCCCTTTACTATCATGCCATTAAAAATTCTGAAATAGGCTATAATTCCACGAAAGGAATTAAATACAGAATCGAAGATCAATGCCTGCAATGGTGCTTCAGGATCGCCTTTCGGAGGGGGTATCCTTTCAACGATGGCTTCCAGGATTACATCAACACCATAACCGGTTTTAGCACTTGCCTCAATAATCGTTTCCCTGTCACAACCTATCAGGTCAACCAGCTGATCCTTGATCTCTTCAGGCATGGCATTTTCCAGGTCAACTTTATTCAAAACCGGGACGATCTCCAGATCATGATCGATGGCCATATACAGGTTGGATATTGTTTGTGCCTGAACTCCCTGCGTTGCATCAACAATCAGTAAAGCCCCTTCACATGCAGCAATCGATCGTGAAACTTCATAGGAGAAGTCAACATGGCCAGGTGTATCTATAAGATTTAATATATAATGCTTATCGTCTTCATCGTACTTCATCTGTATGGCGTGGCTTTTTATCGTGATGCCGCGCTCACGTTCAAGGTCCATATTATCAAGTACCTGGTCCTTATAGTCCCGTTCATCCAGGGTTCCGGTAAATTGTAACAAACGATCTGCCAGTGTACTTTTACCGTGGTCAATATGAGCGATTATACAAAAGTTCCTTATGTTCTCCATTTCAGTGCAAAAGTAAATTATTTATTAATATTGATAATACGATGAAGCTATCCTTTAAAACGTTTGCGTGATTAATCTCCCTGTTGATCATTTAATTTCATTAGAGAAAATTAACAATAATTTCACAGATATAATTTTTTGATAGCTTCCAAGTTATATACCTTTGTAAAGTATTATTTATCAATCAAAAGGAGTAATAAATATGAGCAGAATAAAGATAGGGTTGATGGGATTCGGAGAGATCCCTCGACATATATATCGCCTTGCAACAGGAAGGGATGATATTGAGATTGTTGCAATTGGCGAGATCGGGAAACCCGAGATACTGGAATATCTGGTTCACTCTGAAGTGAAGGGACGAGTTAAAACCGAACTGGAGGGTAATTTCCTGATCTCTAATAATGGAAAGGCCAGAATCGTCAGAGGTGTGGAACCCGGTGATATACCCTGGGATATATTCAATGTTGACTATGTGGTTGACGGTACATGGAAATATAGTTGTCGTGCGGATATGGAAAAACATATTAGTGCCGGAGCTAAAAAGGTCTTTTTAACTTCTTTACCTTTTGATGAAATTGACCGTATTGTGATTATGGGTGTTAACGAAAATACCATCGAAGCAGAAGATCAGTTAATCTCACCGGGATCGGCTACTTCAAATGCTGCCTCGGTAATGCTTAAAATCATGGAAGAGAATTTTGGTGTTGATTATGCTATGTTATCAACCGTGCATTCATATACTTCTGATCAGGCTTTACGTGATAAGGTACAGGGTGATTTTCGAATCAGCCGTTCTGCTGCCGAGAATATCATTCCCCTGGAATCCAGGACACCACACTGGATAGGTGATATACTTCCCGAATTAAAAGGAAAAGTTGATGGATCCATGATCAATGTCCCGGTTCCCAACGGATCATTACTGGACTTAACCACTGTACTTAAAAATGCTGATTTTACTATTGATGAAGTTCATAAGGCGGTAGAAAAGGAGGCAAAAAGGATACCAGAGGTCGTTCAGGTTGTTAATGAACCTATCGTCTCGACCGATGTTATCGATAAACAATTTTCTGTTATATACGATAAAATGGCAGCGATGAAATCGGTGAACAGGATGGTAAAAACACTGACATGGTATCATGCAGCACTTGCAATGGCAGCAAGAACAATTGATGTAATGGTTGAGTATCATAAACTATCCGGGAAAGGAGGTTCAAAATGAGAGTTGCAATAAATGGTTTTGGAAGAATAGGGCGTTCTGTATTCAGAATATTAAATAACAGGACTGACATTGATGTAGTAGCAATTAATGACTTGTTTGATGATGAGGTGCTTGCATACCTCTTAAGATACGACTCTGTAATGGCACGGTTTGAACAGGACATCTACATTGAAGGGGATATGCTGATCACACCCAACGAAAGGGTAAAAATGCTCAGTATTAAAGATCCCAACGAGTTGCCCTGGAAAAAACTGGATGTTGATGTTGTTGTTGAATCAACCGGTATCTTCCGTACAAGGGAACAACTTGAGCCACATTTAAAAGCTGGGGCAAAACGTGTTGTTCTGACTGTCCCGGCAAAAGATGCAATTGATTATACCATTGTTATTGGTGTAAATGATGATGGATTGAAACCCGGGCACAGGATCATCTCCAATGCAAGTTGTACTACCAATTGCCTGGCACCGATGGCCAAAATCCTGAATGATAATTTTGGTATTGTTGAAGGATTGATGACAACCACACATGCATATACCAATGATCAGCGACTGGCTGATGTACCACATAAGGACTGGAGACGTGGACGTGCTGCGGCTGAAAACATAATTCCTACTACCACGGGTGCGGCAAAAGCAGTTGGAACTGTAATTCCCGATCTTAAGGGAAAACTCGATGGTATGGCTTCACGTGTTCCTGTACCTGATGGTTCAGTGGTTGACCTTGTCGTGGAGGTTAAAAAGAATATCACCTTAAAGGAAGTGAACGAAGTTGTAAAGGCTGCTGCTGATTCCGAAGCCATGCACAATGTGCTGAGTTATTCGGAAGCTAAACTGGTTTCTTCAGATATTGTTGGTAATTCATATTCCTCAATTTACGACTCCGAATGGACAAAAGTACTGGGTGGCAAAATCCTGAGAACCCTCAACTGGTACGATAATGAATGGGGATACTCGAACAGGGTTGTTGACCTGATCTCGATGTTGATGAAGTTTTAAGTAACCGGATATTTGAAACTTATTTGAACATAAATTTAACCGCAGGGCACCAAGGTACGCCAATCACACCAGAAATAAATATTGTTACAGGATAGTGAATTTTTATTTTAGCTGATTTTTGTGTGCTTGGCGGTTAATTATTTTTTATCTTTTGAAATAGCATTACTATCGTAATAGTGTTACCGAACCGGTAATGGTTCTTTTTCTAACCCCTTCATTGGCATATTCAAAAACATCACAGATAAAGAAATAAACTGCTTCGGGGCAATCCCTGTTGTTGAACTTATTGGTTCCGTCCCATTCAAAATACTTATCTGTGGTTTCATATACTTTAGTTCCCCAGCGATTCAGTATCACCAGTTTAATACTTTGAATACCACCAAGTGATCCTGGAAAGGCTTTAAAATACTGGTTATAATCGTCACCGTTAGGTGTAAATACATTGGGCAGCCTGAAACCGCCACATAGTGTATCCACACAGAAAACATTACTGAAATCACTGATATTTCCGATTGAATCAAATGCTTTAACAGCATAACAACCTATAACAGTTGTAAGGTTTGCATGCAGGTAAGTAGTATCCCGATAGTCCTGTATCGAATCAAGAAGAGTAAGGTCAGTTTCTGGCGGAGGAGAGTAATATATCAGATAACCTGCAATATCCCTGTCGCAGGTATCATTTGGATTTGACCATATTAATAAGTTTGATGATGTTTCACAATCAGTTTCAACGTTGAGGACAGGAGGGCAGGGTGGAACATTGTCAACAGGAATACCACAGGTTTTCTGGGAATAATTAATCAGGGGATCAATAATTCCGGGCGTTGAAAAGCTACCTGTGCTTTTAACATAATAACAATATTCATGGCCATTAATAAGTCCTTCATCATGATAATATTTCTTATCAGTAGAGCCAACAGAATCAAAAGTTACACTTCCTGGATTTTTCCTGTACACTGTATATTTATCATTGAACCAGGGAACTTTAAAATCCCAGCTTACAACAATTTCCTCATCGGTTTCATAGAGATCTGTAAAAACCGATGAGGCCTCTGCCGATGGGCCTATTTCACCTACGGTTTCACTGAAGAGGTCAATTCTGTAACGATATGGAATACCTGAGGTATTCAGGTTAACATTGTTGTCGGTATATATAGTATCATTCAGACCATAATTGGTGGCAATGTGGGTAAATGCAGATAACTCAAAATCTTCTGCCCTGTAAATCCTGTATTGATAAGGTCCGGGATTTTCAATGGTATCCAGGTCAACTGGCTTGGACCATGCGGTATAGACTCTGCCATCAAGGTTAGTTGATCTGTCGTTACTAACATTAGTAATAACAGGAAGGTCTCTTTTAAGGGCAGCACAGGCTTCAAGTGAAGCATAACTTTCTCCGCCATCTTCAAACCGGGCCGTAACCATGTAGCAGTAATTAATACCATGAACAAGACCCTGCCCATTGTCATCATCGTCGTATGCATTTGTAAAAACATCATCACTTACATGAATCAGTTTATATCCGGTATAGGCCGGAACACCTGTTTCGCAATAACCCGGGATAAATCCATAATAACCGTTTCGCCGGTATATTTTGTATCCAACGGCATTTTCACAGGGACTGACATCCCATGACAATTGTATTTTATTTCCGAGTGGATCTGCAATAAGATTTTCAGGTTCTGGCGCAATGACTTTAATATTGATTGTTTTATAATCAACCAGGTTTATAGGATAGCTGGAAACAACAGCTTTAAAAAACACCTGGTATGGAACATGTCTGACATGAGAACAATTTGTTTGCCAGAAAAAAGTTGTCATGGCTTCAGGCTGACCCACACCCGGATCAGGATCGATATAAGCGGGGCTTGGGGATTGTTCAAACGGGCCACCGCTGGCTGTTATACTCACCATATCACCATCGGGGCTGTAAGCCGATACATCAAAAGAAAGTATTTGTCCGGCCTCAACACATGTATCCATCAGGGGATTGAAAACCGGAGGATCAAAATCACAGGTGCCAATAATCACCTGCATATCCCTGACAACTGATCCGACCTTGACCCCGTTTCTCCATTCTTCGATGATAAAGGCAAAATTGAACTCCCCCTGGAGGTTGGGAACATCCCAAACAACATCGCCTGTATATGGATTTATTGTAAAGGAGTTGGCCGGATCGGGAAGTACCTTGTCGGGAAAAACGTAACCGGGAATAATATCCCCAAAGGCACCACGGCATTTAATCAGCCGGAACGACAGGCTATCGCCATCAATATCATAGGCTCCCGGATTATGGACGAACTTTTTATCGACACAACCATGATCGATGGGCTCATTTAATAACTGAACCGAATTGTTTCCACCAACAAAGGGATTAATAATTAACTCAGTTTCCACATAGATGGGCACATTTACAGAGTTAGGAATATTAACCACCCCATAGTTCCTGTTCGGATCTTCCATCGAAAGGATATAAGTGCCAACTCCCGGATAAGTATGCGTGCCAATATATTCGTTGTAAACTACATCAATTTCACCACTTTGAATAAGGGTTTTTACCACCCTTGGAAGTTCCGAATAATTTCCATCGCCCCAGATCAGAGGAAGATAATTCCTTGACTCATTGGCTGCATTATTCCTTGTATAGGTAATAATCTTTACTTCATAGGTAAGACCATTTAGGTGTTTATATATGATTTCAGCAGCACGCTGATGTGTGGCGTAACCAATCTGATAACTGAAAGTAAGAAATAAAAATATGTAAAGAAATTTCTTCATTAAACTAATTAGAGGATACAGTTTTCAAAATTAGTAAAATATCACACGCATCCTTCCTATACTTATATAACTGAATATTTTTTCTAAAATTTTCTGGTCTGTCTATTTTAACTAATTTTGTTAATGGATATTGATCCGCTATTCAAGATTATGCATTTGCAGGATACAGAAAAGGAAAACAGGGAGATCGTTAAACGCTATAAGGAATTACTTACCGTTTGGAGTACCAATAAAACACCTGAAGATATTCAGCGGGTTAAGAAAGCGTTTAGTCTTGCTCTTGAAGCTCATAAGGACATGCGCCGCAAGTCAGGAGAGCCATACATATACCATCCGATGGAGGTTGCACAGATTGTTGCTGGTGAGATTGGTCTCGGTACAACATCCATCATTTGTGCCCTGCTTCATGATGTTGTTGAAGATACGGATTATACCCTGAATGATATTAAAAACCAGTTCGGTGACAAAGTTGCCCGGATAATAGATGGACTTACTAAAATTGAAGAAATATTTGACCATACCAATTCCTCTCTTCAGGCTGAAAATTTTAAGAAAATACTCTTAACACTTTCCGATGATGTCAGGGTTATTTTAATCAAACTGGCCGACAGGCTTCATAATATGCGTACCCTGGAATCGATGCCCAGGGAAAAACAACTCAGGATTTCGTCGGAAACGATTTATTTATATGCCCCACTTGCATTAAGATTGGGATTGTATTCGATAAAAAATGAACTTGAAGATCTTACCCTGAAATACACAGAGCCAGATATTTATTATACTATTAATGAAAAGCTTCAACAGACCCAAAAAGAAAGAGGGAACTTTGTAAAATCATTCCTTAAACCTATTGAAAAAGACTTTGAAGCACAGGGAATTTCTTTTGTTGTTGAGACTGAAATTAAATCGGTTTATTCGATATGGGAAAAGATGAAATCGAGAGAGATTCCATTTGAGGAAGTACACGATTCTTTTGCCATCAGGTTTATTATCGAAGCAACACCTGCCACAGAAAAGGTAGATTGCTGGCGTGTTTATACGATATTAACCGATCATTACAGGCCAAATGTAGAAAGGCTCAGAGACTGGATCTCAATCCCAAGGGCAAATGGTTATGAATCATTACATGCCACCCTGATGAGTAAAAAGGGAAAATGGGTAGAAATTCAGATCAGGTCCCAGCGAATGCATGAGATTGCCGAAAAAGGTTATGTTGCGCTATGGAAATATAAAACATCGGGTAAAGGGGAAAGTGCGCTGGAGGAATGGTTTAGCAAGATCAGGGAAATGTTGCAGACCGATGAATCAAATGCGCTTGATTTTCTGAGCGATTTTAAAATGAATCTCTTCTCCGATGAAATCTATGTATTTACCCCGAAGGGTGAAATGATCGGAATGCCCAATGGATCTACTATCCTTGATTTCGCCTATAATATCCATACCCAGATAGGGAATGAGTGCATAGGAGCCAAGGTAAATCATAAACTAGTACCGGTAAATCATCACCTTAAAAGCGGTGACCAGGTAGAGATTATTACTTCGAAAAGACAGATCCCCAAAGAAGAATGGTTTTCTTATGTGACTACAGCCAGGGCCAAACACCGGATTAAGAATGCCATCAGGGAGTACCGCAAAACATACAGGGATGAAGGAAAAGATAAACTGAAAAAATTATTCGATCAGATAAACCTTGAATTTGCCGGAGCCAAGGTACAAATGCTTCAACAGCGGGTTAATATTCCCAGTTCTATTGATCTTTATTACCAGGTTTCACAGGGAACTTTTGGACTGAAAGAACTTAAAGCTGCGTTTCCTGAAGGGGAACGTGGATTGTTCAGGTATTTGTCAAGGACATTATTTAAAGGGCAGAAGACATTGTCGGATAGTATCAGGGAGAAAGTTATGGAGAAGCCCGAGAGCCTTGTCATCGGCGGGGAAATTTCTGCTATCACATATGAAATATCACCCTGTTGCAATCCAATTCCCGGTGATGATGTTATTGGTTTTATTCACCAGAATAAACCCATTGAGATCCATCATACCAATTGCAATAAGGCAATTAACCTGATGTCGACCCATGCCAACAGAATCGTGAAGACCAAATGGAGGAAAAAGGAATTAATTTCATTTCTTGCCGGAATAAAGATTACCGCCATTGATAATATTGGTTTTATCAATGAACTTACAAATATCATCTCACAGAAACAGAAACTTAATATCCGTTCCTTTCACCTCGAAAGCTCTGATGGAGTTACTCAGTGTATTGTTCTTATTTATTTACCGGATGTAGGTATCCTCAATGAATTAATTAATAATCTTAAGAAGATCAAGGAGATCAAGAAAATTACCAGGATAAAAAGGTTATCTGACTCCTCACTCTAAAAACGTGATTTAAATTGAAGAAATTTATTTTTATTTATTCCAAATCCTAATAATTAAAAATTTTATATTTTTATCCCCTGAAATAAGGAAGGTTAAAGAACAATGAAGGACAAAACTAAAGACACGTTTGAGACTGTAAAACAGATATTTACCGAATACCTGGAAGGCAAGGGGCACAGAAAAACTCCTGAGAGATACACCATTCTTAAAGAGATTTATGCCACTGATGGGCATTTTGACATAGAAACCCTCTATATCCGTATGAAAAATAATAAGTACAGGGTGTCGAGGGCCACGCTATATAATACCATCGAACTGCTACTGGATTGCAACCTTGTCACCAAGCATCAGTTCGGAAACAATTGTGCCCAGTTTGAACGATCTTTTAAGTTTAAACAGCATGATCATTTTATATGTCTTGATACAGGGAAAGTTCTTGAATTCTGCGATCCCAGGGTACAGGAAATCAAAGAAGCTGTGGAAAAACTTCTGAATGTAAAAATTACCAATCATTCTCTTACATTTTATGGAAAATGCAGGGATATGGAAAATACCCCTCAAGAAAAGATCGAAAAACAAGAAGCGTAATTTCCTTAATCTTTAACTATGGAATTAGATGTTTTACTTGGCCTTCAGTGGGGAGATGAGGGCAAAGGAAAAATTGTGGATGTTTTAACACCACAATACAATATTATTGCCCGTTTCCAGGGAGGCCCAAACGCAGGTCATACCATCGAATTTGATAATAAAAAGTTTATACTTCATCTGATACCCTCAGGGATCTTTGATGAAAATACAGTGAATATCATTGGAAATGGAGTAATCATCGATGCATTTATTCTGAATAAGGAGATCGATAATCTAAAGAATAATCAGATAAACGCAGACAAAAACCTGTATATATCCAAAAAGGCTCATTTGATTTTACCAACCCATCGTTTGCTGGATGCAACCTATGAAAAAGCAAAAGGAAAATTAAAGATAGGATCAACTTTAAAAGGTATCGGCCCTGCTTATTCAGAGAAAACAGCCAGATCAGGAATCAGGATCGGAGACATATTTTCAGAGGATTTTATTGATAAATATTCAAGGATAAAAGAGCATCATTTTAAGCTGATCAACTCCTACCAGTTTGATCATAAATCCTATAAACTGGATGGATTGTTCTTTGAAGAATATGAAAAAGAATGGCTTGCCGGTGTTGAGCGGATAAAATCATATCAGTTGATTGATAGTGAATATTATATCAATAAGGCTTTACAAGAAGGAAAGTCAATTCTCGCAGAAGGTGCCCAGGGTACCTTGCTGGATATAGATTTCGGATCTTATCCTTTTGTCACTTCTTCGAATACCATATCAGCAGGAGTATGCTCAGGGCTTGGTGTTTCGCCAAAAACGATCGGCAAAGTCCGCGGCATATTCAAGGCTTATTGTACCCGGGTAGGAAGCGGACCTTTTCCTACTGAACTTATCGATGATGCTGGCGATAAGATGAGACAGCAGGGTAATGAATTTGGTTCAACAACAGGCCGTCCCAGGCGATGCGGATGGCTCGACCTGCCAGCTCTAAAGTATTCAGTAATGCTTAACGGAGTGGATGAACTGATCATGATGAAGGCTGATGTACTGAGTGGTTTTGATACGCTGAAGATTTGTACTGGATATGAAAAGAATGGTCAAATCACAGATCAGTTACCATTTGATTTGTCGGAAGAATTAGTAAAACCGGTATTCAGTGAATTGAAGGGGTGGAAACGGGATATCTCGGGAATTGAAAAAGTTGAAGATATACCCTCAGGGCTGATTCATTATATGGATTTTATTGAAAAAGAAGTTGGTGTGCCCATCAATATTCTTTCTATCGGGCCTGACAGGAAACAAACCATTAGAAGATAATTCTCTGATTAAAGAGTGGTTGAGCAGGTTGAGTGATTGAATAAGTGTGTCAGACTTTAAGCTTTATATTCCACATTAAAGCTTACGCTTGATTTCAATTTCTTCATATCCTTCGATGATATCCCCAACTTTGATATCATTGAAGTTTTCAATATTCAGACCACATTCATAACCGGCCTGAACTTCCTTCACATCATCTTTAAATCTTTTCAGCGATCCAAGCGATCCTGTATAAACAACGATGCCATCCCTGATTATACGCACTTTGGTATTCCGTGTGATTTTACCATCCAGTACCATACAACCGGCCACGGTCCCTACTTTAGTGATCTTGAAGATCTCACGGATTTCAACATTACAGGTTATCTTCTCTTCTATTTCAGGTGCGAGCATACCCTCAATTGCCGATTTCAATTCTTCGATAGCTTGATAAATGATTGAATACAGGCGTATGTCAATTTGTTCGGTTTCTGCAAGTTTTCTGGCACCAGGACTTGGTCTTACCTGGAATCCAATAATGATCGCATTGGATGCAGAAGCAAGCATTACATCAGTTTCGGTAATTGCACCCACTGATTTATGAATGACATTCACCTGAACTTCATCGTTAGATAGTTTAAGTAATGAGTCGGATAATGCTTCTACTGATCCGTCAACATCACCTTTAACAATAATATTCAGTTCTTTGAAATCGCCGATGGCTATTCTTCTTCCAATTTCATCAAGTGTGATATGTTTCTGTGTACGAATACCCTGTTCACGCTGAAGTTGAAGTCTCTTGTTTGCAATCTCTTTGGCCTCACGTTCATCGCGCATTACATTGAAACCATCACCGGCCTGGGGGGCACCATGTAATCCGAGCAGGAGAACAGGCGTGGATGGACCCGCCTCTTTTACGCTCTGGTTTCTTTCATTATACATGGCCTTTACCTTACCGTAATGTCCGCCTGCCAGAACCATATCCCCAACATGGAGGGTGCCATTTTGTATAAGAACCTTTGCAACATAACCCCTTCCCTTATCCAGGGAAGATTCAATAACTGTGCCTTTGGCCAGTTTTTCCGGACTTCCCTTCAACTCCAGCAATTCTGCTTCAAGCATAATCTTGTCGAGTAATTCTTCAATATTAAGACCGGCCTTGGCTGATATTTCCTGGCTCTGATATTTACCGCCCCAATCTTCGACAAGAATATTCATGTTCGACAGCTCTTCCTTGATCTTTTCGGGTTCGGCATTTGCTTTATCGATCTTATTAATTGCAAATACAATAGGAACGCCGGCAGCCTGGGCGTGATTTATAGCTTCCTTTGTCTGGGGCATTACATTATCATCAGCTGCTATAACAATAACGGCAACATCGGTAACCTTTGCACCACGTGCACGCATAGCTGTAAAGGCTTCATGACCTGGTGTGTCAAGGAATACAATTCTATTGTCATTTTTCAGGTGTACCTCATAAGCACCTATATGCTGTGTAATACCTCCGGCTTCATCTGCAACTACATTGGCATTACGAACGTAATCAAGTAACTTGGTTTTTCCATGGTCAACATGACCCATAACAGTAACAATTGGCGCCCTTTCTACCTTTGTGCCATCTTCCTCCTCTACCTCCTGTTCATCAATGGCTTCCTGAACTTCAACGCTTACAAATTCTAATTTATAGCCAAATTCTTCTGCAACAATACTGAGTGTTTCTGCATCAAGCCTCTGATTGATGGATACAAACATTCCGAGTGTCATACAGGTAGAAATAATATCATTTACCTGGACATTCATCATGGTAGCCAGTTCATTCACTGTTACAAACTCTGTAACTTTGAGTATGCTTTTTTCCTGTTCCTGTTTTTGAAGTTCTTCTTGTTTAGCCTGTGATGCTGTGGCACGTTTCTGACGGCGGTATTTAACAGCTTTGGATTTCCCAGTAGGGCTTAACTTTGACAGTGTCTCCTTAATCTGTTTCTGGATTTCCTCCTGGCTAACTTCAGGCTTAGCCTCCCTGGGTTTTCTTCTTTTTCCCCGTTGAAAATCCCCCCTGTCTTTTGGGGTTCCTGTTTTACCTTTCTCAGGTTGTTCTTTCGTAATTCTTCTACGCTTCTTCTTTTTCAGGATGAGATCATCATCTTTGGAAGAGGCTACAGGTTGTTTTTCGGTTTTAGCTGCAGCTCCTTTAGCAGGTTTTTTCTCAAGTTTCTTATCCTGCTTTTTCTCAGGTTTCTTAACCTCCGGTAAAACAATCTTGTCGAGAATTTTAGGGCCGGAAAGTTTTGTAACCTTGGTAGGTATGAAGTTATCTTCTTTTTCTTCAGCAGGTACAACTGCCTCCGGTTCTTTTACTTCAGGTTTTTTTTCTACCTTAACTTCCTCTTTTACCGCAGGTTTTTCAACCACTTTTTTAGCTGGTGGTTCTTTCTCTTTCTTTTCTTTCCTGGCGACAGGTTTTTTAACTTCTTCCTCCTTTGCAGCGTCCTTTTTCTTCTCTTCAGCCTCTACTTTTTTTGCTACTCTGGTTTTCTTGGCAGGACGGGTTTTCTGGTTAATAGAATCAAGATCTATCTTTCCGAGTATTTTAACTTCACCTTCTTCAGCAACCTCCTCCGGTTTCTTTTCTTCAGCTTCCTCTACAACAGCTTCTTCTACAACAGCTTTTTCTGTATCAGCTTTTTCTACAACAGGTTCTTCTTCAACTTCAGGCTTTTTCTCTTCCGGTATTTCAAGTTTTTCTATTTCCTCTGAAATTTCAGCTGCCTCCTCTTTGGTTTTTGTGATAATATCGCTGTCAAAATCACCGGAAACACTTTTAATAAAGAGTTCTTCAGGTTCTTCTTCCTCATCAAGGTCAATCCGGGAGCTTTTCTGATCTTCAATGGATATGGTTTTATGATCCTTATAATCGAGGCCTATTTTTTCGGCTTCAGTCTTAACATCTTTGTCAATCTGGTACTCGGCCAGCAGAATTTCATAAACCTCAGCAGAGATCCTGGTGTTGGGGCTTCCATCAATCTTATGGCCTTTCTTCGACAGAAACTCCACAATGGTGGTAATACCAACATTGAATTCCCTTGCTGCTTTGCTTAACCTTGTCCCTTTGTTAACTTCTGACATATTTGTTCTACCGGATTATTTTTTATTCAAATTGCCGCTAAAGTAATATTTTTATTCAAATTCAGCTTTTAATATACGAGTGACTTCCTTAATGGTTTCTTCCTCAAGATCAGTCCTGTGAACAAGTTCTTCAACAGTAAGGTCAAGAACACTCTTGGCTGTGTCACAACCAATGGTTTTTAATTCATCGATGATCCACTGGTCTATTTCATCAGAAAATTCCTGAATGTCAACATCCTCATTGTCAAGATCTTCATCCCGATACACATCAATCTCGTAACCTGTTAGTTTACCAGCCAGTTTGATGTTATATCCCCCTTTACCAATAGCCAGTGAAACCTGGTCAGGTTTCAGATATACATCGGCCTTGTCGTTTTCCTGGTTAATGGAAATCGATGAGATCTTGGCCGGGCTCAATGCCCTTTGTATATATAATTCCGGATTACCGGTAAAATTAATTACATCGATATTTTCATTTTTCAATTCACGTACAATTCCATGAATTCTGCTCCCTTTCATACCCACACATGCACCAACAGGGTCGATACGGTCGTCGTATGACTCAACGGCTATTTTGGCCCTTTCGCCAGGTACGCGTACAATATTCTTGATCGTAATCAGTCCATCATAAACTTCCGGAACTTCCGATTCGAAAAGTCTTTCAAGGAAAACCGGGGAGGTTCTTGAAAGTATAATGTACGGGGTATTGTTTTTCATTTCTACTTTTGAAACAACGGCTCGAATTGTATCACCTTTTCTATAGAAGTCAGTAGGAATCTGCTCAGACTTCGGCAGGATCAATTCGATGTATTCATCATCAATAACCAGGATTTCTTTCTTCCAGACCTGGTAAACCTCACCTGTTATAATTTCACCAATTTTATCTTTATACTTTTTGTAAACGTTATCCTTTTCATATTCCTGAATCTTGGAGATCAGGTTCTGGCGGATAGACAGGATTTCCCTTCTTCCAAAATCAATAAGCTTAAGTTCTTCAGAAACTTCCTCGCCAACCTCAAAATCAGGTTCTATCTTGATAGCTTCTGAAAGGGCTATTTGAAGGTTATCATCTTCTATTTCACTATCATCAACGATCTCACGATTACGCCAGATCTCTAAATCACCTTTGTCGATGTTTACGATGATATCAAAGTTTTCGTCCGTACCATATTTTTTGAGGAGCATACTCCTGAAGATATCTTCTATGATACGCATTAAGGTCTCACGGTCGATATTCTTAAATTCCTTAAATTCCGAAAATGTTTCTACTAGATTAATATGTTCCATCGTAATTACCTGTTGCTAATTAAATGAAATAACTGCTTTTGTTTCTTTTATATCTGCCATGCTAATTGTTAAACGATCAGGCCCTTCCTTTTTCCTGTTCTTTTTAGTTTTGAGAGGTTGAATAATCAGGTTGTTCTCATTACACTCAACCAGTATTCCTCTTATCTTTTTGCCATCTTTCAGTTTAACATCAACTGTTTTATCTATGTGTTTCAGATATTGTCTTAACAATTTAAAAGGCTGATCAAGGCCGGCCGAAGAAACGTTAAGTTCAAAATCCTCCATATCCCTGTCGTACTGAGATTCAATATGTTTGCTCAAATCAACACAATCATCAATGGTAACCTGCGTATCGGAGTCGATAAATACATAAATAATATTTACAGGTTTGACCTTTACCTCGACAAGAAACTTATCAGTTCCTTTAAGGTAAGTTCCAATCATTTTTTCTATGTCGTTAACTTCGATCAATTATGTTTGATTATCTACAATAAAAGAGGGGACTTTTGTCCCCTCTCATCATTCCCCTATTTCAATTAGGGTGCAAATATACGATATTTTTATTAATAAAGGTGTATTGTTGAATAATTTTAAATTTGGTTTTAGGAATTTTATCAATCCCCGGTAACCGTTAAAGTTTTTGTTATATCATCTCCGGCAGAACCGGTGTTATTGGGTTTATAGATCTTCACCAGCAGATAAATCTCATAGTTGCCCTCTAAAGCATATTTATGGGTTTCCTGTTCATTTCCATTGATAATCTGCTCCCCATCACCAAAATGCCATTCATAGGTGATTGTTTCCCATTCGCCCTGCGTTGTCGTATTGGATGCATTAAAGGTAAAATCTGTAGCAGTGGTACCGGTAGAAGGGGTGATTGTGAAGTTTGCGATAACCCCGAAGGTATCATCATCATCGTTGTTATTTTTACAGGAATATGATAGCGATGACATTACAAAAACAAAGAGCACGATGTAAACAATTGAATTATGTGTTTTCATGATCTGGATTTTTTTTGTTTAAAATCTAATGTTAAAGATACAAATCTTTAATCAACATCCAATAAAAGCATGAAGATGTCAGATAGATGCAACTAATTTATTAAAGAATAATAATCACAGCAGCAGTTTTGATTTCAGGCGGATTCCAGGGATTGTATTATTTTTGAAATGTATCTAAATTACATTGGCATATAGATGTGAAGTCAAATTCAGGAATTAAACAAAGGGGATAAATCGATATATATGACTAGTGCAGCATTTGTTGATTTAATGATTTTCTAGTAAAATGAGTATAAAATATAAGAGAATATTTTATTCGCTTGTTTTCCTGTGTTGTCTGACTTATATCATGGTAGCGTGTTACAAGATTTCCAGCCCGGGAGTCCATTATGATGAATTGCTCTTTGTTAACGCAGCCTGCGGTGATAGGGTTGGTAACAGTTTCATTGCGAAGCAAATATTGGGAGTGCCTGTAATGCTTATGACTTATATCGGGGCGCTGAAGTCTTATATTTATTTCCCCATATTTGAGATCTTTGGAATAAGTGTATGGAGTATTCGTTTACCGGTTATTTTAATTACTGTATTTTCTCTGATAATTATTTCACGCATTACAAATAAAATCTTCAACTGGTATATTGCAACATTGGTACTTCTTTTTCTTGCAATTGATCCATCATTTATCAGTTTAACCCGGTTGGATGTTGGCCCCAACGCACTGGAGCTTTTCCTGAAATGTTGCTCACTGGTTTTCTTTTACCGGTATTTCATTGAAAACAGGGCTGTTAAAAACCTTGTTTTTGGATTGCTAATCCTTGGACTTGGTTTGTTTAATAAATTAAATTTCATCTGGTTTATCAATGCTTTATACTGCTCGATAATATTTCTTAACCTGAGAATTATAATTCAAAAGATGAGAAGTATTAACAAAAAAACATTTACGGCTATATTTTTTATGGTGCTGGCATATTTAGTTTTTGCAGGTTACTTTTTGTCAATATATCTGGGAATTGATCAGGCAGACCTAACGATTACAAACTATCGCTGGCATTTTCAAAGAGTTTTCGGAAACGTAGCTGATCTGTTAAATGGAAGTATATTAATTAAATGGGTATATGGGGAGTTTGTAAATACAATGTTTAATTCCTTTATCTGGTATTTGATTGCCATCGTTATATTAATTGGATTATTTGCAAATGTGGTTGCAAAATATGAGTTTGTCAGAAAAAGCAGGAAGTGGTACTTATTTCTCTGGGTAATTATCGTTGTAGAACTGATACAAATATTAATTACAAAAAAAGCAATACATCCCTGGCATGTATTCACATTATATCCTTTTTTTACAGTATTATTTGCATACTCAATATATTCCGGAGCTTTGTTTCTGACCAAAAGCCAACCATTACGCATCATTATTATCAGCAGTATCGCATTGTTAACATTGGTGCATCAGTCAAGTACACTCAGTCAATATTTGAATAAACTTGGAAGCCCAACCAAACCGGGCCGGGGATATTCTGAAATGATCTATGATTTGATTGCCTATACTAAAAGTAAAAATAAAAAGTTTGTTTCTATCGATTGGGCCCTGCATAATAATTTAATTGCATTTGATCATAAAAAAGGTAAATATTTTCAATTATCCAAATTTTGGTCACCAGCCGGATTGAATGACCATGATAAAGAAAAGATTAATAAATATTTTTTTTCACACAGAAACGTATTTTACATATCACATGCGGATGGTAAAGAACTTTGTCCCATTGCAAATAAGCGGTTCAGACAGCTGGTTTCTGATGGTAATTTAAGAATACATGTAGAGAAAGTCTTTCGTGACAGAGGTGGCCCTGTTTATATCGTTTATTCATTGAAAGGGCAAAGATATTCTCGTTAACCCAAAGTCAGTACAATTACAACCAGAAATATTTGTAAATAGCAGGATACCTGCAGATTTCCTCAGAGGATCTGATATTTAAATCCGATATCAACTTTTTATGCCAATTGTGATCATCATCAAGGTTTGAGAATTTTCTCACTATTTCAAAATAATTCCCTGACAGCATTGAAGAATCAACACAGTATAGTAAGTTTGGGAGGTTTTGAGTAGTTAGTATTTGATGCAGCGAACTGAAAATCCATTATTCATATTTATATGTGAATGTCTGATTTGACTTGACAAAGAATACAATTCCCAATAATAGGATTGCGTAGGGCTTATTTCGGTTGAGGTCCAGAACCAGGCACGTTTACCAATCGTGGGTGAAATAGTATCATAAGGGTAATAATACAAACCACCAGGAAGTGCTTTAAAGCCAAATTCATCAATACCATTATTATTATTACCTATCCAACCACGTGTACTTTTCATTCTCCAACCCACATCAGTACCCACCCAAGGGAAAAAATATTCACAATCAACTGTTGGATCAATATAAGTGGTTAAAGTACACCATTGGGCATCACTTGGCAGTTGCCAGCCTGCAGGGCATACCTCAAGGGCTGACTCCCAATAGTATAAACGACCATAAATTGCACAATTTGAAGGAATATCATCATAGCACCAACTGTTTGCTGTCTGATAATTCATATTTTCTTTCAACCAACATTGGCCGCCTATTAAGACAGTATGGTAGTACTGTGACATATACCATATTCTTTCGGCATAAGGGCATGGAGTGCCTTCTTCTATATTAAATATTTGAGTTCCTTTGCATTG
Source organism: uncultured Bacteroidales bacterium (assembly GCA_964468645.1). Taxonomy (GTDB): domain Bacteria; phylum Bacteroidota; class Bacteroidia; order Bacteroidales; family JAIOZK01; genus JAIOZK01. Next base: position 135,580 of record CAYXUU010000009.1, read on the forward strand.
AGGAATATCATCTAATACATCACTTCCAGCGAACTCACTTAATGTCTTTGCATAACCAATATATAAAAGCGAATCTCCAAGATTGAATGGAAAACCTTGAATAGTAGATACTGCTTTCTGTTCTGTAAAGGAATTATTATATCCTAAGTATTCCAAGGAGCACTCCGTGTTTGAAGTTCCCATATTAATAATTTTAATACCACTATTAGCCTCTCTCCATTGAGCAGTAAAAAAGGATACACCCTTTTCAGATGGAGTAAACTTAAAGTTATGATATCCACCTGTCAAATCTTTTTCCATTGTGATAATCTCACTACCTTGTACATCAGAAATCCAAAAAAGTACATTTCCCTCTTCAGGAATAAATACAGTGATGTTCGTCTCATTTTGCATTGGATTGGGGTAATTCTGAAACACCTGGAAGCCTGATTTCTCTGTATTATGTTGAGGTATGTTAACCTGGTATTCCAGTACCAAGACCGTATCAGGCCAATACAATATAGTGTCACATCCCTGGGTTTCATTCAATATCTTTATGCTATCTAATTGGACATAAACTGTGTCATAGCTGGCTGTAAAAGTTACCTCTATAGTATGAGTTTGACCAAAGGAAATAGTTGACATAAAAAGGAGTGAAGTCGTGAGTAGGATTCTAGCTTTCATTATTGACTGGTTTTGGTTGTTTTACACCTGTAAGATACGATAAAGAAGGCTAAATGTCAAGTGGTTACATCATCAACCCAGTTTTGAGCAATGAAATATATGCTACCTTGGTAGAAGGGATACCTATAAATCAGATTGGAAATATATTATTGGATGGTGAAGAGTGTTTATTGAAACAAGGATCTATACGAAATTTCGAAGATGTTAAGGAAGTTTTTTGAAAAGGCAAAGGGATCTCCTTGATTCTTTACCTCAAATTTGATTTCATCCTGAAAACCGACAAATTTAATATGATCAGCCTTGTGTAGTATTTCAAACCACCCAAAGCATGATCATCTATTCTATTTGAAATGGTTTATTAATTCTGAGAAGTTATGGTAGGATTGCAAGTTGGATTTGTTGAATAAAATATTCCTATGTCAATTTATGTTCAATTACGAAGAAGTCTGATTAATAATGGAATTATTATTGATCCCCAAAACAAAAGCGACCACAATACATCTACCCAAATTTTGTTTCTTGTAATTGTTTGCTGAGGTCGAATTATTGCTGCATTTTCCTCTTTAAATATGTTCTTAAATCCATTAACATAGAGAGAGCCTGATACAATGAGAAGACTCAAGTGTTGATTCACATCAATATTCAATTCCATAATGGTCAAATAAAAAACATTATAAATCAGTAGTGTCCGACTAAAATAATATAAAAAAGGGTACTTCCCGGAGGTTTCC
>CAYXUU010000010.1:0-121135 GCA_964468645.1 uncultured Bacteroidales bacterium
ATGATCAAATAATGGGAAAGCGCCACTAAATATTTGGTTATAAACATAAGTGATTGCCGAAGTTAACTGAATTAACCTATTATGCTTTTCATTAATTATATTGTCTATCTCTTTGTCGTAAAACTCTTGATCATTCTTAATTAAATCATGAACATCTGGAGTAGGCTGATAGTTATTATCTCCAAATAAGTAACATAAAGTAGCTACCAAATAGTTGCCTCTTTTGAAAATCTCTTTAAATTTTTTATAATAATATGGAGTATATTGTCGAGAAGCTTCAAGAATTTTTTTTACAGAAATAGTATACTCAGAAATTACAAATTTAAGATACTCAGGAATAAAATTGGAATCAATCATTTTTACTACTGAGTTCTCTTTATCAACAAAACTATAATTATAAATACTTGAATCAACTACAGATCCATTTTCTATTATCCAAATTTCTTCAGCAATTATATTTGCACTTGAACTGAGTAATTTACCTCTAATATTATTAATAACTCCTTCCTGGGATTCGAACACTATTAAATTTGCCAAACCTATAGAAAACCAAAGGTTATCCAATTTGTCTATTGTTCCCTTTAAAAAGCCAATCGACGGAAATGGATTGGCAATCATCATAAATGAAATTCTACTTATTTGGGTAACTTTAGGTATGGTTTTATAACCCAACTTATCAATAGCAAAGATTGGACTTATTAATATTGGATGTCCATTATCATATTTAGCTGGATCATCTTTGCTTAAATAAACTTTGTTTTTTTTTAGCTGAGGATAATTTTTATCCTTACCTTCAACTATAAGAAATAACCTTTTAATCAAAAATTTGCTATTGTGTATCAAACGTTACGTTTAATTCCATCTTATTTGGATCAAAGTTGATAATTCCCAATTCCAATTCATCATCAAATATATCTTCATCGAAATCTTCGTCATCTTCCGAATCTGGTGGAATATCAGTTGATTGCAATATTGTTGTGCCAAATCCATCATGTGATTGGTTTGATTGATTCGGTACTCCAGAGCCACCAAAAAACCTCAATTGTGCACTCCAAATTTCAAATAATTGTTTATCTGTTGGCATTAAGTTTGTGATCGAATAAAAAAATGAAACGCAAATTTAATAAAAAAAAACAAAGTTGTCAACATAAAACTGTTGATAAATCATTTTATTTCATGCAAAAAAAACAAAAATCCTTCAATTCAAGGCTAATCAATAAAAACAGCAAGTGAGCAAATATTAGTTTATAGTATTTCTAAATAACTTTAGCCTATTAATTCATAATAAATTAAGATCTGATTTTATTATCAACTCTCATCCACCACCATACTCAATAACAATAGTAGACCATTAAAAGTATCAACATGCAAAAATCAATATTTCAAACTCAAATATCCTGAATCTATCTCAATCCCCTCTCCTTTTTAATCAAATCAAACGCATTTTGCAACTCCTGAAACTTTTCCTTGGCTGCTTTCTGGTAATCGGCACCGAGATGACTTACCTTGTCGGGATGGTATTTGATGGCCATTTTATGGTAGGCCTTTTTTACTTCATCATCTGTAGCATCGGGCGATACTTCCAGTATCTTATAAGCACTACCATTATCCTTCACAAACATTGATTTTATGGAACCATAATCATTGGTGCTGATACCAAGATAATTACCTATCAGATCTATAAGGTCAATCTCTTTTTCGTGAAAATGCCCGTCAGCATTTGAAATTCCAAAGAGGAAATGTATAAGCTGTAAACGGGAGGAATAATCCATATACATCTTGATCTGCTCACAAACTTCATACACCTTGATCCCCTGGTTCAGGATATCCCTCAACATTTGAATATGTTGCTGTGCCTGTTGTTCTCCAAGTTGCTGGATAAAGAAACTTTTTACATAATCGAGTTCTGATTTCATGACTTTACCATCGGCACGCATAACTGCCGCAGCAAGCACCAGTAGACTTACGGTAAAATCTGCCGGCCTGGTTTGTGTTTGCCCCGGGACATATTGAAATTTGGCTCCCTGCATATTGTCATACATGGAACCAAAAGCAAATCCAAGGATAGCTCCGATAGGGCCTCCAAATGCCCAGCCCAGGCCCCCTCCTACCCACTTGCCATAGCTTGATTTTCTTCCACCGGTCCGGGGGGGACTCTTTTGCCCACCTGATTCATATGGATTCCCGGTATGTTTCTTTTTACCCATTTTGTAAAAAATATATACAAGAACCCCCACGATTAATATTGTAAGAAACCAGCCCATAATTATTGTTTTTAATAAACCACTGAGCGCTTTAAAGTGCCCGGTAGTTTATTTCATAACGTATCTTGATTAATTTATTGCATGTGCTTTATGTTCTATGCTCAGTAGCTAACCGATAAGTGCTTAAATGTGCATAGCGGTTTGGTTGCAAAGTCTAATTGATATTCTCCGAAACCGGCAATCCGAATTCTTCAACCATCTTGATGTTTTCTTTTTTCTCCAGCTGGTTGAGGATTGGATTATAAATATCCGGAATTACGGGAATATGCACACCTTTTACGCTGATCTTCCCCTCCAGGATCATTTCAACACCCATGGCTGCCGGTAATGCAACTGTTCTGGCTACAGCGGTATCTGTTTCCAGTGTCCCAAAATCAAGCATAGAAGATTTAATCACTTCCTGCTTCCCATCGGGGTAAGAAGCCAGGAAAGTATGCTGCATCACAACCATATCCCGTTCTGTTTCACCAATCATCATCTTCTCAAGCATTAAATCGGAAGTTATTTCGAAGGGTGTATCCTCTCCCCTGTTCATAGGTACATCATCAAACAGACCTAGCCATTCGATGGCATCCAGTGCATGTTCAGTAACGTTACCATTAAGATACACTTTTGCTTTCTCCCTAACATTTTCGGCATTATCAGCCTTGATAAGCATGGCAACAAATTCAGCGTATGTTTTACCAGTAAAGTCCCACTTATTATTTGAGATCAGGTTCAGCGCCTTGATGGCATCCAGTGATTCGCACCAGCCTGGATGACGAAATGTTCCGCGGTACATAGTTTTGGTTTCTGGAATACTGTACAGATCAATATAAGGTATTGAGTCCCTGTTAGGATAAACTTCAAGTTTGCCTATTTCCGGGAAATTAACTGCGAATATATCCTTGAAAAGATCCTCGGGCGGAACATAGGTTAACTTGCTATGCCGTAAATAATTTGCATCATTGTTTGAGGCCATGACAACACCTTTTGGGCTCCAGGAAAATTTATAGTTAAAAGGATTATCACAGGCCTCTGGGGCAGGTAAAGCCCCGGTGATGGAATAGAATTCTTCAACTTTTCCACCCTTATCGTGTACATGGTCGATAATCCTCATGGCAGACATATGGTCGATGCCCGGATCGAGGCCAAGTTCATTCAAAATGATGATACCGGCATCTTTAGCTTCCTGATCCAGCGCCTTCATTTCAGGTTTTACATAAGAAGTGGTTACCATATTCTTTTTATGTTTAATACACATTCCGGCAACCATTAAATGATATGCATAAGGAAGAAGGCTGACCGAAAGATCATGCTCCTTGATTAGTTTATCAAGGGTTTTCTCATCATCTACGGTCCAGGCAAGCGCTGTCCCATTGGGGTGTCCCTGTATCATGGCATCTGCCTTTGATTTGGTCCTGGTGGCAACAGTAACCTGAAATCCATTATTCAGTAAATATTTTACTATTGGCCGTACAACCATTCCTGCACCAAGTATCAATACTTTTTTCATTCGTGTTAACTTTAAAGGTTTGTAATTAATTTTATTCTATAAATATTCTTTAATGTACCTGTATTCAGGTGTAAGTTCTCCTTTGTGAAGGATAACCGCATTCTTTATTGGATTGGGAAGATTCAATAATTTAAACGGTACATTATAATCTGCATTAGCTATCGCCTTTACATATGGGTAAAGGGCATCACCGAATGCTATTGAAGATTCCCTGGGAAGTTCGCTGGGTAAAATATCAACCGCCATATCAAGTATTCCATTACCTTCGAATCCCATGGTGTGTTCTCCTGTGAGTGGGTTGTAAACAAAAACCGGGTCTTCAATTTCAGTACCTTTGAAGGTACATTCGATAGAACCATCAGGGTCACAGGTAACATCACCTATTACTGTTAATTTTGGATTTCCTTCTGAATATAGTTTCTTAAGATATTCTTTGGTAACAATTCGCGGGTACCTTTCATCCCAGTACATGCAATTCATCAGTACAGTTAAATGTTTAATATATTGTTCAAACTGATCTACGTAATTCCCTGGATTACTATAATAGTCCAGGAGATTAAAATCCACGGATGGATCTTTTGGCTTTGACAGATCTTCCTCTTTGAAAACCACTTTATAAACCACATTTCTATGAGAATCTGTTTTCTTTTTCAGGTTCAGCAATTCTTCAGGTGTTATCTCTTTAACGGGTAGCAATGACGAAATCTCCTGGGCGCCATTTGAAACATTTCCATATCCTGTAAATCCAATCACCATTGGGGATATTTCTTCCGGAAGGCCATTTCTTATAATATCAAAACCAACTTCTGAAATATCCTTTCTTGCATCTTCAAGGGAATGATAAGTATGGGATTGTCTGATTTTTGTAAATGGTGTTTCGATGCCCAGATATTTATATCGCATCCCCAGCGACCAGAGTGAATTGATCATACCTGCAAGCCCTGCAAAACGGCCAAAAAAGATCAAACGCCGTCCCATTTCATCCGTGATCTTTTCATAATCGATAAGCGTACAGTTCAACTCCATCATCCTTTTAAGCATGGGCATATTATATGATTGCCCTTTGATTACATGAGAGAAGAAAATATAGGTTTTATCATTTTCGAAAAAATCAATGGGCATCTCTTTAACACCAAATATTACCGGGGCATCATCAAGGTGATTAACAATAACAGCATTAACATCCTGAAATTCCTTATCTGTAAAAATCCTCTTCGGGGATGACTTAATTAAAAAATTTAATTTCTGTTTCTCAATCAGGTTCTTTATATGAAGCGGTGTCAAAGCAACACGTCGTTCCATCACATATTTATCTTCGTGCCGGATACCAATAATATTATTCATTGCCATGTGTATTTAAAATAGAGGAACAAACTTATAAAATTTAATTGTTCAGGGATTGATTGAAATAAAAAAATATCCAATATCAAATTCCCGACACTCAATATCCATCCAGAAGTATGAAATACCTGATTGGATGTTGGATATTCAGTATTGGATATTGGACATTTCTTAACAGTCTATTGTTTTTATAGGGGATTACTGACGTGATCCCCAAGGGGGTGCGGCAAAAGAATTTCTTTTCCTTCCTGTCGGTCGAGTTTTAAAAACCTTAGCCCGAGACAATTCAAAACAAGTTTTGGTGTCACAAAGGGAAGTATCTTGCGGGATTACTGGCGTGATCCCGGGGGGGAGGCAGCAAAAGAATTTCAAATCCTCCCTGACGGTCGGTCTTTAAAAATTTTAGCCCGTGACAAATCAAAACAAGTTTTGGTGTCACGGGCTAAAATTTTTAAAACCTGATCTTTGATCAGGATTTGAAATTCTTTTGCGGAGAGAGAGGGATTCGAACCCTCGGTCCGCCTTCCGGCGGACAACGGTTTTCGAGACCGCCCCGTTCGACCACTCCGGCATCTCTCCTAAAACCCTGCAAAAATATAAAATATAAGTGTATTAAAACATGTACTGTTAATCCATATTTTTAATACTTTTGCACTGAAAATGAACAGCCCAGATATTAGTAAGGAAGAAAAAAAGGGATGATTAAAAACGCCACTTGGAATGGGGAGCAAAACTCTCGTCCGCCAACCGGCTGGTTTAAGGAATTTAATATATGAAGAGAATAACGTGGATATTGCTGTTGATGATGATCACTCTAACAGGGAAGGCACAATTTTCCGACCTGGTGATCTATTGTAAAAGAGGAGACCTGTTTTATGTTTATCTGAATGGAATACAGCAGAATGAAGTTGCAGCTCCTATTGTAAAAATAACAAACCTGCCCGCCCCAAATTATAAGTTGTATGTTGCATTTTCCAACCCGAGATACAATAGCATTGAAAAAGAACTCTTTATCCAACAGGGTGTTGAAACAAACTACCTGATCAAGAAAGACAAAAACGATGAGTTTAAGATTCTGTTCATTAGCGAGGTACCAAGAATAATTGATACTGTTAATCTGAACTATCGTCAGATAGTTAAATATTCCAATGAACCTCTTCATATAAGGAAAGATAAAAAACAAAACTCTGAGAAATCAGCTAAACCAGCAACTGAACAGGTTGCCATAGAGCCTGAAACGGGAAAAACAGAAAAGAAAGAAGAATCACATAAAATTGATCATTAATTAATATTCCGGATTGCTAATTTTCATACCTTTGCACCCTGTTTATCCTGCAGAAAATATTGTATTGAAACAACTTACAAAAAAATAAATCATTATAAGGAGAATCATAATTATGTCAACACAAAAACATGTTTATTCATTTGGTGACGGCCATGCTGAAGGTAAAGCAGGCATGAAAAACCTACTTGGAGGTAAAGGGGCAAATCTTGCCGAAATGAACCTGATAGATATCCCGGTTCCTCCCGGATTTACAATTACCACAGAGGTTTGCACCAGTTATAACGAAATAGGTACTGAGAAAACAATAGAACTTATTAAGGAAGACGTTGAAGCAGGTATACAAAATGTTGAAAGGATCATGGGAACTGTTTTCGGATCGAAAGAGAATCCCTGTCTTGTATCAGTCAGGTCAGGGGCGAGAGCATCTATGCCCGGAATGATGGATACTGTATTGAATCTCGGCCTTAACGACGAAGTAGTTGAAGGACTTGCAAAGAAATCAGGCAATGAAAGGTTTGCCTGGGATTCATACCGTCGGTTTGTTCAAATGTATGGGGATGTTGTCCTTGGAATGAAACCAGAATCAAAAGAAGATTCCGATCCTTTTGAGGTTATCATTGAACAGATGAAGAATGAAAAGAATGTTGAAAATGATACCGAACTAACACCTGATGATCTTAAAGAACTGGTTACCAGATTTAAGAAAGCAGTTAAAGAACAAACTGGTCATGATTTTCCACAGGATGCATGGGAGCAGTTGTGGGGAGCTGTTATGGCTGTTTTCGACAGTTGGAATACCGAAAGAGCTATCCTTTACCGTAAATTGAACAACATACCGGCTGAATGGGGCACAGCAGTGAATGTACAGGCCATGGTATATGGTAATATGGGTAAAAACTCTGCAACCGGTGTTGCGTTTACAAGGGATGCCGGAACAGGTGAAAATATTTTTAATGGGGAATACCTGATCAATGCCCAGGGTGAAGACGTGGTTGCTGGAATCAGGACCCCACAGCAGATTACCAAAGAGGGGTCAGAGCGCTGGGCCAAACTAGCCAATGTTTCAGAAGAAGAAAGGAAAATAAGTTTCCCCTCCCTGGAAGAAACAATGCCGGAGCTTTACAAGGAATTATTCGAAAAACAGCAAAAACTCGAAGAACATTACAAAGACATGCAGGACCTTGAGTTTACCATTCAGAATGGTAAACTCTGGTTATTGCAAACAAGAAATGGGAAACGTACCGGGGCTGCCATGGTAAAGATTGCCATGGATATGCTTAATGAAGGACAGATAGATGAAGCGACAGCCCTTCTCCGTATGGAACCCAATAAACTGGATGAGTTATTACACCCTGTATTTGATCAGGATGCCATTACGGAGGCAACCCCAATTACCAAGGGCTTACCAGCTTCTCCCGGTGCAGCCACAGGACAGATCGTTTTCTTTGCTGATGATGCAGAAGAATGGGCCAATAAAGGAAAAGAGGTGATCCTGGTGCGTATTGAAACCTCACCGGAAGACCTTAAGGGTATGAATGTTTCAAATGGAATCCTTACAGCCCGTGGTGGCATGACATCCCATGCAGCCGTTGTTGCCAGAGGAATGGGTAAGTGTTGTATTTCCGGGGCTGGTACCATTAAAATTGACTATAAAGAAAGAACCATCAGGATTGATGATCTTCAATTAAAAGAAGGTGACTGGATTTCCCTTGATGGATCGACCGGCAAAGTTTACGATGGCAAGATCAAAACCATAGAACCGGAACTCAGTGGCAGTTTCGGTGAATTAATGGATCTTGCTGATAAATATGCGACAATGAAAGTTAGGACCAATGCAGACACACCCCATGATGCACATACAGCCAGAAACTTCGGAGCCGTTGGTATTGGCTTAACCAGAACCGAGCATATGTTCTTCGAAGGAGACCGTATTATTGCCATGCGTGAAATGATCCTTGCCGCAGATGAGGATGGAAGAAGAGCAGGGCTTGACAAGTTGCTTCCTATACAGCGCGAAGACTTTGAAGGAATCTTTGAAGCCATGCACGACCTTCCGGTTACTGTCCGTTTGCTCGATCCACCACTACATGAGTTTGTGCCTCATGAAGAAGAAAATCAAAAGGAAATGGCCGAACAGATGGGAATTTCGGTTGAAGAGATCAAACAGAAAGTTGAGGATCTGGCAGAATTCAATCCTATGTTGGGCCACCGCGGTTGCCGCCTTGGAAACACCTATCCGGAAATTACCGAGATGCAGGCAAGAGCTATTATCGAAGCAGCGCTCAACCTGAAGAAAAGAGGTATCAGGGCCATGCCTGAAATCATGATCCCACTTACCGGAACACTTTCCGAGATGAAAATGCAGGAGAAGATTGTCAGGGATACTGCAGAGCAGGTATTTTCAGAATATAATGATAGAATAGATTACCTGGTTGGGACCATGATAGAAGTTCCGAGGGCAGCTATAACTGCAGATGAGATTGCTGAATCAGCCGAGTTTTTCTCATTTGGAACCAATGACCTTACCCAGATGACTTATGGTTATTCACGGGATGACGCCGGTAAATTCCTGCCTATATATATCGAGAAAGGGCTTCTTCCAAACGATCCATTCCAGGTACTTGACCAGGATGGCGTTGGCAAACTTATGAAGATTGGTGTTGATCTGGGAAGAAAAACCAGGAAGAATATCAAGATAGGAATCTGTGGTGAACATGGTGGTGAACCATCTTCTGTTGAATTTTGCAATACCCTTGATTTTGAATATGTAAGTTGTTCACCTTTCAGGGTGCCTATTGCAAGACTGGCCGCTGCGCAGGCCGTGCTGAAACAAAAGTAAAAAGTTTATTAAGTATTATATTCTTAAGCAGTTCAGAAATGGACTGCTTTTTTATTTCTCATTATCAAAATACGAACTCATAAAGACCTTACACACATTATGGCTTTAAATCCATGAGAATATTTTGGTATATTTGAACATAATCAGTGTATTATGCTGTTTAAATCTTTATACCACCATTTTCCCCTTCTCATGATTGTATTAGTATCATTCATTGGTCTCTCCAGTGCTTATGCTGGTAACGATAATACACAAAACCAGGAGACAATGTATTTTAAACATCTTACACGTGAAGATGGATTACCTTCTAACGTTGTCCGTTATATCGCTGTTGATTTCTTTGGTTTTATTTGGATAGCAACGGATAACGGCCTTGTAAGGTTCGATGGTAAAGACATGAAAGTATTCCGCTATATTCCCGGAGATTCATTAAGCCTTGCTGAAAGTTCTATAAGCACCCTCCTGCAAACATCAGATTCAATGCTATGGATAGGTACCAAGAACGGACTATCAGTACTGAATCCCCTTACACAAAAAATCGAAAACTATCAGCGTAGCTTTGTTGGACAAAATCATTTTCCCGGTGAATGGATAATATGCTTTCATGAGGATGAAAATGGGATCATCTGGATTGGAACTAATAATGGTATCATTAAGGCTGACCCTGAAAGTATGTCCTTCCAACAGGTTAAACTGAATCAGAATGAAATCCCGAATCACAGGGAGAATCTTTTCAGATGGGTTAATAATATTGCAGAAGATCCCAGGAACAGCACAAAACTATTCCTGGCAACACGCGGAGGATTGTTGTTATTTGATAAAATCCCCATGTCGATTGCAAGGGATTACGATCAAAACACAGATCATCTTTACAGATGCGCCGCATTGTTTATCGACGATGAAGAAGTTCTATGGACCGGAGAATGGGACACCGACCTGAAAAAGCTTGATTTAAAAACTGAGAAATGGGAGATAATAAGTTCAGACTACCTCCCCAAACTGAATATCCTGGATATTCAATCCATAAACGATACGGAACTTCTTTTAGGCACAGTGCTTACCGGATTATGCATATTCAATAAAAAACTCCAGTCTTTTCAGTTTTTTCAGCATAACCCAAATAATCCTAAAAGCCTTATTTCAAACTGGATTCATGGTAATATACTGAATCATAATAATGAGTTCTGGGTTTCAACCAACAATGGTATCAGCATCTCAGACCCTCAATATCGTTCCTTTCGAAGAATATACCCGGATTTACCTCTTTCAACAATCACCAGTTTTTATCAGGACTCCTTTGATAAACGATTGTATATAACAGGACTGCATTGCAAAGGCTTAAGTTTCCTTGAGGAAGGTAAACAAGAATGGGGCCTGATATTTCCTGAAAAAGAATTACGTCATGGAGACCTTAGTCTGTATAATACATTTTGTGATTCGGATGGCACATTATGGATAAATTCCAACAAAGGTCTTTTATATTATAATCGAAGTAACAACCTTATATCACAATTTTATGATAAAAACGGACAACCGGTAAAAGGTAATGATACGGTGTTTTTAGCGCTTTTTGAAGACAGCAGAAACAGGCTGTGGATAGGTACACGTTTTGACTTTGTAATTTCGATAGACTCAAGCCGCGGGAATGTTACTTATCACAAATATGATCCCTCCTTTCCGAATAGCATCCCGGCTTCCCAGGAATTTAAAACAATCAGGGAGGACACTTATGGAAAGATCTGGTTTGGAAGCTATAATGGTATTGCAATTTATGATCCCAACAAGAAGCACTTTATTCACCCGGTAAATGATATTCTTCCGGTTAACGGACTGAATAACAAAGTGATCTGGGGAATTGAAACCGATACACTCGGGAGAATGTATTTCAGCCTCGATGATGAAGGATTGTTAAGATTAACAGAGAAAGAACCCGGTCGCTATGAATTCAAACTTTATCATCTTAACCATGGACTGAATGACCTCAATTTATTCGGGATGGATCGTGATCATGAAGGCAACATCTGGATAATAAATGAAGGAATTACATGCTTTAATCCATATGAGGAAACATTTAAAGTTTTTGATATCAGGAATGGATTGCACTCAAATAAGAACTGGAGCAATATCATTTATATTGATGATTCCGGGAATATTTACCTGGATGCCGGTAAAGCGTTTGAAACTATAAACATTAAAGATATACAAACTGAACAGGAAATTACGAACCTCATTCTGGAATACATTGAGATCAATAGTGAATTACTTGAACAATCTTACCTGTCGGACCATATTAAAGCCCTGGTATTAAAACCTTACCAGAATGATATCGTCTTTTATTACAAAGCGATTTGTTTTGGTGATCCCGATCAGGTCAAATACAAATATATGCTTAAAGGCTATGATATAGAATGGAACCTTGTTGGTCAGGAAACAACTGCCAGATATACCAACCTCCCACCAGGAAATTATGAGTTCCAGGTAAGTGCATCTTACCGTGGAGTCTGGTTTAACCAGCATATAGATGTTCATCTTTCGATAAAACCAAATTTCTGGCAAACCTGGTGGTTTATCAGCTTAAGTATCCTGATCATAATACTTCTATTCAGCGGGAGTTTTATGCTTAGAACCAGACAAATAAAAAAGAAAGAACGGATAAAATCTACGTATCAGAAAAAAATGGCTGAACTTGAAATGGAGGCGCTCAGGGCACAGATGAATCCGCACTTCATTTTTAACTCATTGAATTCAATCAATAACTTTATTCTGAAGAATGAAACTGAACAGGCTTCTGATTTTCTGGTAAAATTCTCACGCCTTATCCGGCAGGTTCTCAACAATTCAAAGAATAAATATGTTACACTATCCGATGAGATTAAAGCACTTACCCTCTATGTTGAACTTGAACAACTCAGATTTGCTTACAGGTTCGATTATGAAATTACCATTGATGACATTTTAGATACTGACCTGGTAATGGTTCCTCCGCTGATTGTCCAGCCTTATGTGGAAAATGCGATTTGGCATGGCCTGATGCACAAGGAAGGCAAGGGAACAATCAAACTAATTCTCAGAAGGGAAGGTGATACACTGATATTCGAAGTAATTGATAATGGGATAGGAAGGGAAAAATCAAAAGAATACAGGAGTAAATATAGTTCAGAAAAAAAATCGATGGGAATAAGTATAACGAAAAACAGAATTAATATTCTTAACCGCCTGCATAATTTACAGGCACTGACAACAATTATTGATCTTTATGACAAGAATAATAAAGCTACCGGCACATGTGTAATTGTTAAGATTCCATTGCTTACCAGAGAGGGGATTAATCATGAAAGCACTAATCATTGATGACGAAAAACATTGTATAGAGGCTTTGCAGACGCTGATTGAGAAATACTGCCAGGATGTAGAGGTTGTTAACACCTGTAAGGATGGCCAGTGTGGTCTGACTGCAATCCAAAAGTATAATCCTGACCTTATATTTCTTGACATTGCCATGCCCAGAATGAACGGATTTGATATGCTTAACCAGCTTAATGAAATAAACTTCGAAATTATTTTTACCACTGCACATGATAATTATGCGATTAAAGCTTTTAAGGTCAGCGCCATCGATTATCTGTTAAAACCAATAGACCGAAAGGAACTTGTAAATGCCGTGAGCCTTGTTAAAGAAAAATTGTTTTTGAAATCACAGCATCCCTCCCCATCCAATAATAAGCAACAATTAAATATACTACTGGAAAATTTGCTGGCTGAAAACCAAGCCTTTCCCAATATTGCAATACCCACCATGGAAGGACTAGAAATAATAAAAACCGAACAAATTCTTTATGTTCTCGGAGAAGGGAATTATTCACAGATCCATATTCAGGCAAGACCTCCCATGCTTATTTCAAAAACGATAAAATATATTGAGGAACGTGTTGATATCAATCGATTTTTCAGGATCCATAATTCCTGCCTGGTAAACCTAAATGAGATCACAAAATATATCAAGGGGGCTGGAGGACAGGTTGAGATGAGTGATGGTAAACGATTAAATGTTGCCCGTACAAAAAAAGAAGAATTGGTTAAATTGTTGAAACGCTAGCTTTTGATAAACTCCGGGGCAATACTCCTTAAATTCTTCGGCTTCTAAATGTGGTCCTGTATTACTTATTTTTATTAATTCCGGTAAAAATACCTGTTCATTGTTCAATCATGATCGCAGGTACTAATCCAAACCAACCAACCACGAATTATGTATTGCATGTTCGTGTTCAGGGTAGTAATTTGTTATCGAAAGTTTCATCAATTGTTTATTAATAAACCAACAAGACTAATTATGAAAAAGGCAATTCCAATTTTTATACTTTTTTACTTCCTTTATATTTCTGTTAGTGCCCAGGTAGCAATTAACAACACAGGAAGTAATCCTGATGCATCTGCCATGCTGGATATCAGCTCTACAACAGGGGGGCTATTGATCCCGAGAATGACTAAAACGGAACGGCTCAGTATAATCAATCCTGCAACTGCATTAATAGTATATCAAACCAATGATAGTACAGGATTCTATGTCAATACAGGAACGCCTGGGGATCCCGACTGGCATTGTATAGATCCGGTTTTAACAGAATTATGGGAATTTAACAGCGGAGGTTCAACCATATTTGTTTCAAACAATACTTATAAACTGGGGTTGGGAACAAATGATGCCGACAGGCAGCTTCATCTTACCGGGTCTATCGAATTACCCGCTACAACTCATTTAGATACAATGGGTGTAATATATAAAAATGATATGCCATTCATTCATAATTATAAGGCTGAAAACTCTACCGGAAGAAATACTTTTATCGGTAGAATGGCTGGCAATTTTTACATGTCACACAGTACCGGAACTACCGGATATTGCAGTTTTAATACAGGAATAGGTGCTTCAAGCCTGCAGAGTCTGACCGATGGATATGCAAATACAGCAACCGGTTATCTCGCATTAACTGACAACACAAGCGGATATTATAATACTGCCATTGGATATGCATCCCTTTATGATAATGAAACAGGGAATTATAATGTTGCTGCAGGCGGTTTTGCTTTATGGAAAAATATTGGTGGCTACAATAACACTGCTGTGGGCTATGGATCATTGTGCGAAAACACAGGCAGTTATAATACTGCCGTTGGTTTTGATGCGATGTACTATAATACTTCAGGTAATTATAATACTGCTGTTGGTCATGAAGCTGCCACAGGAAGTTCTTCAGGTACTATCGCCTTCAATCGCAATACAGTGTTTGGATATAAAGCAGGGTATCAACTGGGGATAAATGCTGACAACAACATACTCATAGGCTGCCGGGCAGGTGACAACATCACTTCGGGTGCTGAGAACCTGATTATTGGATATGATCTGAATGCACCTGTACCGGATGAAGACAAACAAATGTATATCGGGGGATTGATCTACGGTAACCTTGAGAGAATGCAAATATCGCTTGGAAACACCTCTCCGGATGTAAGCGCCATCCTGGAACTCGAAAGTGACAGCCTGGGTTTTCTACTATCACGGATGACCGAAAGCCAGAGGAATAATATCGGTAACCCGGCGAAAGGATTATTGGTATATCAGACTGATGCTACCGAAGGTTTGTATATTAACAAGGGTACTATTTTGAGCCCTGACTGGACAGAGATCAGCGGTTCAGGCTCTACCTTATGGAATTACAATGGCAGCCACCAAACCATTTATCCTGCAACGGGTACTAACAAACTCGGTCTGGGAATAAGTGTTGCGACCCAGCAGCTGGAACTAACAGAATCTGTTGAGCTACCCTTAACCACTTCTGCAACAACAGGTGTGATCTATAAAGGGAGTAACAGGTTTCTCCATAATTATAAAGCAACGGGAACTGCAGGTCAGAATACCTTTCTCGGAGAATTATCAGGGAACTTTACCATGGCCAAAGACTTTGCAACTATTGAATGCAGTTATAATACAGCTGTTGGTTATAATACTTTAAACAGTCTAACAACAGGGCATGATAATACAGCTCTTGGTACAGCATCGTTAAAAGACAATGATACAGGGGATAATAACACCGCTGCCGGTACTTTTTCCCTTCATAATGCTACCGGCAATCATAATACATCAATAGGTCAACGAGCCGGGGTGAATCTCATAGGTGGTGATAACAACACATTTATTGGTTCAAATGCTGCTTACGGAACAAGTGGCTGTGAATTCAGCAATAATGTCATTATTGGAAAAAATGCAGGCTCATCAATGGAAACCGGTGCAAATAATAATATCCTGATTGGATTCGCATCAGGTGATAATCTTACAACGGGGACTGATAATATTATTATAGGTTACGACCTTAATGTTCCATTAGCTGCCGGCAATAACCAGATGTACATTGGAGGTCTTATCTATGGTAACCTCTCAAACGACAGGGTTGGTATTGGCACAAACTCCCCGGCCGGGGATCTGCATATTTTGAACAACGCAGGTGATTGCAATGCCAAACTGGAATCAAACAATGGCAGGCCATTACTGAAGCTGGATGCCAGTAGCACATCCAACAGTGAGGTACAATTTGAACAGAATGGTTCTTTTATGGGAGCCATTGGATATAATAATAATAATGACAACATTTTCTTTTATGAAGATGGAAATATGGTCTTCAGAAACGGGCAACTGGGAATTCAGCATTCTACACCAACCTATACGTTGCAACTTCCCGATCATACCACAAATGGCATCGCTATAGCATATGCCTGGAATACCTATTCCGATGAGCGTATTAAAAGTGATATCAGGCATCTGGATTATGGCTTGAAAGAAACACTGCTTTTACAACCACGAACCTATATTCATCATTCACAACAATCAGAAGAAAACATCATGGATACGGATTATTCAACCGGCATAACAACAATTGGCCTTATTGCACAGGAAGTATATCAGATCATCCCGGAAGCAGTAACCAGACCAGAAAATGGTGATCAGGAACTCTGGTCAATGGATTACGCTAAACTGATTCCTGTATTGATTAATGGTATCAAAGAGCTCTCCGAACAAAATGATGCACTTAAAAAACAAAACCTGGAGATACTGAAATTATACAAAGAGTTATCCAGGCGGATTCAGTCGTTGGAATGAAATATTTGTTTTGCTTGTGATATTTAGACAAGATTTGGTGATCATATCGAAGATCGTATCTAAATTAATAAGGTTTTATTAAAAAAAAGAAATTATATCATGAAGTAAAATAGATATTTCTTAAATTTGATGTGTTAATTATTTAACACATTTAAACACCTAAATCAAATCTTATCAAATGGATCTAAAAACCAAATTAACCGAGGCTGTTAAAGCCCACAAGAATGTCTATTCCAATATTCCCAGATCAGATATGATCTGGCATGCTGTTGAGAATAAAGAAGCAATTATCTCTGAAAGCGGCGCCCTTGCCACATGGACCCCCAAAGAGTCATCAGGCAGAAGTCCTAAAGATACAGTGATTGTTAAAAGACCCTCAAGTGAAGCCAATATTGACTGGTCATCCCCTAATAATATCCCTATCGATGAAGAGACTTTCAATATGGCTTTTGAAGAAGCGCTGGAATTTCTGAATGAACATGATAAAATATATGTTACCGACAAAGTAGTCGGGGCTAAAGCCAATTATGCGCTTCCGGTAAAATTGGTAACCTCACATGCACTTGCTGCCTTATTCACTGATAATATGTTCAGGCCCGTCCCACAGGATATTAATAAAAGCTGCTATTTTGAAGATGGTTTTGAATTATTGCATCTTCCCTACAATAAACTGGATGCATCTAAATATGAAGGAAAATTAAGAAAGCTGCCTGATGGCAATACATCAGATATGATTGTTGCGATGGATATGGATAGAAAGATCGGTGTTGTTGTTGGCTCAGCTTATGGAGGAAGTGTTAAGAAAATGCTTTTTACAGTAATGAATTACCTTTTACCATTTGAAGAGGTGTTACCACTGCACTGCAGCGCCAATGAAGGCAGCAATGGGGACTGCGCACTTTTACTCGGACTTTCCGGTACAGGAAAGACTTCACTTTCAGCAGATCCAAGCAGGGCATTGTTAGGGGATGATGAACATGGCTGGAACGATGAGGGAATTGCAAATTTCGAGAATGGTTGTTATGCTAAAATGATCGATATTCATCCTGTTAAAGAGAAAGACATCTATGATGCTGTAATGCATAAAGATGACTATCTTAACCATGGAGCCATCGTTGAAAATGCAATGGTTTATCCATGGCGTACTTTTGATTATTTTGATGATAGGTTTACACCCAATTCAAGGGCTTCTTATCCATTAAAATATTTAAGAAACATAAAAGAGTCCTCTATATCAGGCCATCCTAAAACAATCCTGTTTCTTACTGCAGATGCATATGGTGTTCTTCCACCTGTTTCAAAACTAAATGCGGATCAGGCCATGCTCTGGTTCCTGATGGGATATACAAGTAAACTTGCAGGTACAGAAACAGGGATCACTGCCCCTGTTGCTACTTTCTCAAGATTCTTCGGGCAACCGTTCATGCCACTTAATCCTGATATTTATGCCTCCATGCTGGGTGAAAGAATGGAAAAGTATAATACCAGTGTCTATCTGATTAATACAGGATGGAGCGGTGGTGCATATGGAGTAGGTAAGAGAATAGATATTACCCTGACCCGGAAAATGGTGGATGCAACACTTTCAGGTGCACTTAACGATGTTGAATATAAATATGATGCGTTGTTCCATCTCAATGTACCTGTATCCTGCCCGGATGTTCCATCTGAAATGCTATTCGCCAAAAATACCTGGGAAGATAAGGAGGCATTTGATGAAGCAGCCAAAAAACTGGCCAAACAATTCTCAGATGCATTTGACAAATCCTATGGAGCTAAGAACATTAAACAGAATGTGGTAGATGAGTGTCCCGGCAAGTAATTAATTTGAATTGAGATTCTGAATAGTAAACTATAATATAATAACAGGGTTGCTAAAGATGTATTAAGTTAGCGGCCCTTTGTTTATTATCTGATCCTTACCATTATCATGGCAGCAATATTCCTGACAGTGGTTAATGTCGATAAATCGGTATAAAGATTACCATTCTTACCTGAATAATGCCCGTGCCCAATAAGCGTCATCTGATATTCATCCTGCTTATCATCCATATCAACAACAGCCTCATAGATTATTGCTGGCTGGCTGGAGGTCATATAATCATCATCCCCTGGATATTTATTGTTAGTCCAGTATTCATTCCAATCCCATGGCTGGTTAATTTCAAGCAGAATCCTGAATTGGTTTGAGAGTGAATCATTAATATTTGAAGACAAAATAAAATCACCGGCAGGTGTCGCGCATGTGATAGCATCAGGCACAGGATGATCAGGTGTTGGAAGATATAAACCATCTTCGGCCTGAATTCCCCTTTTGTGAGACCAGTATGGTAAAGCTGCCGGCCGTCTTATTATTCCCGGCTTCCAACTACCCTCCGAATTGTCACCATGACGGAATAAGCCTGTTCCTATCGATCTGGCAACATAGAGGGTTTCAATGAAATTACCCCCTATATCTTCTATCCATACAGCCATAAGTGGATGATTATGAGCTTCTCCTTTTGTGAACTCAATGATAATCGATATTCCTTCTTTTTCAGCATTCGTATAAAGGGTATCGGAATGAGAAAAAGCTGAATGACTCCATATTGTCAGCAGCACGTTTATCAATAGAATCGATTTATACATTGTCAATAATTTTCATTTGTATTAAAACTCAACGATTATTCCAATGCTTGGAAGAATAGTACCTGACTCAGCTTTTATATATCTTAGATCGTACAATTGCTCATAATAAGGATCGCCAGGATTTAAAATAACAGGATTCCCATTTTCATCCAGATTTGTCAGGTAATCCTGGTCATCCGTCTTAAAATTATAAATATTCTGAATGTCAAGGTAAAGAATCAGTGACCATTTTTTAAAGAAATATTGCTTATCCACCCGGATATCCAATTGATGAAAACTCCCTAACCTCGACGAATTAAACCTACTATAATCCAGGTAGGCTCTTCCTCTTGAATCCCATGCCGGTCGTTTTGAAGATGTTAAGATATCATAAGGTGTAAAAGGGGATCCTGCAACAAAACGCCATTTAAAACCGATATCCCAATTTCTTTTAAACCCTTTTAAAACAACTAAATTAAGAATATGCCTGTTATCCCAGCTTGAGGGTATATACCTGTTATCATAATCAGTAAATTCACTTCTTACGAAGGTATATGATAGTATAAAATTGAATCCCTTCAGACTCTTATCCCTGGCAAGAACCTCAAAACCATAAGTTCTCCCTTTCGAGTAGGAAATTACCTCTTCATCCCCAAAGGATCCAAAATCTGCACCTTTGCTGGCAAGAGCCACTGAATCGTCTATTGAAAAGGGATAATCCCTGTAGTATTTATAAAAACCTTCGATGGTAACTTTTGATTTTTCATCGGGTAGATATTCAATACCTGCTACTATATGATCCACCGATATGTAATTCAATCCATTGGTTTTATTTACAAGCTCCCCGTCATTATTCCGAAAACCCATAGTGGTATAGGGTGGGCGTTGATAGTATCGGCCGGTATTGAAATTTAAGAACACTTTATCACTTAATGCATAGGAGGCCGAGAATCTTGGAGAAAACTGCTTCAAGGGATTGGACATCTCATTTGAATAGCTGCTGCCGTCGAAACGTAAACCAAAAGATAACACCAGCCGGGTTTTAAATACAGGCTTGCTTAACTGTCCGAATATATTGTAGTTAAAGACACTCAACTCTGATTTATAGTTTATTAGCTGCAAACTATCTCTAATAAAACTCTGCTGATTGGTCTTGTTGGTATATTTTGCATATTCAAGTCCGGTTCCATATGTTACTTTAAATCCGTTGAACCGCGTCAGGCTTTCAAACCTGATTTTATTCTCACCTTCTGTTGACTTATAATCATATGTCAGCAAGGAATCAACTTCAATATTGTCCAGATATTTATAAGAACGATTGTTGAGATAGCTTCGGCTTAAAACCAGGGTGTTGAAACCATTTTTACGAAAATGCTTATAAATAGCGCCTATGGTATAGCTCCATTGTTCGTTTACAGGAAGGTAACCAAGTATGTAACGCTGTCCTTCATCCGGAGCTTTAATACCTGTATTCAACCTGAACTGGTCAATGGCCCCCAGGCCGATGAGGGTCAGTTGATTTTTGGAATCGAATTTATGTGTGAATTTAAACTGCAAATCATCATATGTTGGCAGGAAAGGAAGGCCGAGGGCATCGAACAGAAATTGCAGGTAGGATCGTCTGTAAGAAAAGATCAGTCCGGATTTAACTGATATTGGCCCGTTAGCTGTGGCTGCCAGGTCCGATGCCCCAACAGCCAGTCTAAAATTCCATTCCTCAGAATTTGGTTCTTTCAGCTTAAAACCAACAACAGAACTGAGTGCGTTTCCTGCATTTGCCGGAAAGGCGCCCGAATAAAAATCAACCTCCCGCACAAAATCAACATTGATGATTCCATTCGGGCCACCTGAAGCACCCTGGGTGGCAAAATGATTGATGGTCGGAATCTCAATTCCATCCAGATAAAAACTATTTTCAGCCGGACCCCCTCCCCTCACTATTAGATCATTTCTGTAGGCTACAGTGGATGCAACACCTGGTAAGCTCTGTAAAACCTTTGAGATATCCCGGTTTGCTCCCGGGCTTTTTTCCACCTCGGAAATATCCAGGGTTCGCATCGAAACAGGGCTTTCTTCCATTCTTCTGAATGGAGAGGCCTTGATTTCAACTGTTTCAAGTTGCACACTCTTCTCGTATATCGGTAATTCAATGGTAACAGTTTTTGCATTTGTTACAAGTATATCCTCTGAAACATAATCCTCATATCCTACAGATGTTGCTGCCAGCCTGATATAACCGGGTTCGAGGCCTGTAAAAATAAAGCGGCCGTCAAAATCTGAAGTTGAGCCTACGTTCGTTTCCCAGATCACAATATTAGCAAATGGTATCGGTTCATTGGTGCTGGCATCATAAATCCGGCCAACGATTTTTCCCTGCTGGCTTAATGCTACAACAGGAAAGAAAAAAAGTATTATTATTAATTTAATGGCATTCTTCATCAAATGGTATTAATATTATTCAAGGCCTCCACCAAACGATTATATCTGAATTCATATCCGCTTCTCACAAGATTTTCAGGAATCACTTTCTGGCTGGCAAGTAATACTTCATCCGCCATTTCACCAAAAACCACTCTGAGAAGAAAAGCCGGTACTTTTGTCCATGATGGTCTCCTTATTGACTTCCCAAGAGCTTTTGAGAATTCCTTAAACACGACAGGTTCAGGGCTGGTAAGATTATATACCCCTTCAGTTTTTGCATTTTCAATAAGGTGCTTAATTGCAAGCACTTCATCTTCAATATGTATCCATGACATCCATTGTTTTCCATTACCAAAGTATCCTCCGAGAAACAACCGGAATGGAATCATAAAGGTCTTCATAAAGCCACCATTATTTCCCAGGACGATCCCTGACCTGATTACAACCACTCTGTTACCTTGCTCAATCTCTTCCAGTTCAGACTCCCACTTACCGGTTAATGTAGCCATAAACCCGAAACCATTGGCTGAAGCTTCTGTAAAAAGTTCGCTGTAACTGTTTCCATAATATCCAATAGCTGAAGCCTGTATCAAAACTTCAGGTTTTGATTCCAATGAATTGACAAGCTTAACAATGGATCTGGCAGTGTTCAACCTGCTTTGAAGCAATCTTTCTTTTTGCTTTACCGTCCACAACCTGGTTCCGATATTCTCACCTATTAAATTGATAAATGCAAAAAAACCATTAAACTTATCTGAGAGGGATAACAAATTCTGCTTATTCCATTCTATAATCCTGGCCTCATGGCCAAATATCTCTTCCGCTTTCTCAGTGTTCCTTGTAATAATATACAACTCATAATCAGCAGCAAGCTTCTCATATAATGCCCTGCCAATAAAACCTGTTCCACCGAAGATAGCAATTTTTCTCATTTTGAAACAAACTACAAAATTGCAAATAAGTTTTATCAGGAAATAATTTTACAATAATTTTAACTTTTTGATAACTAAAGGAAAACAAAAAGCAGGTTGATCAAAATCAACCTGCTTTTTTATATGATTTAGATTTGTTTATTGATTCAGCATCACCGGCATAACCAGCATCAGGATATCTTCATTCTCATTTCCGTCTTCAACAGGTAATATGATGCCTGCCCGGTTAGGAGCCGACATTTCGATCTTGATCTCTTCAGAGTCCAGGTTGGTCAGCATATCCAGGATAAACCTTGAATTGAATCCAATTTCAATATCCTCGCCTTCAAAATTACATGTGAGTCTCTCTTTAGCTTCATTGGCGATATCAATATCTTCTGCCGAAAGCACCAGTTCTTTTCCGGAAATTTTAAACCTGATCTGGTGGGTTGACTGGTTTGCAAAAATTGATACCCTTTTTATGGTATTAAGCAACAGATGTCTGTCGATGGTAAGGGTATTGGGATTATTAGTTGGAATTACAGCTTCATAATTAGGATACTTTCCTTCGATAAGACGGCATATAAGGTTAACATTACCAAAGGAGAAAAAAGCATTTGTCTGGTTATATTCCAGCTTAACCAGGCTTTCATCTTCTGGCAAAATAACCCTTAACTGGCTCAAAGGTTTCTTTGGCAGGATGAAAGATGCTGAATTTTCAGCCCGGGCATCGGTTCTTTTATATCTTACCAATTTATGTGCATCGGTTGCAACAAAGGTCAGGTCATCGGGTGTAAACTCGCAAAAAACACCTGACATCACCGGCCTTAGCTCATCGTTGCCGGTAGCAAAAATGGTTTTGTTAAAAGCATTAACAAGTAGTGAAGCAGTGATTTCAAGTTTGACAGCATCCTCAATGGTTGGCGTTTGGGGGAATTCATCACTCTGATGGCCTGAGAGTTTATATTTTCCCTCTCCGGCAGAAATCTCAACTGCAAGGGATTCAGGATTGATTGAAAATGTTACAGGTATATCTGCAAAGGTTTTCAGTGTTTCGATGAGAATTTTGGCAGGAATGGCTACAACTCCCGGTTCTTCAGCTTTGGTCGGTTCTAAAGAAACAGTCATTGTGGATTCCAGGTCTGATGCCGTAATATTAAGTCTTTCATCAGTTAACTCAAACAAGAAATCATCTAATATTGGAAGCGCATTACTTGTACTTAACACACCTGCCAATGCCTGCAGGTTCTTTAGCAGAACCGAACTTGAAACAATAAATTTCATTTTTTTTCAGATTTATATGGATTTACATTAAACCGCTTTGTGTGGTAAATATATTATAAAATTAAGAATCACTGACACATAAGAGGATTGTTTTTCAACAAAATTTTAAACATATCATCCATCTTTATCTTTGCCAAATTTAAAAGGCTTTTCCTGTCCGTTAATCAATCTTTTAATATTACTCCAGTGTGTAAGCGGGATGAATACTCCAATGGCTATTGAAAGATATACCAGATATGTATGCTGATCGTTAAGGAGGAAGATCACAATAAATGGAAGGCTCATTGCAGACAAAACAGAAGCAATTGAAACGATACGGGTTATCAACAACACGATAATAAATACCGACAGGGTTAACCAGACTGCGACAGGATAAAGAGCGATACCAATTCCAAGTAATGTAGCCACTCCCCTTCCACCTTTAAATCCGATATAAACAGGGAAAATATGACCCAGCACAGCTGAAATGGCAAGGCTGACTTTATAGATCAGATAATGGTCGCCTGTCAGATAATCCTGGTTAAATAAAACAGCTATTGAAACAGCCAGCCAGCCTTTAAAAACATCAAACAATAAGACCGGGATACCTGCTTTCCATCCGAGTACCCTGATGGTATTGGTGGCCCCGGCGTTGCCACTCCCTTTTGTCCTTATATCAATACCGTATATTCCTTTACTTACCCATACCGAGGTGGGTATGGAGCCAAGTAAATAGGCAATGATTAAACCACAACAAAGTGAAAAATAGATCATAACATTTTATTTTCGTGAATGCATTTCTTCCATTTTTCTAACAAAGTCAACTTGTTTTCGTCTTGTAGAAATAACATATTCATATGAAGTATCTTCCCCGGGTAAATTAATGGTTCTGTTCCCGATTGCTATATCTGTAAGATCATTATTAAAATTCTGGTCGGAAGAATATGCCTGCATTACCCTGTTTCTATAACTGAAGAAATACCATTTTCCAGGTGATAATTCAAGGTAGATATGAATGGCATTGGCACTTCTTCTTTGTTCAATCTCTATATATCCTTCAACATATTTGTTTACCTGTTTATTGAGAATATTGCCAATCCCAATTTTTCCTGATGAAACATAGGATGAAGATTCCGGATTCCATTTAAGTTTCAGATCGGTAAATACCATGGCATGTATCATTTCCTCGGGTAATCTGCGAATATTACCGTACAGGCTGAGGTCATTGATCAACTCATAGGCATCCTTTTCCCCAATTAAGTTTATCAGCAACAATTTATATTTTTCATCCAGGAGATTCACCCCGGGAAGGTTTGCCAGTTTCATACTGTCAACCATCATTTCAAGAAGTTTCTCCTCAAAATAGAAATCAAGAACCAGGGAAGTATTGAGGATGGTTGAATCAGGAATAATATAATGATCAACCTGGCCTATTAAAGTCATTGAAACAGGATTTAAATCAACACCGGGATCAAGTCTGCCCACACCCCTGAATATGCACTGGTCAGTTCCTAGTTCCAGTAAGTTACCCTTAAGGTCTCTGCCAACCAGTCTCTCATAGCTTCCTATCCGAAACATACTTTTTTGTTGATCATAAAACAAGATTCCCGAGCTTGAAATTAATGTCCTGTCAAGAGGGTTATCTTTGGGTGTAAACAATGCAGGGTAAAATTTATTTGTTAATGATGAATGTATAATCCCAATCTCTGACCTGCTGTTATCCATGCTATACAGTGGTTGTTTCACTGGAATGATAATATCCATGGGATTTAACACCGTATCGAACCTGGTCCAGGAAGCCTCCGCATAAAAGCAATCCTGGTTAAGGCTGAAACCTCCCTCCCACTCAAGATCTTTTCTGCCTGGAACAACTTTTACTTTTCCTGAATATAGAAAATGGGGATTCAGAAAGAAAACCGTACTTTCAGGAATCCGTCCTTCTGCACTTGTAGTACCCAGTGCATCAACCATAATTTCATTCATCTCAATCTGCTGGGTCATATCATTCATATCAATATAATCATAGCTGCCCCTGGCAATAAATTTATTCCGTGAATGAATGTTTACTGAGGCATCATAGAAAGTATGATATTTCTTACTTGTATCTGCAATAATATAGGCACCCTCAAGAGGTTCCATAACGGCATCTTCAAGTATTGTTATTTTCCCGTCACCCGGAAATACTGCAGCATCGGCCACCCTGATAATTTTCACATCTTCCGCGAAAATTTTATAATGTATCATATCATAAGTAGCCTTCTGGCAGAAAAATGCCAGGGAATCCTGATCCTGTTTTGTGGAGATAAATTCTGAACCGGTAAAATCAAAATCGATCAAATCATAAAGATTGAGCTCATCAATATAAGGAAGGACTGAAGAAATGTTATTAATCAGGGTGATCTGCTGCTTATCCATATCCCAGAGCATCTCATCCATAGAGGATATGTATTTATTGAAAGGAAACTCTACAACGGATCTTCTGCCAAGAGCTGTGAATCTTCCCTGTCGTGTATCAAAATCAATAAAACTTTTGTAATCATTGGTCGAAATAGCTAATTCATCAGTATTGATTGTCAGCAACCTGAAATCAGAAGTATCTGCTGTTAATGAATTATATTTAAAATTGAACAGATCAGAGATGACTTCCGCTCTCGAAAAATTGAATTTACCACTCCCATCCATGCCATCAGGGGATAATACCAATTGTCCGGTAAATGATGAGTAATTCTCAAAAACCTCAAAAGGATTATCAATTGTGGTAACAAACATTACATTGGTATCTGTTAACCAGAACTGATCCACAACTTCACCATGTACTGTTGGGAATTCCACACCATCCTGTGTTGAGAGAACATCAAATACTGTTGCAGTTGCACGAAGACTATCGAGATAAAAATTATATTCATTCGATTCTGAAATTGATGTAAGGTAGGATAGCCATCCTTCCCCTTTCAAGCCCTCATTATTCAGGGTAAGTTTAGTGTAAAATTGTCCAATACTGTCGTAAATAGGATACCCCTTATCTGGTAAATTATGTACAAAGCCAAGGTCATACGCTGGCATTACAATCAGTTGTTCATCTATGTTGGGGAAGATACCCCCTGATGCCAGATAACCTGAGAATTTCATATCCTCAGTTGAAAAATTATCCAGGCCCTTGATGGTAAATGGATCGACGTGATAATAGAACCTGTCTTTTGTATAAACACCCCCTTTAACGGAATGTTTATCATAAAACACATATGAATCCTGAAGGCTGTTAAAAATCGGATAATCCTTATGGGGAGCAAGGCCAGATTTATTGTAAGGTAAATCTATATAGATATCGCCTGTTAGTTCAGCTATAACATTCTTTACCCTGATGAAAGATACTTGTTCATTTTCATCTTCAGGTATCTTTTGAACAAAAAAGCTGAGCGAATCAACAACCGGTAAATTAATCCTGAATGAATCATACTCAAATGAACAATCCTTCGCGTAAAAATCAAACAAACCAGCGATGACTGTTCCGGAAAAAATAAAGTCGCGGTTTTCTTTCATAAGGATCTGTTCATCGGAGGGATAAATGATCACATTCTGCGAATCGCTCAGGGCAATACGGGATACACCATTGATTTGAAGGTCGAAACTCTGCATGGACAGTTGCGCATTACTTTCAAGATTGGTAGTTGAAACGATCTTAATAACATCATAATCCTTTTTCCCTTCCATGGCATCCAGGTAATCAAACAATCGGCTTTTAACTGTTGCCTTTTTTTCTTCTGTGTTGTAAACCAGGAATCCCTTGGCTGAGAGGTTGAAAAGTAAAGAGCTTGCCTGAGTTTCTGATTTATTGATATACTGTGCAAAAGAGCTCAGGTAAATCTCGGTTGTTTTATATCTTTTTGTGTAATTTTCAACCAGGTTAAGCGGATTTATCGGATCTATTCCCTGCAACCTGTAATATTCATAATCAGAATAAAAATTATCTGATTCAAAATAGGCTGTATTTTCACTGCTCAATCCCTTAATCATCTCAAAAAAGATATTGCCTGTGTTCAGGTCCAGTTTCATTACCTCGCAATAGATATCTATTTTATGATATGAATCGTAAAACGGGCTTTGTGAAATTCCCTTGTTCGACCTGTATAGTATTAATGTTTCATCCTGATCTGTATATTTCAGATTTAAACCAGGATGGTGTATTGAATCTTCTTCATGATAAACTGAAATGGCAGCACGAACAGAATTGATCTTATCTTCCTGGAATACGAAGGAAGCCGATTTAACCCTGGCCTGCAGTACACCATCTTTTAAGAATTCAAGTACAGCATGTTTGTATTCATTTCCGGAACCAATCAATCGGGAACCTTCCATGGTAATACCGCCCTCATAATTTATCCCCTCAAAAACGTTCCTGAAAAGAAAGCCTTTATAGAAAGATTCAAAACGCGGATAGGAAGTGCGTGATCCCGGCGGACTCGACATTACCTTGTCTTCCAGGCTTCCCAAGATCGGGTCATCCAGGTATTTAGTATTTCTGAACCTGACAGAATCAATATGGAAATTATTATCCCTGAGGTTTATCTGATAATCACAGAGAATATCAGCATAAACCTTATCTTTATCAAGACCGACCCTTTGCCAGTTTACCCTGCCCCCAAAACCTTTCCAGATATTATCGTTCACAAAATAAATACCCCTGGCATCTTCAATGATGGTGCTGTCTTTCCTTGTTGAGCAGACAAGGTCAAGTTTTTCAAAAACCAGGATGGGGACCGTATCATACTCAAAATGATATTTTTCCTTTTCAAACCTCCAGGCCATCGTTCTGGTATTGTAAAGGATATTGCCCGTTACGAGTTTCGAAGTAAAAGCAAGATATTTGTCAAACGATTTGGTTGTCCTTTCCTTAACCAGTGGTTCAAGACTATGAAGCCAGGCGATCACGCTCCTGTCGTTTTGCATTGAATATGCGATATCATTCAATGAATATATAAAACTGTAAAACTGTGGAAATGCCTTCATCCGCTCCTGAAGCATAAGGTTTGAGATAAAAACGATCTCATCTTTAATTTCCTTACTGAATCTTTCAGAAAGAAATTTTGGGGTAAACAAACTTAATACATCTTCAGCCTTTTCCTTATTAGCTTTACTATTTACTGAAGTTAGCAATTGCGTGATCTCCTGCAGGTATGCTTCGCGGGTGTTTGAGAACTGCTTTAATGCCTGTGAAAAGCTCGCAGCAGTGCAGTTAATAAGTAAAATAATAAATATGTATCTGATATACCTGATCATTAATTCTTTTCGGATTTAATTTAAACAGAAAAAACTTTCATTTATTATCTGCTTAACCTGACGGATACCCAGCTATTCCGCGTTAATAATTCCTGCCTTTTAAGCCCGGCCCGATCTGTTAATTTCTCAATCTCCTTAAGATTGTTTCCAAAAAAACCACTCATCACCAGTTCCGATGCTTTTTTCATGTGTTTAATATAAACAGGAATATCTTCAATTAACACATTTCTGTTGATGTTAGCCAGAATGATGTCAAAGTTATTGTTCGGAATGTTCGAGACATCTCCCTCATATACATCGATATTATCTATAGCATTAAGTTTGATATTGTGAATTGCATTATTATAAGCCCATTTATTGTTGTCGATGGCCACCACCTTTGCAGCCCCCAAACAGGAGGCCAGTATGGCCAGTATACCGGTTCCACATCCCATATCCAGCACTGAACATCCCTCAAAATCAATCCCTAACATCATCTCTATCATCTGGGCTGTTGTTTCATGATGAGCTGTACCAAATGACATCTGTGGTTCAATAATCAACTCATAAGGATACTTTTCAGTGACTTCATGAAAGGGAGCCCTGATCAGACATTGCTCGCCGATAACCACAGGTTCGAAATTCCCCTCCCACAATTTATTCCAGTTTGTTTCGCTGATGATATCTGTTTTATAAGCTATTGCCCCGAACATATCTGAATTAAAGAATTCCCTTAAACGCTGCTCATTATACCCCTCCCTTTGAACATAAGCTAAAAGCTCATCATCTTTTTCATAAAAACTTTCAAAGCCAAGTTCAGCCAATAAGGCAAGCAGGATCTCCTGCAATTCCTTATCTGCTGTAATGACGGTAAGCTGAATATACTCCATTAATATTTGTTTAATGCATGCAATTAAAATGCAAAGAAAGGCATCTTTTAACTATTGGATATTAAGAATTGTTTAATCATGAAGAAAAGGCTGGCTTTATGCCGGCATACTCAAAATTACCTTAATAAACTCATCAGCCTTTAATGACGCACCACCAATTAAACCCCCATCCACATCCGGATTTGAGAACAGGGCTTTTGCATTCTTTGAATTACAACTGCCCCCATAAAGTATGGTGGCTTGATCTGAAATATCTTCACCAAACTTCATCTTCAGAAGATCCCGGATAAACTCATGCATCCCCTGCGCCTGTTCCGGTGTTGCATTCAGGCCGGTACCAATTGCCCATACCGGCTCATATGCAATGACAGTTTTTATAATTTCATCTTCACCCAGCTGAAATAAGGCCTCTTTCAATTGTTCTTCAACCACACCGAAATGTTTGTTAGCTTCTCTTTCCGGAAGGAGCTCACCACAACAAAAGATCGGGGTTATGTTATTTTCAATAAGTCGTTGCAATTTCCCGGCAAGCATATCACCGGCCTCGTTAAAATACTTACGCCTTTCCGAATGCCCTACTATACAAAAATCAACATCCATCGACTGTAGCATCTCAGCGGAAACTTCACCTGTAAAAGCCCCGTTTTTATGATCACTGACATTCTGGGCTCCGGCAAAAATCTCAGTTTCAATCAATAAATCTGTGGCAAGCTCTAAAAATGGGAACGGCGGGCAAACAACTACATCTGCATATGCAACATTCACCTTTTCAAGTCCTTCCATCAAACCGATTATCAATTCTTCTGCCTCCTGGAAATTAGTATTCATCTTCCAGTTTCCGGCAACTATTTTTCTTCTCATTTGGATATTTATTTGTTAATAACTTAATCTTACCCTGGGATCGAGTATCCCGTAAATAATATCGACAAAAATATTAATTAGTACCAATATGATGCTTATAAATAAAACTGCCCCCATAATAACCGGGAGATCATAATGTTCGAGGGCATCAACAATTACAACCCCAACGCCCTTCCAATCAAATACAAACTCAACAAAAACGGCCCCGGCCATCAGTGAAGCAAACCATCCGCTAACAGCGGTAATAACAGGATTTAAAGCATTTTTAAGGGCATGTCTGAAAATAACCCTTCTGTTGCTTAAACCTTTAGCCCTGGCTGTTCTTATATAGTCGTGCGACAACACATCCAACAATGAGCTACGTGTTAGTTCCACAACAATGGCAAGCGGCCTTATTCCGAGCGTAACTGCAGGTAGGATCAGGTTTTTTAGATCAAGGTATTCACCTGTTCCAAAATCATCAACAGTAAATAAACTTCCTGTCATGCTTAATCCGGTAAATTCAGCAAGGACAAATGCAAAAATCCAGGCATTCAGTATGGCTGAAAAAAATGAAGGAAGCGACATACCAAGGACAGAAAACACCAATGCAATTTTATCTATAATTCTATTACGGTTCACAGCACAGAGTATGCCGATCAAAACCCCGAAAACCATTGCAAACAAAATGGATACCCCGGCTAACAGCATGGTTTTCGGAAATGCATCATATAATATTTCAGAAACTTTTCGGCGGGTCTGGTATGATCGTCGCAGGTAAGGCTTTTTTATTACCAGAGTCGTATTCCCTGAAAAGGACAGGAGTTTTTTACTTGATGAATATTTTGTTTGATCAAGGTACCAGTAACTATCCGGTTTATTGCTATGCAGCGAAACCGGTGAAAGGTCGTTTAGGAAGTTAAGGTATTGTAATGGTAAAGGTTTATCCAGGCCAAGGTCTTTTTTAATAGCCTCAACAGAGGATATATCAGCACGTTGCCCAAGCATCATCCTCGCCGGATCGCCGGGAAGGATATTAAAAAGAACAAACACCACGGTTATTACACCAAGCAATACCAGTATTCCATAACCAAGCCGGCGTAAAATAAACCTAACCATAAATTCATATTTACCGAGTTTATCTTATTGGCTCAAATATTTACTTTTGAGCTCTGAATAATCAGGAAGATCATGATAGTGCCACTTCTCCAGCACAACTCCATCCCTGAGTAAAATCAATCCAGGATTGGACCTGATTATCGTTTTTAGCACGATATCATCCGCAAAGAAATAATCAAAATTATCGGTGGTCATTTCTTTGAAAGCTTCAACATCCCCGGGGATGCTGCTGGTAACAACAACCATTGAAATACCTGCTAAGTATGCAGTATCATACCGTGTTTTTAATTTATCAAAGCCTTTTCTACTGGTTTTATCAAGATCATAAGCAATAACAAGAAACTGGTAACCTTGATGATTCAGGAAGAGATCTGTATAATCATCCCCATACTCATCCTCTATCTTAAGCTCATACGCCGATACCCCGGCTGTGGATTCTGACCGCTGACTTACAAATTCCCATTCCGACATCCATATGGAATCATTCCAGGGATAATCAGGAGATAGATATTCTTTTTCCTCTCCAGTTGACATATTCCGATAGGTAACATATACTTTGGGTGGAGCATCGCTGGCAGGTGCGATATTGTTTCCAACTTTATAATCACGAAAATCGATAACCGGTAAATAATAAATATTATAAATCTCAAAGAAAATAAACAAACCGCTTGCAAACAAAACTGTAAAACTCTGGGATAGTCCTGACATGGGATTGGTAACTTTATTCCGTGTAAAGAAGATAATGGAGGCAAGAATAATGAGCACCACATTTTTATAAAATGTTTCCCAGTTGGAAAGTTTAATTGCATCTCCAAAACAACCACAATCTGGAACAGGATTATTAATCGCATCATTTAGGGTTAACAGGGTAAAGAATAAAATCAGGATAAAGAGTATCCAGGAAAAAAACCTGATCCTTGCATTAAATACAAGGATCACTCCCAGTACAAATTCCAGTGCGGAAAGGAGAATTGACACGATGAGTGATAGAGGCATTGCCCATTCGGTTCCGAATGCAATAAAATAATCATCAAGGCGATAGGCTGTACCGAGAGGATCAACTCCTTTTACAAATCCGGAAAATATAAATACCAATCCAACGATCAATCTGCATATTATTATAAAAGTATTCATACGTGAGCTATAATATTACTGGTTATTATTCAGTTTCAAGCATCATGATTAACGCAAAAACCGAGTAATTAATTATATCAAAATAGTTTGCATCAAGTCCTTCCGAAACCGTGGTCACCCCTTCGTTATCTTCTATCTGTTTAATTCTGAATAATTTCATGAGGATGATATCAGTCAATGAGCTTACCCGCATATTGCGCCAGGCTTCCCCATAATCATGGTTTTTGTCCTCCATCAATTCCTTTGCCTTCAGGGCATATTTGTCGTATAGTCTCTCCACTTCCGCAGGATTCATATCAAGGGCTTCGAAACTATCCGGCAGGTCATGATCTCCCAGTTCCAGCTGAATTAATGCCATGATTGAATAATTTACAATACCGACAAATTCGGGCCGGATACCCTCCTCAACTTTTTTTGTCCCTTTAGTATCAATACTACGTATCCTGTTAGCTTTTATATAGATTTGATCGGTAAGTGAGCTGGTTCGTAAAATCCTCCAGGCAGTTCCATAATCCTTCATTTTGGCGAAAACAACAGATTTACACTGCCCGATTACCTCATCATATTGTTCTGATGTCCTGTTGTGCATATTTCTTTATAATTTAGCGAAAGGAAGTCAATTAATTTTCGATGGATAAAAGTACATCTTTTTCAAAAAAAAGGGAGTTAAACTGCAGGGGTAAAATATTAACACTTGATCAGCCGGTTGTGATGGGAATATTAAATATCACTCCCGATTCCTTTTACGATGGGAAGATGTATGAATCAACCGGTGAAGTGATAAAGCAAACAGAAAAGATGATCAAAGAAGGAGCATCCATAATTGATGTTGGTGCTGTTTCAACCCGACCTGGTGCGCATGAAGTTTCTGAAGATGAAGAAATATCAAGGCTTGATCCTGTTATAAGTATGCTGGTTAAACAATTTCCGGATATCATCATTTCAGTGGATACTTACCGGTCAGCTATCGCAAAATGGGCTATTGACCTGGGTGCCGGTATGATCAACGACATTTCAGGTGGCACTTTTGATGAATCCATTTTAGAACTTATTCCAGAATATGATATCGCTTATGTATTGATGCATATCAAAGGAAAACCGGAAAATATGCAAACAAATCCTGAGTACGATAACATTGTTGATAACATTATGGATTTTTTCAATGGCCAGATCAGGAAACTAAATAAAAACAAATTTTATAATATAATTCTGGATCCAGGATTTGGATTCGGGAAAACCCTGGATCATAATTATACTTTGCTAAAGCATTTAAATGAATTTAAAATCCCTGGCTATCCGGTCATGGCAGGTGTGTCCAGAAAATCCATGATAAACAAGGTTCTGAAAACAAAACCTGCCAGGGCATTAAATGGCACCACCATACTCAATACAATTGCCCTGTTGAATGGTGCTGACATCCTGAGGGTACATGATGTAAAGGAAGCTATGGAGGTGATAAGGATTGTAGAACAATATAAAAATATAGAGTGAAGTTGTTCTGGGTTCTGAGTTCTGGGTCCTGAGTTAGGATTGTCCGAGCTTAGTCTTATAAATCCATTGGTGTTTACGTTTATTCGAATCAACTCATAACCTAGAACCCAGAACACCGGACTTGGATCTCCGAACACCGAACTTGCTTATCTCCATATTTTTCCGTAAAATTGCTTTTTATGCAGGAATTGCTGATCACCGGATTTTTAAATGTCAGGTGGCTGGATATAATCGATATCCTGCTGGTAGCATTTCTACTCTATGCCCTGTACAATTTTCTCAAAGGAACCGTTGCTATCAATATCTTCATTGGTATTGTTGCTATATTTCTATTGTGGAAGGTTGTAACGGTACTTGAGATGGAGCTTCTGAGCGACATACTCGGGGCTTTTATCAGCGTGGGATTCATTGCCCTAATTGTTATTTTCCAGCCTGAAATACGAAAATTCCTGCTTGCCGTGGGGACTCCCACATATTTAAAAAGAAAAAAAGGGAAATTTCTATTCTGGAATTTTAGCTTTGGCCCCGAAAACGACCTTGATATCGATACCATTATCGTTGCCTGTCAGCGTATGTCTGATTCAAGGGAAGGTGCTCTTATCGTGATATCCAAAACCAATGAACTCAAACAATTTATAGAAACCGGCGAAGTTATTAATGCCACCATATCATCGCCACTGATTGAAAATTTATTCTTCAAGAATACACCCCTGCATGATGGTGCTATGATCATTTCAAATAATAAAATTGTTGCTGCTGCATGTATTTTACCGGTTTCAAACAATAGCGAACTTCCTAAAAGACTTGGGCTCAGGCACAGGGCAGCGGTTGGCATTACAGAGGTTTCCGACGCTATTGCAGTTACCGTTTCTGAACAAACCGGGATGATCTCCTATAGTAAATCAGGGGAGATCACCATGCGTGTTAAACCAGCCAGCTTAAAAGATTATCTTGAAGCAGAATTCGGGAATAAGGATGTGAATGACTCAGTAAAAGAAAAATAGGCATTATATCCTATTGTTCGACGATATAATCCACCACCGCAGTTTTTTCCATGATCTCTTTTAAATAACCCAGCACTTCAACATGCTCAGGATGTACCCTGTAATTGTCAAGTCCTTCCATGGTTTCAAATGCTGAAGTAAGAACAATATCATAAGCCGAAGGTTTTTCATTGAAGTTCAATCCAACTTCCATTCCTTTCAGGTCAGGGATATTATCCACAAGAGCTTCCAGCATTTGCTTGAATTTTCTTGCGTTAGCAAGCTTTTCCTCCTCAGAATCGAATGTTCTGAGTTTTATCATGACGATGTGTTTGATCATAACTTGCCTGTGTTACCTCGCTAAGTTCCATCAGCACTTAGCGATTTGTAGTGTTATTATAATTCTGCTATTTTCTGATTAACCAGATGCAGGATCCCTTCTTCTTTAATATGTGCTTCTCTTTCCAACTCGAGACCTTCACTGATCAGTTTTCTGACGAAATCTTTATCTTCAACACCCGAGGCATTGATCTTAACATTGAGGTAGGCACCCATTATTGCTGATCGTGCACAAAGAGCACCTACACCGGCATCTGACACACTGTTCGGATTACCCGTTCCTGCCATTGCTTCAATGACCTCCATTGAGTTAAAAGCAAGTTGCATTACCTTAAAAGGAACCTCCATCGCATATTTGGATGCTTCTTCAATGGCATGCTTTCTCTTTTTTTTCTCCTCATCACTTGACTTTGGCAAACCAAATGCATCCATGATCTTATTGAATGCACTTGTATCTTCATCAACAAGATGGATGAGTTCATCTTTGATTTTTTGTCCTTTTTCAGCCCAACCGGAAAATTCTTCCCATCGGTCATCCCATCCCCTTTTATGCGCTGAAAGGTTTGCAACCATGGTACCAAGCGAAATACCCAGTGCACCAACATATGCCGAAATAGACCCGCCACCGGGCGCTGGTGATTCCGATGCTGTTTCATCAGCAAAGTCGTTCAGTGGCATATCAACCAGACGACTTTGTCCCTGATCATCCTCAATCATATACTCGATGATTTTTTCTTCTGGCTTAAAAGGCTTCAGGTCATCAAGGCCCATCGACAATGCAGCAATTCTAATAAGCTCTTTTTCTGATACTCCACCAGAACGATCCTGTTTTTTCAGAAAATATTTACCGGCATCAAGCATGGCCTGTAAGGGTATCAAACCAACCAGTTCAGAACCTGTAACCCTGATACCACGGGCTTCCGCTTTTTTACAAACTTCATCAAAAGCAATGTGAACAGGTGTAATTCTTATATTGGTAAGGTTCATAGATATCTGGGCAATACCATATTCGTCGATAAACCAGCCTATGGCCTTGACTGATTTAAGTGTACCTGGTATCCATACCTTTTCACCCTTTTCATCTTTAACAATCTTCCCTGTAACAGGATCCCCTTCTCTCTGAACACGTCCCCTTTCACGTACATCAAAAGCCACTGCATTAGCCCTTCGTGTTGATGTTGTATTCAGGTTTACATTAAAGGCAACCAGGAAGTCACGGGCACCAATGGCAGTAACACCGGCTCTTGTGTTCAATTCTGCCAATCCAAAATCAGGTTTCCAGTGCGGGTTCTTCAATTTTTTTGCCATACCCTCGTACTCGCCTGCCCGGATATTGGCCAGGTTCTTCCGCTCCTCATTGAATGCTGCATATTCATAACAGAAAACTGAGATCCCAAGTTCATCCCCAACCCTTTGTGCGAGTTTGCGGGCATATTCAACTGTTTCTTCCATAGTGATCCCGGCAACAGGTACCAGCGGACAAACATCTGTAGCCCCCATCCTGGGATGCTCGCCTTTTTGCTTGCTCATATCAATAAGCTGGGGGGCTTTTTTGATGGCACGGAATGCAGCCTCGATAACACTTTCCGGGTCACCAACAAAGGTAACAACGGTCCTGTTTGTGGCTTCACCGGGATCTACATCCAGCAGTTTAACACCATCAACACTTTCAATCTCGTCTGTAATTTGTTTGATAATATTCATATCCCTGCCTTCGCTGAAATTGGGGACGCATTCGATAAGTTTTTTCATTTTGTAATGCCTTTATTAAATTCGTTTGTATTGACTTATATTTTATCAGGATTAACGGGCAAAATTATAACTCGTTTGGGGAATACAAAAATAAAAAGTTAATATCATTATATTGACATGATAAAATAGAACATTATGATTCCCTAATTATTTTGTGACAATACCCTCAACTTATTAATAAAATAACCAGCACTTTTACATCCAGGATGTCTTGCAGCAGTTTCAACAGAAAATCCATTACTAACCATTTTATATGCTAAACGATTTTTTCTTTTACTGATGCCCCTGCCGGTATATTTAATAAATAAATCTTTTATTTCATCAAATGGTCTTTGCGGGATAGTCTCAGGATTCTTATAATAGACCTTACTGTTCAATATTAAAGATAAGGTTTCAAAATCCGCAAGAAACCACGACTCCAGAGATCTGACAGAGATTAATACTACTTGCTTTTTTTTATCAAATCTATGTATTGATTCCAAAGTAAAGGTTATGCATGGATCATCTTCCATGTCAGTCCAAATAACAATGTGCTCAGCTCCCCTATCACTTAGTATTGTACAAAAGCGCATCACTTTTATACTTTCAACCTTAAAATTTCCTTCTCCTCCTGCATCAAATATTCCAACCGATAAAAGATTCAAGCTTTGCAGAAATTCTTTAAACTTGGTAGATTCAAGTATTATTTTTTCCGCATCACCCTCTACAATAAAACCGATCTTTACCATGGTAATCCTCCCCCAAGCACATTCGACAACCATGCTTCATCCAGTTTCATACCATGTAGATTGATATCTTTGAATTGTTTAATCTTTGTCTCACCCTTTATCTTATCGACCAAAATCAGTTCCTCAGGTTTCAACTCAGATACCAAAGTTTGAGAATGTGAGGCAAGCCAGATAAAATGTCCCTTTTCCTCACATTGCTCTCTGAAAAAATGAACCAGTTCTTTTATAGCTTTGGGATTTAGGCCATTCTCAGGTTCTTCAATTAGAAGGAATTGGGGCTTATCGGTTTGCAATACAGCCGTAATTAAAGCAAGAATATTATAGGTACCATCAGAGATAAGGTTCTTTGTAAATGGTCGTTTGTAATTTTTGTCATATACCAATAAACTTTGTTCACCTGACAGGCTATTCATAGAAACCTGAATTTTATCCAATCCAGGAATAAACATTGTTAAAAGCTCTAAGATGTCCTCCATATTATTTTCTCCCAACAACCTTCCCAATACCAATGTCAGGTTTGAAGTGTAAAAATCTAAATATTTATCTGTTTTATACTTTATACGTGATTCTGACCTGTTGTTAATAAAAATTCTTTGAAAGTTGCTGAAAAAGTTTGAAAATAAGTTTTCATCATTAAATATCATATCAGAGGTAATATCATGATCTTTAACATCCTCTATTAAAGGCCACTCTCTTCCTTTTTCCCCAATACTAATAGAGATTCTAGGTGTTTTATTATTGCATTCCAGAGTTAAAATGAAAGATATTAGGTTGTCAAAATATTTTCTGATCTGGTTCCTATTGATGATATCGTCATAATCACCAAATACATTAAAGATCTGCTGATGAGTTTTGCCTTCTGCAAATACCATTAACTCAATAGCTTCAAGGATATTTGATTTGCCTGAAGCATTTGGCCCGACAAATACACTAAAATTGGATGGATCATCAATAGTAATTCCAACAATTGATTTGAAGTTCTTTATATTAAGAGATTTAATTTTCATCATTTTATGATTTTCCCATTCAAAATTACAGTTTCTACCTTATTGGTGCCATAATAATAAGGCATAAATTCATAAGTTGGTATTTCCAAGGTGATAAATACATTGGCTTTTTTACCAATTGCAATAGAGCCAAATTCCTGGCTTAAACCCATAGCATAGGCCCCATTAATAGTAATTGCATTAATTCCCTCCTCAGGCAACATTTTATATGCTATACTTGCCATTGATAAGATAAACTGCATATTCCCCGATGGTGAAGATCCCGGATTAAAATCACTGGCCATGGCAACGGGCAATCCGGCATCGATCATTTTTCTGGCCGGGGCATAAACCATGCCTAGAAAGAATGCTGCTCCCGGTAATATTGTTGGCATGGTTTCTGAAGTCAATAGGGATTCAATCTCTTTATCACCTGTATATTCCAGGTGGTCAACAGATAATGCATCATACTTAACACCGGCCTGGATACCACCAGAATAATCAAGCTCATTGGCATGTATTTTTGGCTTTAACCCGTATTTGACGCCTGCCATTAAAATTCTTTCAGTCTGTTTCACTGTAAAGAATCCCCGGTCGCAAAACACATCTATATAATCAGCAAGGCCCTCAGCAGTAATCTGTGGTATCATTTCATTTATAATTAGATCTACATACTTATCAGGTTTATTTTTGAATTCCACAGGAATGGAATGTGCTCCAAGGAATGTGGATTTTATGGTGAGTGGGGAATTTTCACTGAGCCTTCGTATAACACGCAACATCTTTAATTCTGATTCAGTAGTTAAGCCATATCCACTCTTGATTTCAACGGCGCCTGTCCCATAATCAATAATTTCCTGCAACCGCTTCATTGCCGATTCATATAATTCCTCCTCACTGACAGTTTGCATGGCCCTTGCAGAATTCAGTATCCCTCCACCCCTGCTGGCTATTTCCTCGTATGACAGGCCTTTGATCTTATCAATATACTCTATCTCCCGGCTGTAAGGGTAAACCAGATGCGTATGACTATCGCACCAGCATGGAAATACCATTTTACCAGTGGCATCAATTTGCGTAATTGATTTTCCAACTGTAATGTTCATTTCCTCCATACTGCCAAAGTTCTTAATTGTATCCCCTTCCACGTAAAGAAATGCATTCTTAATTGTTTTAATATGGGCCATTTCCGGCCCGCATACTTTTCGCTTTGGAATATCTTCAACCTGGATAAGTTCTTTAATATTCGAGATTAAAATACCTTTCATAATTCTTATGTATAATTTGAATGAACAAATATAACAACATTAAACGGTAAATAAATCCTGATCAGACAACCAAACAGTTAAGCTTTTTGTCTTCATTAATGCATCAGGTAATTTCTTAATTAACTGTTAAAGTTCTATGTATATAGAAATGCACTTATTTAGAATAGTTCTTTTGTTATCTTTGTGCCGTTAAAATATCCACGTACTAACTAAAATTCACAAACTGATGAAAAAATACACTTTAATACAGTTGATCATGCTGCTTATTTTCAGCAATGTATTAATCGCTCAGACATTTAACCCTGATTACCAGGATGGGAAGATTTACTATAAATACAAGGATAATGTAGTTGTAAACATACCGGTTAACAGCGATAGAAGCGTTGACCTTGATCATGTTCCCATGCTTGATGAACTGAGGTCAAAATATAGTATCGAAGCTATGTCGAGGCCTTTCGATTTTAATAACGATCCTAAACTCCTGAGAACCTTTATGCTTGAATTTGAGGATTACAAAGAGATTAAAAACATTATTAATGATCTTTCGATAAATCCTGATCTTGAATTTGTTGAAATGGTCCCTTACTCACAGATTTATTTTAAACCTAATGATTCCCTTTACAATTTGCTTAACGGCCCTTCTAACTGGAACTGGCACCTCGACCTCATCAATGCCGAAGGTGCCTGGGATATCACACAGGGTTCTGCTGATATCAATGTAGCAGTTGTTGACAATGCAGTCTGGGTAGATCATCCCGATCTGGCTGATAAGATCGTTGCGCAACGAGACACCCAGCGTGATACGAATGATGCCAACCCACCTGGGACTGGTGATCTTGATGCATGGTCACATGGCACACATGTTTCGGGGCTTGTGGCTGCATCAACCAACAATGAGATCGGAGTCGCAGGAATTGGATTCAACGTTAGCCTGATAGCTGTAAAAGCTGCTAATAACGGTAATCCGAACGGTGTTTATGGATATCCCGGAATTCAATGGGCTGCTAATAACGGCGCCGACGTTATCAATATGTCCTGGGGTGGACCGGGTTACTCTCAGGCCAATCAAAACCTGATCACAGCTATTTACAACACAGGTATTGTATTGTTTGCTGCGGCCGGAAATGACAATAGCTCATCCGCCCATTACCCATCGGCCTATCAGAATGTAATATCTGTTGCATCTATAAACTATAATGATATCAAATCAAGTTTTTCAAATTATGGTTTCAGTGTTGATATCAGTTCGCCGGGCGGTTCTAGCACACCCGGGCCAAATGGTGTTTTAAGCACCTATTATAATGAAACGTCCATGGGCTTTTATGACTATATTTTTGGAACTTCCATGGCCTCTCCGGTAGCTGCCGGATTAGGGGGATTGGTACTTTCTGTTAATCCTGACCTAACACCTGATGATGTTGAAGATATCCTTAAAAACACTGCAGTGGATATTGATGATATTAATCCTAACTATGCCGGACAATTAGGTGCAGGAAGAATTGATGCCTATGAAGCCGTTAAAAATACACCTTTTGCCCCCGAGGCAGATTTTTCTACTCCTGTTACTGTCATTATGCCTGGAACCAGTATTAATTTTACCGATCATTCTGTTGGAGTACCCGATGATTGGAACTGGAGTTTTGAGGGAGGGAGCCCTTCTTCATCGTCCAACCAGAATCCCACAGGTATAACATACAACTCTACGGGGACTTTTGAAGTAAGCCTTACTGTCACAAATAGTTATGGCTCAGATGAACTGGTAATGTATGATTACATTACGGTCACCAATACCCCCTCACCGTATGTTGACTTTAACGCGGATAATACCATGGTATGTTTACTTGAGTCCATCAGTTTTACAGACCTGTCGCTGTATGATCCTACATCATGGTTATGGTCTTTCGATCCGTCAACCGTAAGCTTCATCGACGGGACATCTGAAACTTCCCAGAATCCGGTAGTTCAATTCGAATCCCCGGGTTATTATACAGTTACATTATCAGCAACAAACCAGCATGGCACTTCTGAATTAAGTATGGATGATTATGTATTTATTCAGGGCATAGATTTGCCATTCAGTGAAGATTTTGAATCAGGTGAGAGTATGTATTTCACGCTTATACCCAATGAAAAGGCCAATATTGCTATAAACAAACGTGGTGCAGCACCCGGAGGTGAATACGGATTACACTTCACGGGCAATACCGCTTTTGGTGGATGGTCAGGTGGTGGTACCAAC
Source organism: uncultured Bacteroidales bacterium (assembly GCA_964468645.1). Classification (GTDB taxonomy): domain Bacteria; phylum Bacteroidota; class Bacteroidia; order Bacteroidales; family JAIOZK01; genus JAIOZK01. The sequence continues at coordinate 42,605 of CAYXUU010000010.1, forward strand.
ACAACGCCCGATCAGGCCTGGGGAGATAACCTCGAATTCAACTCATTTGCTGTCGATTGTAAAGTTGATGCAACAGGCGTTTCAGCGCTTGCATTAAGCCTTGACCTCAGGCAAACTTACAGTCTTGGACCTAAAACATCATGGTTCAGGGTATTGGCCGATGGGACACCAATGAATGATTTTGATGGGATTATTAATTTTAATCCGGAAACAAATGAAGATCCGTTTGTAACAAAGGTTTTTGACCTTTCAGATTTTGCAAATTCATATTTCAGTTTACATTTGAATGCCTCCTGTTATTTATTTGATATGTTCTTTGAAATGGGAGACAATGTATTTGTTGATAATATAGGTATTTACAATTTTACAGGGACAGATGAAAATAATGTTGATAAACTAAGTTTGATTTTATATCCTGTACCTGCAGATGATTTTGTAAATTTGTCGCTCAATAATGGAATTGGAGATTATAAACTCCGGATTCTCAATATTCAGGGACAGGAAATTTACAGTGAAGAAGCTTATGCAGAAGCTGACAATACGCTGATACAGATTGACATCAGCGATTATTCTGAAGGGATTTATTTAATTAATATTATATCTGAAAAAGGAATCATTAATAAAAAATTAATAAAACGATAAAACGAATTAAGAATAAAAAAATCACCATGAAAACAAAAAACTATTTCTTTTTAATTATTTTCCTGATTGGTTTCGGCCTTTCGGTCCAGGCAAAAACAGTAGAGCAAAAGGACGCTGAAAGGGCTGCCATCAACCTATTTTACGAAAAGGTTAACCAGTATGTAGAACCTATCAATTATGAAGATATTGTCATTAAAAACATTTTTGTAAAAACACAGGATGGCGAAACCATGTTTTATGCCTTCGATTTTGAAGGTGGCGGATTCGCAATTATTGCTGCCGAGGATAACATGTATCCGGTTATCGGGTATTCCTATACAGGAAATTTTTCTATTAATGCAAAACCGGAGAGCAATTACGGTAGTTTTATTCAGAGCTATGTTGATGATATTGCTTATATCAGGATTAACAATCTGAAAGCAGACAACTACATTAGTTCTACCTGGAAGCATTTATTAATCAATGACATCTCACAGTTACAAACAGAAAAATCGGGGCGTGATGTTGAACCTTTATTATTCAACCTCTGGAACCAGGACGATCCTTATAACCTGATGTGCCCGCTTGATGATCAGGGACCAGGCGGACGTGTTTATGCCGGTTGTGTGGCTACAGCAATGTCGATGATCATGCATTACTGGGGATACCCGGAAGTTGGGGAAGGATCCCATACCTATACACCATCGGGATATCCTACGCAAACTGCAAACTTTGGTTCTACCTATTACGACTGGTATGGTATGCAGCATGAGGCTGAAAATATTTTCCCATGGGCAATTGCCGAACTTCAATGGCATTGTGGTGTTGCAGTTGACATGATGTATGGCTGGGATGGATCAGGCGCTTTTAGCAGTGATGTTGACAATGCTTTGCATGACTACTTCAGGTATAACAATGCTGTTTATCAGGAGAAAACAAACAATACGGTTTGGATGAACATGCTTCATGATCAGATTGATAATGGATGGCCTGTTTATTATTCAGGTGTTTCACAGGATAATTATGGACATGCCTTTGTCTGTGATGGCTACCAGGACACAGATTTTCACTTTAACTTTGGCTGGAGCGGACAAGATAATGGTTATTATTCGATTTATAAATTAGAGTATTATCGCTTCCAGAAATGTGTCAAGAATTTCTACCCCACAGATAATGATTATCCATATTATGCAGAGGGCAATTATGAAATTACTACGCTTGCCGGATCTTTTACAGACGGCAGTGGACCAATTGAAGATTATCTGAATAACCAGAGTGCAACATGGCTGATCAATCCACAAACCGAACAGGACTCGGTTACCGATATCACACTTACATTCGAGAAATTTGACCTCGAAGCGAGTGACGAAATTGTAGTTTATGATGGAAGTGATGACAGTGCTCCGGTTCTGGCAACTTTTACTGGGGCTAATCCTCCAACCACAGGTCAGACCATTGGCAGTTCAGGAAACCAGTTATGTGTAACCTTCGAAACCAATGGAAGTGGCACAGCTGAAGGTTTTCTCATTGAGTTTAAAAGCTCCACTCCTGAGTTCTGCAGTGGCATGACTAACTTTACTGAACCTACCGCAACGTTCTCTGATGGAAGTGGTACTTTCAATTACAGCAATGGAACAGCCTGCATGTGGAAAATAGAACCTGCTTATGTTGGTAATATCACACTTTATTTCAATGCACTCGACACAGAAGAAGATATTGATGTAATTAAAGTATATGATGGAACATCATTGATCGGAACTTTTTCAGGAGATGAAATACCCGATCCGGTTGTTGCAAGCAGTGGTAGTATGTTTATTACTTTCAACGCCAATGCATGGATCAATGCACCGGGGTTTGAAGCATATTACACCATCGACAATGTATCAGTTAAAGAAAATGGCGGATTCGAAGTATTATCAATTTACCCAAATCCAACCTCAGATAATATTTATGTTAAATTCAGAAGTTCAGACGACAAACAATATTCCCTCAGGTTAATGAGTATTACCGGAAAGCTTGTTTATGAGCAGGATTATACAGAAATGAATGATTGGACAAATGCTGTTATTGATGTTAGTAATTTATCAGATGGCATTTACATGCTTAACATCCAGACCGACACTAAATCAGTTACCAGACGCATCGTTGTAGAATAATATCTACCAACTATAAACTCATAATGCTACCTCATATTTGGGGTAGCATTTTTTTTTAATTTTATACCGATACTTACAATAAATTTGATAGCTATGAAAACAAAATTTACTTTATCCTTTTTTTTATTGGTAATAATCGGTGTTACCGCTTTCACACATCCTGTTAATGAGAAACAGGCGAGGATCGTTGCAACAAATTTCTACTATGAAGTCCTTAATCAATACAGGTATGCAATTGAATACGATAATATTGTCATCAGGGATGTCTTTACCGCTTATGAATACGGACAGACAATGTATTACGCTTTTGATTTAAATCCGGAAGGTTTTGTTATTGTATCTGCAGAGGATGGGATGAAACCGGTTATCGGTTATTCCTTTGAGGGTGAGTTTCCCAGATATACCGATTCCAAGAGTAATTATGGGAGTTTCATCAAAAGCTATTGTGATGAAATCAGGTATATCCGGCAAAATAACCTTACAGGTGATGAATATATTTCACAACTCTGGGACCACCTATTAACCAATGATATAGGTAATTTAAGTACAGAGAAGGGTGGCCGGGATGTAGAACCATTGTTATTCAACTTATGGAACCAGGATGATCCTTACAATATTATGTGCCCCTTTGATCCTGCCGGGCCGGGAGGCCATGTTTATGCAGGATGCGTGGCAACGGCCATGTCGATGATCATGCAGTACTGGGGATATCCCGATCATGGTGAGGGTTCACATTCGTATAACGCCTCAGGATATGGTACCCAAACAGCCGATTTTGAAAATACATGGTACGATTGGTCTGGTATGCAGCACGAAGCACAGAATGTTTACCCCTGGGCTATTGCTGAAATACAGTACCACTGTGCGGTTGCTGTGGATATGGGTTTCGGGCCCAATGGTTCAGGCGCTAACAGCAGCATTGTTGATGACCGGTTAAGACAATATTTCAGGTATGAGAATGTCACCTACCTCGAAAAACAGGATTATTCCAATACCCAGTGGATGGCTCATTTATCTGCCGACATTGATGCAGGCAAACCTATTTTCTACAGGGGAACCAACACCGATAACCTTGGACATGCCTTTGTATGCGACGGATACCAAGGAACTTATTTCCATTTTAATTTCGGATGGAGCGGATCAGGCAACGGATATTATAGCCTCTATAATGTTAATGGTTTCCATCGCTGGCAGGCCTGTGTAAAAAACTTCTACCCTACCGAAGCTTCCTACCCCTATTTTGCCGAAGGCAATTATGAAATCAATACGCTGGCCGGTTCAATTACCGATGGTAGTGGTCCGGTGGAAGATTACCTTAACAACCAGAACGCTACCTGGCTGATCAATCCACAAAGTGAAGAAGATTCGGTTACCAATATTGATATGACCTTTTATAAATTTGACCTCGAAGCCAGTGATGTAGTGGTTGTTTATGATGGGAACAACACAGGAGCTCCTGTACTTGGAAGCTATTCAGGCGCCAATCCGCCGGTAATTGGATATTTCTTAACAAGCTCAGGCAACCAGGTATTGGTTACTTTCCAGACGAATGGATCGGGAACTGCACCAGGATTCTTACTGGAGTTTACCTCTGATATTCCTGAATTTTGTTCAGGCTTAGTTACGTTTACAGAACCTACAGCATCATTCAACGACGGAAGCAACAGTTTCTACTATAACAATGGAGCGGCATGTATGTGGCGGATACAACCAGAATTTGCAAGCAATATTACCCTGTATTTTGATGAATTTGATACAGAAGAAGGTTTCGATGTTTTAAAAGTCTATGACGGGAGCTCTTTGCTTGGTTCTTATTCTGGTGATCAGATCCCTGATCCTGTTACCGCCAGCAGTGGAAGTATGTTTATAACCTTTAACACAAATGCCTGGGTAAATAATCCGGGGTTTGAAGCATATTACACCATCGACAATGTATCAGTTAAAGAAAATGGCGGATTCGAAGTATTATCAATTTACCCAAATCCAACCTCAGATAATATTTATGTTAAATTCAGAAGTTCAGACGACAAACAATATTCCCTCAGGTTAATGAGTATTACCGGAAAGCTTGTTTATGAGCAGGATTATACAGAAATGAATGATTGGACAAATGCTGTTATTGATGTTAGTAATTTATCAGATGGCATTTACATGCTTAACATCCAGACCGACACAAAATCGGTTACCAAACGTATCATTGTAGAATAATATCTACCAACCATAAACTCATAATGCTACCTCAGTTGTTGGGGTAGCATTTTTTATTATACAACTATATTTTATAAATATCTTCATTGCGGTTTACTCTTCGGTTTAATTTTTCACCGTCATGACACAAGAGAAATAGAATGCTGATGACGCGGATTATACGGATCCTCACTGATTTATTCCAAGATTATTGGTTAGGGAAAATTTTCTTTGCGCCCATTACGCCATTGCGGTGAAAAAATATTTTCTATTACCTTTATCCAGGAAATAATAAATCCTGCTACTATGAAATCAAAACATTATTTTGGAACACTCCTGATACTTCTTGTATTAAGCCTGACAACATTTGCTCAAAATATTAATACCAGACAGGGTGAACTGGTTGCAAAAAACTTTTTCTATGAGAGAATAAACCAGCTGGAGCAAACACCCTATAACACCATTGAGATTGAGAATGTAATTACCTATGGAAATAATGCTTCCATTTACATCTATAATTTCAGGAATTCCGGATATGTAATGGTATCCTCAAGCATGAAAACAATACCTGTGATCGGATATTCTTTTTCCGGGAATTACAAAACTGAAAATCCACCACCACAGCTTATTGATTACCTGGATCAGATGTCAGGACAGATTGATCATGCTGCGAGAAATACTTCATCTCCCGGCTATAGTAATGAATGGGAACACCTTTTTACAGATAACCCTGAAGAGCTCAATATTTTCGATGGGAAAATTGTTGAACCTTTACTCTATACAACCTGGGACCAGGGCAATTATTACAACGGGAAATGCCCGGCCGATCCTGCCGGCCCCGGAGGCCATTGCTATGCCGGTTGTGTACCCACAGCCATGGGACAGGTGATGAATTATTTCAGGTGGCCATTGCAAGGTACAGGATCATATAGCTATAGTTGCCCACCCTATGGGACCCTATCAGCTGACTTCGGGAACACTGAGTATTTATGGAATCAGATGCCATTATTTCTGAATATGAGCAATGATCCGATAGCAACACTTTTATTTCATCTTGGTGTTTCCTGTGATCTTGTGTACGGACCCAATGGTTCTGGTATGTATAATCACAAAGCAGCCTACTCACTCAGGACGTTCTTCAAGTATTCACCACAAACTGAATATGTTTACCGTGACAGTACCAATATGGACTGGGACAGTATACTTGTAGCCCATCTCGACAGGAATATGCCCATGTATCATGCCGGTTGGTCGGTTCCTAATATCAACGGACACGCCTTTGTATGTGACGGATACCAGGACTCGGTATATTTCCATTTTAACTGGGGATGGAGTGGCAGTTACGATGGTTACTTCTATACAAGCAACCTCTCTCCCGGCGGCAACAACTTCAACCTTGCCCAGGAGGTTATCATCAATTGTTTCCCCGACACAACCAACTATACCTACCCGTATTATTGTACCGGAGAAGATACATTATCCGATTATGCCGGAACAATTGGTGATGGCAGCGGGCCCATTTATCAATACGATAACAACCTGAGCTGCAGCTGGCTTATTGCTCCAGAGGATTCAGTAAATTTCATTAAACTCGAATTTCTCAGGTTTAACACGCAGGCCAATGACATTTTGACGGTATATGACGGTCCGGATAATACAAGCCCGATACTGGGAAGCTTTTCAGGGCCTGACATACCTGAAGATATTGTTTCAGGTAGTGACCAGGTTTTTATAACTTTCGAAACCGATAATGAAAACACGGGCAAAGGCTGGTTGATCTTCTATAACTCTGAAATCCCTGTTTACTGCGCCGGTTTAACCACGCTGGATGCTGTTGCCGACACATTCACAGATGGTAGCGGGCCAAGAAACTATCATAATGAAACAACATGTTTGTGGAGAATTGCTCCTGAAGGTGCCACCGAGATTACCCTTAGCTTTCTGGAATTCGATACAGAAGCTGGTTATGATGTTCTGAAAGTATATGATGGAACTTCTTTAATAGCAGAACTTTCAGGAGGAGAAATGCCTGAACCTATAACAGCTACCAGTGGTTCGATGTTCCTGACATTTTCAACCAATGCCACAATAACCGCCCCCGGATGGACTGCGGTTTATACAACCAACCTGGTAAGTAGTACTGAAATAACCACTGAAAGGAATATTAAGATAATACCAAATCCCACTTCGGGAATTATAAATATCATTCTGGGAAATTCAAATCACATTCACAGCGTTGCAGTTTATAGCATGGACGGCAAAGTCTTGCAAACAAATAACTACCAGGCTGACCGGATAACAGCCACTGTGGACATTACTGACTTTGAGCCGGGTTTATATATTATAGGTGTCAGAATTTCTGATACTGTTGTTTTCAGGAAGATCATCAGGGAGTAGCTTCTGCAGGTTTTATCAGACCTTCAAGTTTTTTATGATCTGTCAGGTTAAGGTCTTTCTCAAGACATGCACTTATTTTTTTCTTAAACTTCCAGCAGGTCATCTGCCTTAATTCAACTTTATCAGAGATCTTATATGTAGAAATCTCCGGATTATCACAAACCATAAATGCAATCTGAAATGCTTTCTGAAGTGGTATTCTGCAATTGTGAAACACGGTATGTGATGCAGCCGATTCTTCGTGTTTGCAACGGGTACAGCGCCTCGCGAATGCAGTTTTTCCTTTACAATAATTGGCATTACCACATTTCTTGCACAGATACCCATCCTTCCACTTCTGCTCAGCAAGAAACTTCAAACAACTTTCCTCATCAGGAAAACAGGTAACTAATGAATTGTTCTCAATTTTTTTAAAAAATTCTTTCATTGGATGAAAAATCTTTGGTATAGTATTTGATACAAAGATACGAAAAAAGTGATACTAAAACGCTTTAATATTAAATTTTTTATATATTTGCAAACAATTAAGAATTTAAAACTTTAAAACCATGTACAAATATTTCGGATTTTTTATAGTAGTATTCTTTATGGTAAGTTGCACAACCGCAAATGAAGGCAATGAGAAACAAACAGCTGACAACGCTAAAGTAGTATTAACAGGTGACGAAAAAGGCAAACCTGAATATCTTACTTACGAAACATTTAAGGAGAAAGTATGGGATTTTGAAGCCAATCCACAGCAATGGGTATATGAAGGTGATGTCCCATGTATTATTGATTTCTATGCTGACTGGTGTAAACCATGTAAAATGATAGCCCCGATTATGAATGAGCTGGCATCAGAATACGAAGGGGAAATTAAAATTTATAAAATTGACACACAAACTGAAAGGGAGCTTGCCCAGGTTTTCCAGATCAGGAGTATCCCGGCAGTTCTATTCGCCCCCATGAAAGGTAAGCCAATGATGCAAACAGGTGCCATGGCTAAAGAATCCTATGTTAAAGTAATTGAAGACAATCTTTTGAAAAGTACAATTCAGAATACTGAAGTAACACAATAATTGAAAACAAATAAAAATTAAATAAAATGGAACATCTCACAAAACAAACGTTTTTAGATAAAGTATTTAACTACGAAAATAATAAGGAATGGAAATTTGAAGGTCAGCGACCATGTTTAATCGACTTTTATGCTGATTGGTGCCAGCCATGTAAAATGGTTGCCCCAGTTCTTGAAGAACTCTCAAAAGAATATGATGGACAAATTGACATTTACAAAGTGGATACAGAACAGGAACAGGAACTCTCTGCCGCTTTTGGTATCAGAAGCATTCCTTCGATACTTTTCATCCCTATGGATGGACAGCCTCAGATGGCTCAGGGTGCATTGCCCAAAGAGAGCTTTAAAAAGGCAATTGATGATATCTTGCTGAAGAAAGTAACTGCAGCAAGTAATTAATACTGATTTATAATAAGATTACTTTTAAAGGATGTAACCTCGGGTTGCATCCTTTTTTGTTTTTTTAAGTATAAAAGTTAATAGCATGAAATATTCGTTGCATGGCTTTGATACCTACGGCATATCTACCTCCGGTCAGTTACTTCGTTATCCTGACTAAATATAAAGAAGTAAGAATTGAGCGTTATGAAACCTATCCCAAACAAACATACAGAAACCGTTGCCGGATACTTACCGCCAATGGCCCCTTAAACCTCATCATCCCTGTTACAAAAAAAAACAGCCTTTCTGGCAAAACAGGAGATATATCAATCTGTTACGAGGAGGGCTGGCAAATTAATCACTGGAGGGCTATTGAGTCAGCGTATAATTCTTCCCCTTTCTTTCTTTATTACGCTGATGATCTGTACTTATATTATAGTAATATGGAAATTTCCAAACTTTTCGACTTCAATTATCAGTTGATATCTGGCTTATTATCCCTGATGGGGATGAACTGTTCCCTGAAGGTTTCTGAAAATTACCTGAAAGCCGGTGAAACTGACAACGATTACAGACAGTATTTTAATCCAAAAAAGAAGGTAAACAAAGAACTATTTTCAACTTATAACCAGGTATTCGGGAATAAATTCGGATTCATACCCGATTTGAGCATTATAGATCTTTTATTTAATAAAGGCCCGGAATCGGTAAATTACCTAGAAAATTTATAAATTTTGTATTTATTTTTACATATTTAAAATCAAAGCACTAAAGTAGTTACCTATGAATAACAACAATAAAACACCATCATATAACTGGAATGGAAAAACTATTCTTGTGGTTGAGGATACAGATACAACCATCAGGTATTTCAGGGCAGCTCTCAAACGCACCAACGCAGATGTATTGTATGCAAAAAATGGCCTGGAAGCAGTTCAGACAGTAAAAACCAGGAAAGACATCAACCTGATCTTAATGGATATACATATGCCATTTATGAACGGCTTCGAGGCAACCCGCGAAATTCGAAAAATGCGAAAAGACATCAATATTATTATTCAAACAGCCTATGTCTTATCCAATGAGCGGGAAAAAAGTTTTGATGCAGGATGTAATGAATTCATTGCCAAACCTATCAGCTTCAAAAATCTATTGCACACTATTAACGAATTTATTTAGATGAACAATGAATAAAGAGAAAACAAGGGTGGGATTCAGGCTAAACCTACAATCAAAGCTACTTATCTACATTATTTCAACAACCTTTATCGTAACAGTAACTGTTCTATCCTATATTCTGGTAAAAAGCAGAACGATGGTTATCCAGGAAGCTACCAAATATGTAAATGCCAATGCCCGCGAACATGCTTACCTGGTAGGCACCGAACTTAATCAGGATATGGCAACCTGCCGGTCGGTGGTCAGTGCTTTTGAAGGCTATTATAATATTCCGCCACATCAGCGGGAAGAATTATATAATGAGGTACTGAAAAATGTACTGATTGACAATCCACATTTCATTTCGTTCTGGACAAGCTGGGAATTAACCGCAATTGATCCGGGTTATAACAGGGAGCATGGGCGCGAACGATATACGTATTATCGTGAAGGGGATGAAATTATTTACAAAAAAGAAATCCTTGAGACTGATGTTGATAATCCGTCAGGTATATATTACAATATTAAAAGTGCCCCTTCTGAAGTTATTACCGAACCATACTGGTTCTCCTATACAGACAATACGGATGACCAGATACTTGAAGCCAGCGTATGTGTTCCGCTGATCGATAACGGAAGATTTGCAGGTCTGATCGGAGCGGATGTCGAGCTTGAAAGGTTTCATGCTATCATTGATTATATTCAGCCTTTCGAAGGGAGTTATGCCATCATGGTTTCCAGTGAAGGGAATATTATCTCTCATCCTGACAGAAGTCTCACAAATACAAGCATTAAAAATTCAGAACTTAACATTACCGAACTGGATATCATCAACAAAATCAACCGGGGATCAGAATTTTCATTTAGATTAAAACTTGAAGATCAAAAGACCTATTACCTTTCATTTGCCCCATTCACTATTGGTGATTATGAGCAGAAATGGTACATTGGTATTGTTACGCCGATGGAGGTCATACTCAGTGATGCCAATAAAAACCTGGTAATTTCAGGTCTGGCTGGCCTGGCAGGATGTTTTTTAATTGCCCTGATCACATGGCTGGTTGCCAGAAGAATAACCACACCGCTGGTAAAGACCACCTCCATTCTGAAAGATCTATCAATTGGTAAGATTGATGAGTCATCAAATATAGAAGTTAAAACCCATGATGAAATCGGTGAAATGGGAAAAGCCCTTAATACGATGACAAATTCACTCAAGACCAATGCTGAATTTGCTATTGAAATTGGAAAAGGCAATCTGGAAAAAGAATTTCATCCTTTAAGTGATCAGGATGTTCTTGGTAATTCCCTTTTACAAATGAGAAGCAATCTCCAGGAGCTTAGAGAAATCAACAACAGCAATAACTGGCTGAAAGAGTCTGTTATGAAGATTGGTGAATTGTTACATGGTGAAAAAACTGCCACTGAACTTGCCAACCAGTTGTTAAGTTCAATTTCAGGCATTCTTGATGTAAAGGTCGGAGCATTATACCTTGAAGAAGATGGGGTTTACAATCTAATTGGTTCCTATGCCTTCAATATAAGAAAAGGAAATGCAAACCGTATTCACCCTGGCAGCGGACTTGTTGGACAGGCTGCCCTTGAAAAGAAACGCATTATCTTCACCGATATCCCTGAGGATTATATCAGTATCAAATCAGGCTTAGGAGAAAAGGCACCTTCGGTAATTATCATTATTCCATTAATTTATCAGGAAACGGTGGTTGGTGTAATGGAATTAGCTGCAACCAGCTACTTTGACAATTTACAACTCGATTTTCTTTACCAGATAAATGAAAATATTGCTATTGCTTTCAACTCAATTCGGATACGGACCGAAATGAGGGTACTCTTACAAAAAACGCAGGAGCAGGCTGAAGAGCTAAGGGTACAACAGGAAGAGCTTCGTGAAGCCAACGAAGAACTGGAACAGCAAACAAGGGCCCTTAAAGCTTCAGAGGAGGAACTGCAACAACAACAGGAAGAATTAAAGGTAACAAATGAGGAACTTGAGGAAAAAACTAAATACCTCGAAAAGCAAAAGACGGAGATCTCAGAAAAAAACCTGAAACTAGAAAATGCAGGTAAGGATCTCGAACGAAAAGCTGAAGAACTGGCCATTGCAAGCAAGTATAAATCAGAGTTCCTTGCCAACATGTCTCATGAGTTACGCACTCCATTGAATAGTCTTTTGATACTCTCTCAGGATCTTGCCGATAACAATGGTAAAAACCTTACAGGTGATCAGGTTGAATCTGCAGAGATCATCTACAAAAGTGGAACTGATCTTCTGACAATGATCAATGACATCCTGGATCTTTCCAAAATTGAATCGGGTAAGATGATACTGAATATCGAACCTGTAAGTATTGCAGGAATTGGATCTAACATACATCAATATTTCAAACATGTTACAGACCAGAAAAATATAGGTTTTGAAATTGAAACAGGTGATGGTATTCCTTCGACCATCAATACCGACCAGCAGAAAATTGAACAGATCATAAAGAACTTTGTTTCCAATGCCATTAAGTTTACAAATGAGGGTGAGGTGAGGATTGTATTTCATCATGTTCCATCCGGAACTAATCTTAGCCGGAGTGGGCTTAAACCAGAAAACTCCCTAGCAATATCTGTTGTTGATACCGGAATTGGCATCCCAAAAGAAAAGCAACTTGAAATATTTGAGGCTTTCCAACAGGCAGATGGTAGCACATCAAGGAAATTTGGCGGAACAGGTCTTGGATTATCAATTTCAAGGGAGCTCGCTAAGTTGCTTGGTGGTGAAATACAGTTAAAAAGCGAAGTAAAAAAAGGATCTGAGTTTACCCTGTATATCCCATCAGAGTTTAAAGAGGATAAAGGAGGCCAAGGAAACTCTTTTGAAGTACAGCGTGAGATATCGGTTAAGGAAGAAGTTAATGATATTCAACCTGAAAATGAACCAGAATTTTCCGGAAAGGAAAATTTAAACACAAAATCAGAACTTATTTCCATTAGCGAAGCATTTATTTCTGATGACAGGCAGCATATTGGGGAAGGCGATAATATCATTCTTATTATTGAAGATGATCCTGACTTTGCAAAGATTCTTTTAATGCAGGGTCATGAAAAGGGATTTAAGTGTATTACAACACCAACAGGTGAAGAGGGATTTGAACTGGCTGGCAGGTATCTTCCCAAGGCCATTATCCTGGATATAAGGTTGCCGGGAATCAATGGCTGGCAGGTTCTGGATATGTTAAAAGACGATTCAAAAACACGGCATATCCCTGTGCATATTATGTCGGGTGAAGAGCAAACTATTGATGCATTTAAAAAAGGGGCTATCGGTTATCTTACCAAACCAATTGAGAAAAATGAGCTCGATAAGGCTTTTCAGAAACTTGAGGGCTTTATTAACAGGAAGATGAGCAAACTACTTCTGGTGGAGGATAATCCTGAATTACGAAAATCAATTAAAATGCTAATTGGTCAGGCTGATGTTGAATTTATGGAGGCAGGTACAGGTAATAAAGCATTCGACCTGATACAAAAGAATAAATTCGATTGTGTTGTACTCGATCTCGGTTTGCCTGATATAAATGGTTTTGATCTGATTAAAAAACTGGATAAGGAACTGGCAGATAAACCCCCAATCATAGTTTATACCGGAAAGGACCTGAGTAAAGAAGAAGATGCCGAACTCAAGAAATATGCAGAAACAATAATCCTGAAAGGGGTTAAATCGGAAGCACGCTTGTTGGATGAAACGGCTTTGTTTCTACACAGGGTTATTGACAAGTTGCCAGAAAAGCAACAGGACATTATTAAAAAGCTGCATTCTGAAGAAGAAATTTTCAGGGACAAGAAAATACTTCTTGTAGATGATGATATGCGAAATGTTTTTGCCCTTACCAAGGTATTGACTGATAAGAACATGAAGATCCAAAGGGCTGACAATGGAAAGACGGCAATTGACCTACTTGATAGCAACAGCAATATTGATCTGGTCCTTATGGATATTATGATGCCTGTAATGGATGGCATTGAAGCCATAAAAAATATCCGCAGGAACCAGAAACTTGATAATGTACCCATTATTGCTTTAACAGCCAAAGCGATGAAGGATGACAGAAAAAAATGCATTGATGCGGGAGCCAATGATTACTTAACAAAACCGATTAACATTGAAAAGCTCCTTTCCCTAATGAGAGTATGGTTATATAAGTAATGTAAATTAAAATGGAAGAAAAGCCTAAAATTTTAATTGTTGACGATAAACTTGAGAATCTTGTTGCCCTTGAAAGTGTGCTTCGGGATTTTGATGTTGAATTCATCAGGGCACTTTCAGGTAACCAGGCACTGGCACTTACCCTGAAGAACGAATTTGCACTCGGCATCATCGATATTCAAATGCCCGAGATGGATGGTTATGAAACTGTTGAGCTGATCCATAACGATCCCAATATTCACTATTTCCCGGTAATTTTTGTTTCGGCGATTCATAAAGATGAGTTTTACATTATTAAAGGGATAGAATCAGGTGCGGTAGATTTCATCTCAAAACCAATAGTACCACCGGTACTAAAAGGAAAGGTGAAAGTATTCCTCGACCTGTATGAGCAAAGAAAGCTCCTTCAGTATTCTAATGATGAACTCAAAGCGGCCAAGGAAGAGGCTGAAAGAAACAGTTTCCTGAAATCACTGTTTCTGGCCACCATGTCGCATGAGATCCGAACACCCATGAATGGAATTATTGGTGTAACCGATTTACTCAAACATACTACACTCAGTGATGAACAAAAGGATCTGATCAATATAATTACAGTTTCAGGTAACAATCTTCTTACAATCATCAATGATATACTGGATTTCTCGAAAATAGAGGCCGGGCAAATCAACCTTGAGAAGATACGATTTAACCTAAGAAAGGTTATTGATGAAATTATTAAAATATTAACCCTCAAAGCAAAAGACCATAATAACAAGCTTCTAACCGAGATCAATGAGCGCGTACCAACCTATGTAATTGGGGATCCTTTGCGACTTAAGCAAATTATTATGAACCTTGTGAATAATGCTATTAAATTCACAAAGAATGGTGAAGTTAAGATCATCCTTGATTTACTCAGTGAAAAAAATGATAAGGTTAAAGTGAAGTTTGATATTTCTGACAACGGTATAGGTATTTCCAATGAGGGAAAGAAAAGGCTGTTTAAGTCATTCAGTCAGATCAGTGAATCAACACATCGTAAATATGGAGGTACCGGATTAGGGCTGGCCATCTCAAAAAACCTTACGGAACTTATGGATGGCGAAATTGGTGTTGAAAGTATCGAGGGATCCGGATCAACGTTCTGGTTTACTGCTACTTTTAACACGGCTGATGTTGTACACGAGCCTGAAACGGAAAGTACATTAAAAGAAAAACAACAGGTAAAGAAAGACCAGAAACTTAATATTCTCCTTGTTGAAGATAATAAAATTAATCAGAAAGTTGCAATGGCCACACTTAAGCCTTTTGGTCATGAAGTTGAAATTGCTGATAACGGACAAATTGCTGTTGACATGTTAAAACAGCATAATTTTGATATCATTCTTATGGATATCCAGATGCCTGTAATGGATGGACTGACAGCTACAAGGATGATCCGCGAAATGGAAGGGGAAAACCAGCAATCAGGTACAAAAATAATAGCACTTACGGCCAATGCCATGAAGGAGGATCAGGAGAAATGCTACAGTGCCGGCATGGATGACTTTATTTCAAAACCATTTAAAAGGCAGGACATTGAAAGGATATTGTATGAGTTTTAAGAATTCTCCTGATCAGGATATTCAATTCTTACATGATAGATGCTCATCAGGTTTTTCTTTAAAAGCTCCTTAATCCTGGTAAGTTCCCTCAGTGTTATATCAGAGTAAATAAATTGTTCGTGTTCAACCATTCTGTTGAAAATACTATCAACAAGGGTATCAATTTTCTCAGCATCGGGTTCTTTTATACTTCTTGAGGCCGCTTCCACTGAATCAGCAATCATCAGCACTGCAGTTTCACGGGTAAATGGCCTGGGTCCGGGATAAGTATATCTGGAAACATTAACCTTATCATATGGATGTTCCTCAAGTTGTTTCATATAAAAGTATTCAACCCTTCTGGTTCCATGATGTGTAATAATAAAATCAATGATCTGTTGCGGAAGATTATACCTTCTTGCTTTCTCAACACCTTTTTGAACATGATCGATGATAACCCTGGCACTCTCCTCAAAGCTTAATTTATCATGGGGATTTATACCATACATCTGGTTTTCAACAAAATATTCCGGATGATCAATTTTCCCAACATCATGATACAGAGCGCCTGTACGTATAAGCAGTGCATTCCCTCCAATCTCAAATATGACCTCTTCGGCCAGATTGGCTACCTGCAAAGAGTGTTGAAAAGTACCGGGGGCTTTCCGGGCCAGTAACCTCAATAATTTTGTATTTGTATTTGATAACTCAATTAGTGTAACATCGGTAATCAAACCAAACAACTTTTCAAGTATATATATCATAGGATATGAAAAAAGGGTAAGAACCGCACTACCAGCAAAAAGGGCAAAATATACCGGTTTGATGCTAACAAAGTTTCCTTCCTGAATTAATGAAAGGCCAACATAAATCAATGAATAGGTAAGAAAAATCATTAATGAAGCCAGAAAGAACTGCGATCTTTTCTGGAGGTTAACAACACTGAACACAGCAATAATACCAGCAATTAATTGTGAAAACACGAATTCAAAGCTGTTAGGGACAAGAAATCCTATGGTGATAATGGTAATGATATGGACATAAAGGGCAAGACGGGTATCGAAAAATGCCCTGATCACAATAGGATTAAGGCAGATAGGCACCAGATACAACAGTCCGACATTGTATGTAACCACCAGGCTGGTGATGAATACCATCAGAATTATCAGGAGCAACACAAGAAGAATCTTCTTAAAACTTGCATAAATATCCTTACGGAAGAATAAGAGGAAAAATATCAATACAATAATGGATACCGATATCAAAAAAATCTGGCCAACAAGAATAAGATAATAAGAGGATGAAGAACCCAGTTGCACCTCATACTCTGATTTTAATGATTCAAGAATACGGGCCTTTTCCCCGGTGACCAATTCACCCTTCGAGATTATACGTTCACCAGACTGTACCATACCCCTGGCAACAGAAATATTACTTAATAATGCCTCCCTTTCCTTGTTTGTTGTGGCTTCATCATAAACCACATTCTGAATAAGGAGATCATCCAGTAAACTTTCAAGCAGTTCTTTGTCTATACCTTGATATCGATTCAGTTCATGCCGTATAAAATCATAAGCTGACCGGATTGTAAAAAAGTCATCTAGTGAATACGGGCTGGCAGCATTATCGCTGATTAAATTGATCTGATAATAACCCGGACGGTTCTCGATATCAGCAGTGAGTTTGATGATTCCCCTGTTAAATATCGTATCCAGAATGTTATACCCCACCCTAAGGTTTTGTGATTTTAATTCGTTGCCGCTTGCATTATTGCTATGTTTCCTAGCCCATTCACGTTCAAATTTTGCCTGGTATTCTAATAATATGTCATCCGATGATATCGAGTCTTTTGTAAAATATAACCTGTGGTCCTTAAGTATATCAAGCCTTTCACCCTGAATTTCTTCTGATGATTTTAGCAGGGCAAAGTCAAAAGGTGCTATCAGGTCATCATGCATCCATGGTTTGCCTTTCTGAAACTCATACTTAAATGTACCCTCCTTCGGAAAAATCAGTACAAGTAATACAATACTTACTATAAATAACAGGCCCCTGTAAATATCCTTCCTGCTTCTCCTGATAAAATTGAAAAACCTGTTCATCGAACTATTTATTTTAAGAACGAAAGTATAAATATTTTAGATATGCTTTGATGATAATGGAATTATCATTAAAATTGTTGAACAAACTTACAATTCATGGAATTTGGTATTTGCATCCTCAGTATCGTACCTGTAAGATCTCAGCCTAAGGAAACTTCCGAAATGGTCAGTCAGTTGCTATTTGGCGAATTACTTGTAAAACTGGAGGAATATAAAAGCTGGCACAGGGTCAGGTTAATCCACGACAATTATGAAGGCTGGATAGACAAGAAACAATATCTCCATCTTAATGAGCATGAGTTTCAGCAGATAAACAACGAAATTCCCGGTACAACAATCGACCTGGTCCAGATTCTAAACAATGTAACAAGTAATACCATTTTTCCTGTTATACTTGGAAGTACTTTACCAGGCTACCAGGATGGCAAATTTAGTATCCTGGAATCGCAATATGAATATGATGGTTCAATTTCAGAACAAGGTATAAGCAGGGATCTGATCGCGGAGTATGCCTATTTGTACCTTCTTGCCCCATATTGCTGGGGTGGCCGGTCACCCTTTGGTATCGATTGTTCTGGATTGGTCCAGATGGTTTATAAACTGGCAGGTGTGGCTTTGTTACGCGATGCCTCTCAACAGGCCACACAGGGAGAAACAGTAAATTTCGTTTCGGAAGCAAATACCGGCGACATTGCTTTTTTTGATAATGAAGAGGAAGAGATCAACCATGTTGGGATCATTCTTCCAAACAACAGGATCATTCATGCATCCGGCAGAGTAAGAATAGATGACTTTGATCACCAGGGGATTTATAATCATGAACTGAAACGATATACCCATAACCTCAGGTTGGTTAAGAGTTTACTTTAGGCGTTGTGGTCATTCTTTGCCCGTTGTAGCTTTAGCCGTCGCAATGATCATCAGTCATTGGTCATTAGTCATTGGTCATCAGTCGTCAGTCATCAGTCATCATCAGTCGTCAGTCGTCTATTCTTAGTCACTATTGTCCGGATAATTTTAAGATGCAAGGAGATTCCTCGGCTAACATTAATCCTCAGTTGTCAATCCTATTTATTTCGATTCTAAATTTATAATGAATCACAATATATATTAAATAAACTATACTTTTGCCCGAAATTAGATTTAACAAGAAAATTCTTCAGGGCAGGGTGTAATTCCCGACCGGCGGTTATAGTCCGCGACTCCCGATAATATCGGGACTGACCCGTTGAAATCACGGGGCCGACAGTTAAAGTCTGGATGGAAGAAGGATTTATTCTTAGATATTACCTTTGTAAGGTAAGTCATGAATGTATTTAGCCCTGAAGAACTACTTCGGGGCTTTTTTATTTAATAACAATTAAATGATGAATACATTGAAAAAAGGGATTTTGCTGAGCATTATGATGATCGCCATTGTAACAGTAAATGCTCAAACAACAGTGGAAGGAACAGTAACAGATGGTAATAACGGACATGCCCTGCCATTTGCCAATATTATGATCATGAAGGGGACACAAGTTATTGATGGTACCACTTCAGATACAAATGGGTATTTTATTGCAATTGTGCCAGATTCCTGCAATATGATTTCCATCAGGTATTTAGGCTACGATCATAAACAAATAAAAATAAAGCATACTTCGGAAAAATATAAGCTTGGGATTATATTACTTGATAGGGCTAATACCCTACTTGATGAAGTTAACATATTATCTTCAGTAGCACGTGAACGCAATACACCGGTTGCTATTTCAACGATAAGATCCATTCAAATTGAAAGGGAACTGGGGGATCAACCATTTCCTGAGGTCATGAAAATGGTTCCAGGAATATATGCCACCCGTTATGGTGGTGGAAGTGGGGATGCCAGGCTTAGCATCAGGGGATTTAAACAGGAAAATGTAGCCCTGCTGTTAAATGGTATTCCGATCAGCAGTGTAGAAAACGGTCTTGTTTATTGGAACAACTGGCTTGGGCTTACAGATGCTACACAGTTTATTCAGGTTCAGAAAGGCCTGGGAGCTTCAAGGGTAGCCATGAATTCAGTTGGGGGAAGTATTAATATCATAACACGGACATCCGGTTCAAAAAAAGGGGGTTCTGTTGCCTACTCGGTATCCGGTTATGGTAATCAGAAATTTACACTGAGTTTATCTACGGGCAAATTAAGCAATGGGATTGCTATCAGTTTTATGGGTACCAGAACCCAGGGCCCGGGTTATGTTGATGCTACCTATGTTGACGCGTGGTCATATTTTCTCACACTCAGTAAAGAGTTCAACAGTAAACATAGTATATCATTTACCCTTCTGGGAGCGCCCGAGCGGCATGGACAGAGAAATTTTAAATTATCACAGGAAGAAGTCGATCTTCATGGTCTTCAATATAACAAAGACTGGGGCAGTTACGATGGTGAGATAAATAACCTGTCTGAAAATTTCTACCACAAACCACATATGAGCCTGAATCACTACTGGCAGATCAATCCAAAAGCATTTCTGGCAACATCTGTCTATTTATCATTTGGATATGGTGGTGGGAAATGGTCAGAAACCTATCAGCCAAACCCATTTAATCCAACCAATCCACGAATTGCTGAGATAAGAAATCCAGGTGGGCAGATCAACTGGAATCTTGTTTACAACATGAACTATTATAACAGGGATACAGCCTATCTTGATAACGGGGATACGGTGACAGGATTTTCAAAAAATGTACAGACCCATTTCCTGGCAAGCCATAGTTGGTATGGTGCCCTATCAACCTTGAATTATGAATTCAATAATAACGTAAACCTAACGGCAGGTGTACATGTCAGGCACTTTAAATCTCATCTGTATGAAAAAATAATTGACCTACTGGGGGGAAAATACTTTATTGAAGATTATGCCTGGTCACTTGCCGGTGTAGCCGGAAGAGATCAGATAAAAACCGTTGGGGATATCATCAAAGTTGATAATAATGCAATCATCAATTATGGCAGTATCTTCACACAACTAGAATATACAGCAGGATTATTAACAGCATTTATTGGTGGTACGTATTCCGAATCATGGTATCAGAGGGAGGACAGGTATAACTATCTGGATATGATGGATAGCGACATCATTAATCGCGGAGGTTGGGATGTTAAGGCCGGTATTAATTACAATATAAACGAGTTCAATCATTTGTATTTAAATGCCGGATACTATTCAAGGGCCCCTTATTTCAAATTTGTATTTGGAAGTTATACAAACGTTACTTCTTTAGACCTGAAAAATGAAAAGCTAAGGGCTATTGAACTGGGTTATGGATTGAATACTGGTATCACTACAATTTCTTTAAATGCATACATGACCTACTGGGAGGATAAAAACTTTCTTTCGAATGAATATATTCAGCTACAAAACAATGACCAAACCAGGGCCTTTGTTTCAGGCCTGGATGCATCGCATATGGGAATAGAATGTGAATTATCTCAAAAGATAACAAAGAATATTACAGCAGGAATCATTGCATCGATAGGGGACTGGCAATGGAAAAACGATGTTACAGCGATTTTATACAACGATAATAATGTGGACGTAGATACGGTGAATGTTTATGCTGATGGGCTGTATGTTGGTGATGCCCCTCAGACCCAGCTGGGTGTTTACAGCAATTTTAGAATATTCAGGCATTTTAATTTCTCTGCAAACTTTTTATACTATGATAGGTTATATGCCGACTTCGATCCCTCTACCCGCAACAATCCTGATGACAGGAATCAACCTTACCGTATTCCTTCCTATGCGGTTCTTGATTTACACCTGGGTTATGGATTCAGGGTATTTGGCAAATCGGCATATGGAAATATAAGCTGCTTTAATGCCCTAAACAGGGACTATATCGTAAGAGGTGAAGATGGTACAAACCATGATCTTGATAGTTTCAGGGGTTTCTGGTCTTTTCCCAGGGTATTTAGCTTCTCACTAAAGGTCAGTATCTGACAATAAATTTATTAACAGAATATTAACAATTAGGCAGGTTTGAAAACAATATTTCCTGTAAATCAACAACTTAAAAATTGTTAATAAATTACCCATGGTATGTTAACATTAATGTAATCCTATTGGTGCAATTCTTTTCTACTTTTACTTCTTCAAACCAATATTTATAAACCAAAAACCAATGTGTATGAAGACTAACAAACTTTTACTATTCGCGTTATTAACATTGTTTTCTGCTGCTACATTTGCACAGGGAGTAATTAAAGGCGTCGTAAAGGATGCTGAATCCAACTCAAAGCTTGTAGGGGCCACAGTTCAGATTGAAGGCACCACCACAGGTGCAGCAACCGACATGGATGGCTATTTTGAGTTCATGGCACCTTCGGGATCAAAAACTGTAATCATCTCCTATGTAGGATATGACACAAAAAGCCTGAAAATTACTATCAAAGACAATGAAGAGACTGAAATGGGGATCATCATGTTAACTCCCAGTCCAATAGGCCTGGCAGGTATCAACATCATTGCCGATCGTGCCAAGGAAAGGGAAACACCGGTTGCCATGTCAAATATTGACAATGAGCAAATCGTTGAAAGACTGGGATCACGAGATCTGCCATTGATTCTTAATTTAACACCCAGTGTTTATGCAACGGCACAGGGTGGTGGAGCTGGAGACGCAAGGATCAACGTCAGGGGGTTTAACCAGAGAAACGTTGCCATTATGATCAATGGTGTACCCGTTAATGATATGGAGAATGGATGGGTATATTGGTCAAACTGGGATGGTATTGCTGATGCTACCTCCTCAATCCAGGTCCAACGTGGTTTAAGTGCCGTTAACCTGGCAACACCTTCTATTGGTGGTACTATGAACGTTATTACCAGCCCTGCTGATATGAAAGGTGGTGTAATAGGCCGATTTGAAGTTGGTTCAGGAAACTTCATGAAAACCACACTCGCAGCTCACACGGGCCTGATCAATGGCAAATTTGCCATGAGCGTGGCTGGTGTGCGTAAAGTTGGAAATGGTGTTGTAGATGCAACTTGGACTGATGCATGGGCATATTACATTGCTGCAGCATACAACATCAACAAAAACCATCGTCTTGAGGTTTATGCCGTTGGCGCACCACAGAGACATGGCCAGAATCTTTATAAGCAGAATATTGCCACCTATGACAAGAAATATGCAAAGAGCGTTGTTGGTTATGATACAGCAGCTTTTGGCAGCTTTGTTGAACAGGGAAGGTTATTTAACCAGAACTGGTCACCTGTTATGGCTACTTATAGTGGCAAACAGGCCTTTGGGGGAAACACAGACCATAACAGGTATTCACCTAATTTCCTTAACTCCAGGGAAAATTTCTATCACAAACCAATTGCTAACCTTAACTGGTATGCCCAGTGGAGCAAAAAAGTAAGTATGTTTACCACGGTTTATTACTCCGGAGGGACAGGTGGTGGAACAGGTACTTACGGCCAGCTCTACAGAAGGGACGGTAATGGTGTTCTTGGTGGTAAAGACCATAAATTCTACTACGGACCAGGACCATGGTCATGGGATTTCAACCAGACTATTATGGCTAACGAGAACAATGATTCCGTCTGGATCGACAAAAAATATATTCCTAAAGAAGACGGAGAATCAGTTGGTATCCTGAGAAACAGCCGTAACGATCAGAACACATTTGGAGCTATTTCGAAAGTTAAAATCGACTGGTCAGATGTTTTCAGAACAGTTATAGGTATTGATTGGAGAACTGCAAAGATTGATCACTACCGTGAAGTAAGGGATCTCCTTGGTGGCAGATTCTATATTGATGATGGTGATGAATTCAATCCTGATGCGAAGGTAACCCTGGGAGACAAAATTGATTATAATTTCACCAATGATGTTGATTGGATTGGTGGATTTTTACAGGCAGAATATCACACTGAAGTTGTAACAGCCTATATCACTACCGGATATTCTTCAATTAAATATCACCATACAAATCACTTTGTAAAATCACCCGACGATCCTACACAAGCACTTTCAGTTACAGCAGATGCCATTGGAGGATATCAGTTCAAGGGAGGTTTAAGTTATCGTGCTACCGAAACAATTGCAGTATATGTTAATGGTGGGTATGTTTCAAAAGTGCCCATTTTTGATGCGGTTATTAATGACAGAACTCATGAGCTAATTGCTGATCCATCAAACGAACAATTCCTTTCGGCTGAATTGGGCCTGAACTTCATGTCCAAAGATGGTAAGTTTACAGCAAACCTTAATGCATATCATACCAATTGGAACAACCGTCTGGTTACTGACCCATATTACGATTTAGTTGATGATGAAGGGCTGTTTATAATAAGCGATCTTGATGCTGTTCACCAGGGTATTGAAGCTGATTTTGCAGTCCAGGCAAATAAATATTTCAGGCTTGACGGTGCTTTCTCAGTAGGCAACTGGAAAAATACCAATGATCCCACGGCTTCCCTTGAAAGATATGATGCAACCGCTGTTGATACTACTTTTACTGTTTATGCAAAAGATCTGCGTACAGGTGATGCCCCGCAAACACAATTTGCACTGGCAGGGACTATATTTCCATTAAACGGAATGTACGTTACACTGACTTTCAAACATTTTGCTGACATGTATGCTGACTGGAATGTTGCAAACAGAATTGATGCTACTGACAGAGCTCAAAGTTGGAAAACCCCTGCTTACTCCGTATTTGACTTTCATATGGGATATTCACTCCCGATGAAGAGCAAGATCAGGGTTTCACTTTTCCTCCATATCTTCAACCTGTTTAACAATGTTTATATCCAGGATGCTGTTGACAATAGTGATTATAACGCATATTATGGCCCTAATGATATTAACAGCCATGCAGCTTCTGCTGCAGAAGTTTACCTCGGTCTTCCAAGGTCATTCAATGCAGGATTACAAATTAATTTCTAATATTTTACGCTGAATTTAAAAGAGGCTGCCTTTTAAAAGGCAGCCTCTTTTTTTGAAATTTTTATTATGGGAAAAATTTTTTTCCGGGGTTTAGCAGTTTTTGCACTCTTAACGCTTTCATATTGCATTACACCACATCCCGGCACAGGAAAAAATACTTACATGGTGATTGTTTCTTTGGATGGTTTCAGATGGGATTACCCCGATCATTCGGTTACTCCTACACTTGATTCGATTGAAAGACATGGTGTTAAAGCTAAATCACTGAAACCCTCATTTCCATCCAAGACTTTCCCGAATCATTACTCCATGGCAACCGGGCTTTATCCTGATCATCATGGCATCGTTCAGAATAGTTTTTATGATCCGGAATTTGATGAAGATTATTATATCAGCAACCGTGAAGCCGTTGAGAATCCAAAATTCTATGGAGGAGAGCCTATCTGGGTAACTGCTGAAAAACAGGATGTACGATCTGCTTCCTATTTCTGGGTAGGATCGGAAGCCCCTGTAAGCGGTTACCGACCTTCATACTGGAAAAGATATGAACATAACTTTCCATTTGAACAAAGAATTGATAGTGTGATCTACTGGCTTAACCTCCCCGAAGAAGAACGTCCTCACCTGATATTGCTTTATTTTCATGAACCCGATAATGTTGGACATGCTTATGGCCCTGAAAGTGTAGAAACAAATAAAGAAGTCCATTACCTGGATAGTTTAATGGGAGACCTGTGTAAAAAGTTAAATCAATTGCCTTTTGCAAAAGATATTAATGTGATCATAACCTCTGATCATGGAATGTCTGAAGTTTCCGGAGAGAGAATGGTATTCGTTGATCAGATTATTGATACGGCTTGGTTTAACAGGATAATAGGACATAATCCAAATTATTTATTTGATGTTAAGGATAACTTTTACGACACAGCCCTTGCATCCTTACAAGATTCGCCACATATTAAAGCTTGGAAGCATGGTGAGCTTCCTGAAGAATTAAATTATGGCACCAATCCACGAACCATGGATTTCATCGTTGTTGCTGATTCAAGCTGGTCCATCTCGTTTTCTGATAATCCAATAGAATATATGGGAGCCCATGGTTATGATAACAGGAATACTGATATGCATGCCATATTCTATGCATGCGGGCCTGCCTTTAAGAAAAATTATAAGGCTAATACATTTGAGAATGTAGATATTTATCCGTTAATTGCCCGGATACTGGGATTATTCCCGGCTGAGGTTGATGGATCGGTGGAGAATGTTGAAGGGATGCTGGTAAACTAGGGTTGCCAACTCTATAGGGTTGGCAACCCTAGTCTTCAATGATGTATTTTTTGATCAATGTTTCTTGATGAAGATAGTTATGATAATCGATGAATCCATCCTTTCCACTATACCAGGAGAATACTTCGTCTTTCAATCTTGTATTCATACCATTTAAGTAATACGAGTAAGAACTATAATTAAAATTCCTGAAGTTAAATGATAAACCATGCTTTACTGGATTGACATGAATATAAAACATAAGATTAAGAAGATAATCCATATTATCTACATCGATTCTCCTAAATGGTTTTAAGAACAAACTACCTGATCGTTTTTCCTGTTTATTTATTGATAGAGTGTAGCATTGAAAAAATTTACGAAATTGCTTACTGCATAAAGCTGATTTAGGTTTGATTAATAAATGAAAATGATTTGGCAAAAGACAATAAGCATATGTCGTTGCCTCATTACCCATATATTCTTTGTATTTATTCAGAAAAAATGAATAGTTCCTTTTACTAAAGAATATCTTCTCCTTATTATTTCCTCGATTATAAATATGATAATAATGATCTGGTAGTATTGGTGTTATTATCGACTTTGACGGCATAACTTATCATTTTTAAGTATTAATAAAAGGTTATTTTACATTAATACTTTTTAGATAAGTTTTGTTCCACTTTAAAATAAAAAAAAGTAAGGTTGCCAACCCTATAGAGTTGGCAACCCTATTTCACCTTCTCTTCAGCTCCTTTAACTATCTTACCTGCCTCGGCCTTTGCATTGTTGATAATACCCTGTGCCTGGACATCAGCTTCATTAATAAGCTGATTTACCTTATCATCAGCCTCATCCTTTATTTTGTCTGCTGCCCTCTTTGCGGCGATTTCTGCAACAGCTCCTTTTTTCTTGCCTTCCCTGATCAGCTGTTCTGCCTGCTTATTAGCTTCCGATCGGATTTCGCCAGCTGCCTTCTGGGCTTCATTCGTTATGACCGATGCCTGTGCCTCTGCCTGTTGAATAAGTTCCTGCGCCTTTTTGTTTGCATCATCAATGATCTTTTGCTTTTCTTCATTGAGTTTCTCTATGGCTTCCTCTTTCTTTTCTTCAATGGTTTCCTCAACCTTCTTCTTTACATCTTTACCCAAATTTTTTACCAGATTTGATAATGTTGTATTAATTTCAGGATGCTGTGCTGTACCTGTAATCACTGCGGCTATTGTTACCGATTCTCCCAGTGATAATTCATTTGCTTTAAAACCCGATGATTCGATTAGTGAATTTAACGCGTTGTTCGCTCCTCCGCCAAAAATATCGGTTGGCACTTTTAAATCAAGATCATAGTTGATACTCTGATTAAAATTAGTCCACCCTCCTATCGACGCATCAATTTCTCCTAACTTCAGCTTAAAAGGTTTGACATTAAGTTTCCCTTCTTCTATATCAAAAGAAATGTTAATCCTGTTTAAATCCATTGATCTCAATCCATCAAGACTTAATGATTCTGCCAGAGAATTCAATGTATTAACCCCTTCAACTTTAAGCTTTGAAGTCTTTAATCCCCCATTGCCATTTAATGTTGAATATACCGGCATTAAATCTTCACCCAGTATGGAAGTAAAATTGATATTGCCTGAGAAATTCCCTGCTAGGTGTTTAGCAAATGGAGCGTATGTATTCAACAGGGAGAATGATGTGGCAGCCTGACTGATTCCAAAATCCTGAAGATCAAGTTCGAATTTAATAAGTGGGCTTTCACCGGCAATGGTACTGTAACACCCGTTAAGTGTCATCTTCCCGCCAAATACATTCATATCCAATGAATGCAATGTTGCAGTTTCGTTTTTAATTTCCACAATCCCATGAACATTTTCCATGAGCATTTGATCATACTTTAACTTTTGAAAGGAAGTGGTGATCATAAAATCAATATTTACAGGCACCCGAAATGCTTTAAATTCAACGGTATCAGAGAGATCAGGTTCGGTTGGCTGATCTTTACCTGTCATAAACTGATCCAGGTCAAGATAATCAGAGGAGGCGCTGAAATTTCCTTTCAACATACCATCAGAAATGAAATAACCAAGGTACTCAGTAATTTTTCCTTTTGCTTCAAGATGGCTTTTACCAACACCAAGTTTCAATGTGACAAGGTCAATATATGCAGGAGCAAAATTTAGCTGGGCATTATCAATGGTAATTCCTTCTGTGATATTTTCAGACCGGTATTCAAGTTTCTTGATCAACAGAGAACCCAGCGCTTCGAAGTCTTCATATTTTTCTTCCTCAATCGATGAGAGTTTTCCATTTAAGGATATATCAGCAGTAACCACTCCTCCCAATTTTTCTGTAGAATCAAGCGGGTATAATTTTCCGATAGAAGCGAGATCCAACTTTCCATTGAGCTGGCCATCAATATGCGGATCAGAAACAGGTGAGCTTAGTTTCATTGAGATATTAACAGGGTTACCTGCCATACTGCAATTAAACGTTGGGATATCAATAAGGATATTATCAGGATCACCTGTTTTATTTGTGAAAGTGGCATTGATATTAATATCGTTAACCTCTTCTGGTAAATCGGGATATCGGAACATTCCATCTTCTACCTTTATCCTTACGTCATAGGATGGAGATCGAGAATCTGTTAGCATCCCTTTAATTGAACCATCGAGGGATAATTTACCCCCGGTCTTGATATTATCAAAATCCTTACTGTAAATTGCCGGGATAAGGGACAGGATATTTTTGAAATCATTTCGTGGCGCTTTGAATGTAATTAGAAAATCTGTTCCCTCTTCCACCTGGGCAACAGAGCCAAAAAACTCCAGTATCAGGGCATTTATCTCTATCCTGTTATTTTTTAAGGTATAAATTGAATTCTTCAGGTCCGCCTCAAAATCTGCCTTGATATTCAACTCATTTTTAAAGAGATAATCAATCCCGCCTGACTTAAATGTAAGTTCATTGATCTTTGTTTTAATTTTAAGCGTTGTTGCATCTGCAGAAAGATCACCACTCAAAGTGTAATTTAAGCCTTCTGCCCGAAGATCAACATCTGAGGTTTTGTCCTTAAACAATAGTTTTCCATTATTGATCTGAAAATTCTTAATCGACAGGGCAAAATCTTCAGGTTGACCTTCGGTATCTGATTGCTGAGCTTTGCCGGTAACTTTACCAATATCCCAGTTGGCCGATCCATCTTTCAGCACCACGAGGTAAACGTCAGGCTTATCTATCAGTATCTTTTCAATTTCATAGGGCCCACCCCTTAAAACACTCAACAAATCAATCGAAACCAGAAGGGCAGGTATATCTGCCATTCTGTAGCCATCAAATGCATCCTGACCATCAACAGTCAGGTTTTCAAGTTTCAAACTGAAGTTTGGGAAATTCCGGAACAGAGAAAGACTGTAGTCAGCAAACTCCACCTTGGCATCAATATTTTTATTGACTTCTTCCTTAGCCCTTTCTGCAATTTTGTTGTGAAAAGCCAATGGGATGATAAACATAGCCGCAACAATTACAACAATGATTACCAGGAGAATTTTAAAGAATGTTTTCATGTTATTTGATTTTAATTGATTTCTGAATCATAAAAGCCAGGCTTTATCAGGACTTCACAATCAACTCTGTTTGGTATATTTGATCCTCAATATTATTCATTTTATTGCCCCCTCCACAATTTTAATCTCCTCCCCAGTCAAATCATAGAGGTTATAAACCAGTTGATCGATCTCTTTGTCGGTTTCTTCAATTTTAGATTTTATTTCTTTAACTTCTTCTTTCTTAGATTCAAAAACTTCCATCCATTCCATTTCATCAGTTTTTGAAAGCTTCTGAATCCCTGATCTTTTTGTCACCTTACTTAGTTCTTTGTTAAACTCTGAGAATTCCAGTTCGCCCCAGTTTTCGAGCTTTTTACTGAATTTCTCAATCGTAAACTGTGAATCGATGTACTTCAGGAAAGTTTTCAGAATTGTACCAAGCTTCCTGTTTAACTCAATCATGAGTTCAACCGATCCTGATAATTCAGCCCCATCAAAATTAGGGATAGGTATCAGACCAAGGTACCTCCAAATCAGCTGATATCCATTTTGTATTTGAGTGCAATATTTAGTTATCAGCCACCATCCCATTTTAGAATTCAATATACCAAGCAATGCTTTATTCTCAGTAGGTATTATCCACATTGAATTATTGCAAAAAAGTCCCTGGTCATCAAAAATAAAGCATGGTTTTACTTGCAAAGCTTGATACATTATTTTGAGCCTGGCAAACTTCTCATAATAATCACAAGCTCGCAATTCCCACCAATAATCGCCTTTATCTGTTCTTTTCTGACCTTTTTCCTCAAAAGGTGATAACCAGTTTGCTATTGATGGATAGGTGGATCTTATCCAATCAGGTGCTTCAGACTCATTTTCAATATTTTGATTTGTAATACCCTTTTCAAAAAGTATTAAATAACTGGATGGAACAACCGTACAATATTTAGACAAATCCCTTCCCTGCAGAAATGGTTTTATCAGCTCTTTTGTATTTGGGTCTTCTTTTACCAATCTGTTTCTGGTTTTCTCATCTATTAAAAAAGCATCAGTTAAACCGGTCAATACCCCTCTATAGGCTTGGCCTCCAATATAATCAGAAAGAGTCTCATATTTAGCTTTAAGTTTTTCAACAATGGCTTTTTGGGAGATAAAAATACAAGGGTAGGTTGTTGCTCCTTCAAATATCTGGATATCGCCAAAATCAATTAATTCAATCATTTTGTGTTTCAAAAGATATTCCCTCAAGGATGTTCCATATCCTGCTTGCAACCATTTATTTGGCATGATATATGAGATCAAACCATTGGATTTTAAAATATCAAATCCCTTTTCTACAAAAACACAATAAATATCCCCTCGCTTGTCAAATGTTTCATAATTGGCCTTTTCTAATGCTATGGAAGTGTTATGAATTTTCTCTAAATGAATATACGGCGGGTTCCCGATCACCACATCAAAACCACCTTTATACTGCGTACGGAAGGCATGTTTGGTGGTACAGGTCATTCTCCCAATGATATCAGTTAGTGCTTTTTCGCCCTTGCCCAAAGTCTTTTTGCCTTTTCCAATGTTGTTTTCTTTTTCTGTAATAGTAGCACTATTATTATTGGTAGGTGAGATATCCTTGGCTGATTCCTTATCGACGATGGGGGTTATCACCTGGTTGCAGTCACTATCGTCCAGCCCATGTTTTACGCGGTTATTTCGAACATATGTTATAGTATTCCACAGTTGTTCTTCAGAAGTTATTTTCTTTTGTCCAAATCTTTGTGTCCACAGATGTGCCTGGGTCCCTCCTCTTTTTTCGGGAGCATGCTCCCTTTCTGGTGATGACATGCTGGCAGATGACGGCGGAGCATGCTCCGCCGTTTCTGCCGGTATTTCCTTTGCTGTATGGGGAGCATGCTCCCCTTTCACGGAAACAGGAATAGTACGCCCCATAGCAATGTTGCATGCCCTGGCTGACATGGATTTTATTTTTTGCACTATTTTCGGAACTTCGTCCTCTTCGCATACCAGAATTATATGCATATGGTCTCTACAAATATTATACGCCAGTATATTCAGCTTATCATTTTCAGCTATCCCGGCAATGGTTTCTGTTACTATGATTTCTTCTTTTTCAGATAACCAGACAGGCTCCCCAACTTTAACATAATTATCAAACATACGTTGAGAATAGCGGGAATTATATGTTGCTGTGGTTATGTGCCATGCTTCTTTCTTGCGTTTGGTTTTCAGGATGTCAACTTTTTCACCCTTAATTTCAGCCTGTACATTTTCTATCTCCCCCAGTGAATGCTCAAAAATATGCCCCAGGATATTTACATCAACATCAGTTTCAAAATTGTAATTACTTAGTTTTAATGTGTGTTCGTGTAGGATATCATCATCAATGCTAACATTATCAAGGATCTCATCAGGCTGAAATAGTCCACCATTATAAGCGAAGATTTCCTGATGTTTCCCGCTTTTAGGCCTTCCGACATTCAGCACATGAAAATATTGTTTGAAAATGGAATAAAGCGTTTTATCATCCCCAAAATCCACATCATCCTTCCATTTCTCAATGATTTGATTTATTGAATTTGGAGGGACTAACAGCTTATCTTCAGCAAAGAATATAAATAAAAACCTGTCCAATAATTTCTGGGTCTTTTTTAAAAGCAGCAGTTTATCGGTATCAGGATTATTCTTTACAAGATTGTGATAAGTCGCTTCCCGGAATTTTGAATAATCGGCATACAGTTTCTTTGTGATATTTTCTTCACGTAATACTGATGATTCCTTAATCTTTAATGGTAAGTCATTCATCAGGTTGTCCTTTGCAAGACAGAGCCACATTAAAGCAAACTGCTCCCGATTAAGATTGAACAGGTCAAAATCGATATGGTCAACCGCATTTTGAATATAAAAACGAAGCTTCTCGAAATTCGAGGTTATTACGTAAACACAATTCGGATGATGGTGTTTGTATCCGAATGCTTGCGATTCAATAGAATCCAGGTCGGTTGTGCTGGTGGATTTTAATTCAATAACAGCCAGAACATCCCCCGATGGTGTACGCTCCGTTGTGCGAAGTATTGCACCGTCAGTTTTTTTATTGTCTGATACATTCTTCAGTTCGGTGGTCAGGTTAAAGTCTGGTTCAGGGTAAAGGGTATAATCAAAAATCTTGACGAACAACTCACGCAGAAATCCTTCCTGAAACTGTTCCTCCTTTGAATTTCTTATATTGGCCTGTCTCTCAGGGTTGCCAAAATAATCCTGAAAATCAGCATACTTCTTTCCCATCAATGCTGCATCAATCCCCTGCAGATATTTCTTTTCTACCGATTTTTGAAATAAACTCATTGATAATAATTAATTAATCCAAAATTCAGAATCTCGATCCCAGTCTTTATATGTCATTCATTTTATCGCTTTATTCCTCATCATGTGATCGGCCACAACAAGAGCCGCCATGGCTTCCACCACAGGAACAGCACGGGGAACAAGGCAAACATCATGCCGGCCACCGGCATTCAAAACAACTTCATCACCATTGCTACTAATTGTCTTCTGCATTTTGTTAATAGTCGGAACAGGTTTAAAGGCAATTTTGAAGCAAATATCCATTCCGTTTGAAATACCTCCAAGTACCCCTCCTGAATTATTTGTCGCTGTTTTAATAATTCCTTTGTCAGAAATAAACGGATCGTTGAATTCGGAACCCTTCATAGAAGCACTTTCGAATCCTTTTCCAATTTCAAATCCTTTACTGGCATTGATATTGAGCATTGCTTTAGCAAGATCGGCTTCAAGCCTGTCGAAAACAGGTTCCCCAAGCCCTGCTGCTACACCCTTAATGATACAGGATATTGAACCACCTATGCTATCTCCGGCCAATCTGATGTTATTCAGCAAATCCAGCATTTGCCTGGTTTTATCCGGGTGTGGACAAAACAGTTCTGATTTTTCTATCATTTCCACATCAATTTCCTGATGGCACTTATCAATTGCAACATCCCCTATCTGATGAACATAGGCCAGAACGTTAATATCATATTTTTTCAGATACTGGCGTGCAATAGCGCCACCGATAACACGGACCAGTGTTTCCCTTGCTGATGCCCGGCCTCCTCCGCGATAATCCCTGATACCATACTTCGCATCATAAGTGTAATCAGCATGTGAAGGCCTGTATATCTTTTTCAGGTCTTCATAGTCATCCGGTTTTGCATCTTTATTTCTTATGATGAAGGCAACAGGTGTTCCACTCGTTTTACCATTAAAAATACCACTGATGAATTCCACTTCATCATCTTCTGTCCTTTGGGAACTCCACTTAGAACTTCCGGATTTCCTCCGAAATACCTGATGCCTGATAAACTCCTCATCAATAAGAATACCTGGCGGACATCCATCAATAACCCCACCAATATAAGATCCATGAGATTCCCCAAAACTTGTTAGTTTGAATAATGTTCCGGTGGTATTCCCTGCCATAAAGCAAATATACAAATAAGGGATTGATAGAGATAAGTTTATCTGAAAACCGGCCATGGTGATAAATTTATTACCTGGAAGATGCCGCTTGACTTTAGTAGTTGAATTGACTTAACTTTGCATAACTATAGTGATGAAGGCCATTAAATACATATTGATTTTTTTAGCATCATTAATAATCTCATGTAGTTCGAGTGATGATGGTACCTTGGATTATTATACAATATCTGAAGAATTCAAATCCTATGCCTTCTTCAAATCCGGAAGCAAATGGATTTATGAAGAGGAAAAAACCGGTAATCAGGCAACAATTAAAATCGATAGTATCCTAAATTATATAGGGGTAAATGGCCTGGATCCTGACAATGATGTTGAGTTTCGTTATGATGCATGGGAAATGTTTATTCATGAACCTAATGATTTAAATTATGCCAAACTGGAAATTGCAGCAACTAATCAGCCAAAAATTGCCAGCGATATGACTTCCCTGTTACGATTATTCACTACTGCGGGTTATCATACCATTTTTCAACCATGCTTTCCATTTGGGGATACCATTGCACTGGGTGATGTAGCAGGTGACCTTATTAATGTTGAATTTCTGACAAGCTATAAGGTAAAAGATATAAGCTTCAGCAGTGTTTTTCATTCATGTATTCTGGTCGGTTCAGGGACAGGAATGGAATCTAAATATGATTTTTATATTGCCAGAAATTTTGGTATTATCAGGCAGGAAAAACAAACAGCAAGTGACACAACCATCTGGAACCTTACCAGCTGGGATTTAATACAAGAATAAAAACTTTATGAGAATAGCTTTTTGGGGAGATAGCCTGACTGAAGGATTTCCGGGATCATCATTTTATGATAAACTTACAGATCGATTGCCCAATCATGAGCTTATCAACTTTGGTTATGCCGGGGATACAGCAAAAACCCTTTACTACAGGTTAATTTCACAGTCAGATTATGAAAGCTGGCAACTATGTTTCCTCTGGGTCGGTACCAATGATGTTTTTTATTATGGGCCATATCAGCAAGAGCATGGTATTGATGAGTTTCAGCATTATTACAGACTGATTATTGAGCATCTTTCAAATTATGCAGACAATATAATTACAATACCTCCACTGATTATTGGTGAGCAACCGCAAGGGGAATGGAACTTTGAGGCAGAAAATTATGTTAACATCATTTCGGAGATTACCAGCACTTACAAAAATACTGATTTTCTGAACCTGCGAAAAGCATTCTTGCATGAGATTACCCATAATCCTAATTTACCACTAACAACTGACGGTGTTCATCTAAACCGTAAGGGGGCTTATCTGATTGCTCAACACCTGGAAGCATATATTACCTCATTGGAAAAGGAACATTAGTAATTCGTTGTAAGAAACCTGCTGTTCGTTAACTGATTGTTGATACTCTTTTCAGAAAGGGGTATCTTTGTTATATCCTCAGACAAAAAGTTCCAGCCTCAATATTCACTTACATTTTAATTGAATTACCATGTAAAACAACATATTGGATTTTTAACTAAAACCCCGAATTATGAAAAAGTTAATTTTATTAATTGCAGTTTTATTTTCTTTTCAATTAGTCCTTGCCCAGGGATGGATGCAAAACTTACCTGATGAAGCAAGAGACAACCCTGATTTCAATCAGGTTGTTAAAGCGTTTAACGATTACGCTGCAGCTTACGAAACCGGAAAAGTTCCCGGCGAAAAGCAATTCAGGCGTACCGAATGGTTTATGAAAACCCGGCTGGATAAAGACGGATTTATCCCTCGGGAAATTTACTGGAACGAAGCCCGTAAAGCAAGGATGGAAAACAAAAGCGGATACAAATCTTATGGAAACTGGGAAAACCTCGGACCCTATGTAACACCTACCAGCTGGACCTTAGGCGGAAGAGGTGGTTCAGGTAGAATTGATTGTATTACCTTCCATCCTTCCGATCCGGATATCTTTTACGTCGGAACACCCACAGGCGGTTGCTGGAAAACAACCGATGGCGGGGAATCATGGGAATGCCTTACCGATGACCTTCCTACACTTGGTGTGTCTGACATCGAAATTGATCCCACGAATACCGACATACTATATCTTGCCACAGGCACCAGGGATGCATGGTGGGAAACTTTCAGCGTTGGTGTTCTTAAGTCGGAAAACGGTGGACAGGACTGGGAAGAAACAGGCCTTTCATTCAATGTTACACAGCAAAACCAGGTGAATGAGCTGTTGATGAATCCTGATGACCACCTGGAGCTTATTGCTGCTTCAACAAACGGGATATACAAAACTTATGATGGAGGCGAAGAGTGGACACTGGTCAGGCCGGGAAATTACAAGGATCTTGAATATAAGCCTGGCGATTTCTCTGTGATCTATACAACATCTTTCAGTTATTCCGGTCCTTCATATTTCTTAAAATCCACTGATTATGGTCAAACATTCAATTCTGTTTCGATGGGATTCAGTCAGAGTAATGTTAGCCGAACCACCCTTTGCACCACTCCGGCAGATCCTGATGTGGTTTATGCCATATGTGCTGACAGGTATTCCCAGGGATTCTATGGAGTTTACAGGTCGGATGATGCAGGGGATTCATGGATTCATGTTTCTGAAGACACACCATACAACCTCCTTGGATGGAACAGCAACGGAATGGATCAGGGAGGCCAGGGATTTTATGACCTATCGATAGCCGTTTCACCAACAAATGCAGACGTTATTTATACTGGGGGTGTTAATATCTGGAAGTCCACTGATGGTGGCTTCAACTATAGCCTTCATGCCCACTGGTTGGGAAATGGTGGTGTGGATTATGTTCATGCCGATATTCACATGCTTACTTTCAATCCCAACAATAATACCCTCTTTGTAGGTTGTGATGGTGGTATTTATAAACTCCTGGATGACGGGGAAGATTACCTCGATTTAAGTGATGGCCTGGTGATTTATCAGGCTTACCGGCTTGGCCTATATGAACCTCATGAAGATGTTGCTATTATCAGTCCGCAGGATAACGGGACGACCTTGTTTGAAGGTGATCAGTTTTCTGAGATCCTCCTTGCCGAAGCATGCGATAATTTTTATGCCTGGGATGATCCCCTGAATATGTATTATGGTGGTTATGGGGCCGGATTAGTACGATCATATGATGGTGGGATTAATGCACAATCCATCCAGCCTCCTGGTGAGCCTACAACACGATTCCTGCCACCCTTTGAGAAACACCCGACTGATCCACAGATAATCTATGGAGCTTATACCGATGCCTGGATCTCCTATAACCAGGGGGATGACTGGGAGAACCTCACTGACGGCTTATCGGGGGGAACTTACTACAGCACGCTCAAAGTTGCGCCTTCTAATCCGGATTATATTTACCTGTCGAATGGAATCCAGCTCTGGATGACTACGGATAATGGTGAGCACTGGATCAATATCAGCAGTGGGCTCGGATCCGGTACTGTGATCACCGATGTTTGTATCTCCTATGACAATCCTGAACAGATATGGGTTACCCATGGCGGGTTTAATGCCATATCAAAAGTTTACAAGAGTATTAATGGTGGGGAAAATTATGAAAATATTACCTCAAACCTGCCCAACCTTTCTGTGAACTGTGCCCTTTATCAGAAGAATACCGATAACGCTGTTTACATTGGAACCGATGTTGGTGTTTACTACATCAATGATGATTATGATGAATGGATTAACTACAGTGAAGGGCTCCCGAATGTTATCGTCCTTGAACTGGAAATCAATTATACACAACAGAAAATAAAAGCCGCCACCTATGGAAGAGGTCTGTGGCAGGCCGACCTGTTTAATCCCTATGTTAACATACCGGAAAAAATGGCGAATGATGGCCTGGTTGTCTTTCCCAATCCCTCGACCGGGGAGGTGAATATTGGATTTGAGGAAGACATTACAGAGCCCTTGTCCATTACTGTCTATAACACCTCCTCTCAGATAGTGGATAAATATAGTTTTACCCATACAATATCACCCATACAGCTGAACTTAACATCGCTCAACAGGGGTGTCTATTTTATTCAAATTAATGGAATGAATAAATTTCATATTAAAAAGTTGATTATTCATTAACATGCATGTCGATTTGGTTTAAAGGCCCCATTTTATTTGGGGCCTTTTTTTTCCTAACTTTGGCCTGGGGTTGTATCGAAAGCTTAAGAGAATTAACCGCGAAGAACGCTAAGAATCGCAAAAACCGATACGTAATCGAATGTGTGGCTTATTCTTTGCGTTTTTAGCGGTTAATATCAATTTTGATTCCTTCCCCTACAAAGAAAACAACATTAACAAGTTCCCAATCCATATGATTCTTAAGCCCGGTATCTCAAAATACGTCGTAATATTTTCAGTAATCCTGATTGTATCTTTCAGGTTTATTGATTTACCAGAGAACATTATAACATGGGATGTTTTTGGCTATTATTTATACCTGCCTGCAAAATTCATTTATAATGATCTTGCCATCAGCAACAAAGTCTGGCTCGACCAGCTCATGCTGGATTATGAGCCTTCTGCCACTCTTTACCAGCTGGTATATGCTGATAATGGTAATGCCGTGATTAAATATACCCTCGGCCTGTCAATATTATATTCACCATTTTTTCTCGTCGCACATCTTTTTTCAGCCCCATTGGGATTTCCTGCAGACGGGCTGTCCCTCCCCTATCAGTATGCCATGATCATTTGCGGGCTGTTCTGGGCAATTCTGGGTTTGATCTGGTTCAGAAAAGTCCTTCGTGCATTCTTTTCAGATAAGCTATCGGCACTCCTGATAGTGCTGATTGTCCTGGGAACTAATTATTTCCAGTTAACAACATTCGATGGTACTTTGCTATCACACAACTTCCTTTTTGCCCTGTATGCTTTATTGATATGGAACACCATCTTGTGGCACAGGAAACAACAACTCAAAAATGCGTTAATAATAGGCATAAGCTGTGGGTTCATTATACTGATCAGGCCTTCTGAGATCATCTGTATTTTGATACCGCTTATATGGAATATATATAACAAAGAAAGCCTGGTACTAAAAATCAACATCTTACGAAAGCACATTCTACAAATTGTCGTGATTGTTGGCATGATGATATTGATCATCTCTTTTCAGGCCATCTACTGGAAGCTTATAACAGGGAAATTTCTCTTTTATTCATATACCAACCCAGGCGAGGGATTTGAATTTCTAAGCCCTTATACACTAAAGTTTCTTTTCAGCTTCAGAAAAGGATGGCTGATCTATACGCCTATCATGATTTTTGCACTTGCTGGTTTTTACTTGCTTTATAAGCACAAACGGGAAACTTCCTGGCCGCTGTTAATATTTCTCATTTTAAATATCTGGATCATATCCAGCTGGAGTTGCTGGTGGTATGCAGGTGGTAGTTTCAGCTCCAGGTCGCTGGTCCCGGCATATGTTATCCTTGCAATTCCCCTGGGTTATTTTCTGAAATCATTAAATTCCAACAGGATTATAAAAGCTGTAATTGTAATCCTTCTGGTATTCTTCACTTCTCTTAATCTTTTTCAAACCTGGCAATTTGAAAACGGGATCATCAGCAAAGAGCGAATGACGGCAGCTTATTATTTTAAGATATTTGGCAAAACTTCGGTAAGCGAGGATGATAGGGAACTATTACTGGTTGAGAGATCGACTTCAGCAGAGGAGAATTTTACCAAACATGAGCGGTATATAAAAAGAAACCTTCAATATTTTGATTTTGAAGACCATGATCACCTTAACCAGCTTACACATAACGGTAATGGCGCCTTACTGATGAATGAGCAAACGCCATACTCACCGGGTATTGAACTAACATTCTCAGAACTTACCGGAAAGGATCATGCCTGGATACAGGCTTCGGTTTATGTGTATATACCGGATTCAATCAGTGGGCCTCTTCCGGCCCTGGTTGCCACATTTCACCATCAGGGAAAAACGTACAAATACCGCGCGAAATCCTTTGATCAGGAGCGTTTAAATTATAATACGTGGAACCGGCTCACCATCGATTACCTGACCCCCGAGGTAAGGTCATTAAAAGATAACCTGAAGGTGTATGTGTGGTACAGAGGTGGTTCGGAGATCGTTATTGATGATTTTCAGGTGGGTGTTTTTGAACCTAAGTGATGTCGATTATTCTAAAACATACGGAGGTTCTGCATGAAACATACGGAGGTTTCGGGTGAAACATAAGGAGGTTTTAAGTAAGACCTCAGTATGTTTTGCATCAGAACTAAAATCGATTATATCAATTCTGGATGGATATTGGGCTACAAGTCTCGATACAAAAGCTAACGCGCTTATTTTTTATATACATTATTATCAATCGTTTTTCTTGCTATCGTTATTGGTGAATAAGGTATATAAATATAAGTGTCAAAATCATTTCTCTCTTTGTTTTCACCGTCAATTTCTTCTCTTGTTTCTGAGTTAAATTCTGGATAGTATTCGCTTATTTTATTCCATTCTTCCCTGGGGATTATAATTCCCATTGCTGGATTTGAGTATGATTTGCTGATAATAAATTTCTCAAAGTCGGTTCTTTGTCCAAATAAAAAATAGTTCTTGTCAGCTTGTAAAACATTAGCTTTATAGGCATCCTGCATTCTTTTTAGAATAGAATTATACTGCGTTCCCTGACCTACACAGCCACGAAGGTCTATATCTTTCATTTCACCCAACGAAAAGGAAAGCCCACTAAGCATTATTGAAAATACCCGGCCTTTAGTGAATTTAAAATCATAATTCAGATAGCTGCCTTCTGAAAGGAAATTTTCACCATCTGGATACATATGCTTTGATTTCATGTGTTCACCACCTCCGTAGGCAATCACTTTTTGATTTTTATAATATTTACCAAAATATTTGTCATCTTCAATTTTATTGATAAGTGACTTTTGTCTGTGATAATCAAAGCTATCCGTTAAAGCATTATAAGTTGCCAGAAAATTATCAATCACATTTTCTATGAATTGAGGATCAATAAAAGGATAAGCTCCAGGCAGGTCCTGTTTCTTTGCTTCAGCAAGCAAAGGCTCTATTTCTAAGAAGAAAAGGCTCGGTTGATTTTTTCCCAATTCAATTATTTTATCAATGCTGTCTTTATCTGTCTCTTTTAATTTATAGAAATAGGGTTTTAGTATTTCCTCCAACATTTTATCATAAGACCACTCTAAATCAATACATCCTAATTCTATTTTTTTATGTGGATTTTGCTGGTTCCAATATCTTAAATGTTCAATGAATATTGAATCTTCTTTTGCTTTAATCATATTGCCCAGCTCATCTTTAAAGAAAGTATTTGCCTCTTTTTTGTTTGTTAATTGTATAAAATGATTCAAGAATGGAGTTGAGGAGTACTCCCTTTCAATTATTACAAGCGGGAAGTAATCAAATGTATTTAATGCAAAAATAATTCTGTTTTTCAGGTTTCCAATATTCTTCGAATAATGGGTTTCTCCAATAAGGACAACCTTATTTTCTTTAGATATGAGTTTTAACCAGGCGAGGTCTTCAAAACTTGAAAATTCAGAATTAACATCATATAGAGACACGGTATTAATTCCAATATCTAAATTTTCAAAAACATTTTCATTGGCTTCTGATTCAGAATAAATCTCAGCTATTTCATAATCTGTGAGGGTTTGAATTTGTGAAAAAACCACATTGCTAAGTAATAATACAAATAAGAATGCTCTATGCTTCATTTTTTTAATAATCTAATTATCTCAAAATACCCATATTCATTATCCTTATTGAATTTCTAAATATCATGAGAATATTTTAGTAAAGATACAATTTTATGTATTAGGTTGTTTGCCCCATACACATAAACCAAACGCAATAACTATTTATCAATCAACGATTGAAGATTGTCGAAGTATCTGAAGATCTAGTATTTATCAATAGAATTGAAATCACATATCGTTATTCAGTATTCATAAATCAAAACGCTAGCGTAACTGAACTCCGAATCCCAACACCTTTTGTATATTGAAACTTGGCTATTAATGATAAAAAACATATCTTAGCCATATAAATTGACCACATATTTTTATAACATGATGTAAACAAGAATAAACCAAAACCATTATAATTATTTCCATTACCAAAAAAGGAGGTTATTATGAACTCATTACTACGAATCTTATCGATTTTCATCGTTAGTCTCTACATTACGGTTAACTATTCTTACGGTCAAATCACCATCACATCAGATGATTTCCCAACTGATATTGGTACATTATGGACCAATTACCAGGGATGGAGTGCAATCAATTTTGATGTTATGTCCACAGGTCCAGATCATACATGGGATTTCAGCCAGGCCGATACCCTGCCCGGGATGTTTTTAACCGAGGAAGTTATCGATCCCAACATCTCACCAATTTTAAACACCAACCTGCTGATGATGACAGCATATGAATTCCCGCCCGGATTTGTCAATTATATCAAGAAACACTGTAATATCAGCACATCTTCCCTGTTGTTCATGGCATTTGAATTGTATAATAACTACTCAACAGATTCAACGATCATATCAACAGCTCCGGGAATAGAATTTTTTAAGTTCCCGATGACCTATCAGACAGCCTGGGAAGGTACCTATCTTCAGGAAACCATTAATAATGGAGTTGTAAATGATACGATTACGGTACATTATGACATGGTAGTAGATGGTTGGGGCCAAATTATAACTCCCTACAATACTTTCGATTGTATCAGGTTGTTTACCATCTGGTCTCACTGGAACGACACCATCCAGAACTGGTATGATTTTGATACGACCTTTACCTGGCTTTCCAATGAAATTCCTCTTGTTTTTCAAATGGATGAATATGAAACAGATCCGGTATCAGGACAGGTATTCGGACAGTTTAAGATCTTTCAGTCGAGTAATGTCGGCATCGATGATCAACTGATATCAGATGATGAAGAATTATTTATCACGCCAAACCCTGTAATTAACAATGCAATGATCCATTATTTTGTTCCCAAAGATGGGCCAGGTCAATTAAGCATCTACGATATACAGGGCAGAAAAATAGAAACCCTTTTTAACAAAGATCTGTCAACAGGCCGGTATGAGCTTGAATACTCAACAGAAGGTTTGTCAAATGGAATATATCTTTGTGTTTTGAAAACCGGGGTGTCTGCACACGTTTGTAAACTTGTGAAAGAATAGCGGCTTTACCCCCCCTGAATCCCCCTAGGAGGACTTGTGCAATTGTTATAGTTGAGCAATCACGATTTAACTATTGGAACTTTTTAGAGGTGGAAGTTATTGGTTAGTAGTCATCGGTCATTAACCATACGATTGTATATTGTATATCCTCAACCG
The DNA here is from genome assembly GCA_964468645.1 of uncultured Bacteroidales bacterium. GTDB lineage: Bacteria > Bacteroidota > Bacteroidia > Bacteroidales > JAIOZK01 > JAIOZK01. Next base: position 86,072 of record CAYXUU010000010.1, read on the forward strand.
TCAACCGTCAACCGTCACTATCCTGCTTCCAGCTCAAAACTCTAACTTATAACTAATATTCGGAATCATCAAAACATCCTCTTCCTTCTCTATCTGTCCGGTTACATCATTATACCTGTACCCGTTAAACTCTTCCTGTCCGAGGGCATTAAGCATGGAGAACGACCATGTACTTGTTCTCCCTTTTTTATTAATTATGTAGGATATGCTGAAACTCAAAACCTGGGCATGTGGCTTTTGTTCTTCAAAAGCCCTGGTATCATCATAGATGATTTCTCCGGCATCCATTGATTCATCAAATAAAAGCGGATCATATCGGTCTCCTCCCTGCAGGGTTAATTTAGCATTTACACTGAGCAGGTTGTTTTTCTTTTTGCCCATATTCCATTCCTTACCGGCCAGGATGTTGAATACATAATTTTTGTTATAGCGTGAATCACGCCAGATACCATCGCCTCCCCTATACCGTGAATCGAATAGTGAGGCTGTCAGCAGGTAATAGAAACCCCTGTTCAGAAAACGTTCAAAAGTGATATCCAGGCCAAAATTCACCCCTTCACCATTATTGAGCAGGGTATCTGAAATGATCCATTCCTTTTCAATGTTCTGCAATGAATAAGAACTGCTGGGTTTTACCGGGATATGATATAGCTTTTGATAGAAAGGTTCAATCTTCAGTCTGATATTTTCATTGATCATCAGATCATAGGATAATACAATGTGATGTGCTTTTGAAAAATCAAGGTCTTTATTGGGATGCAATATCAGTCCCTGGTGATCAATCTTTGTCAGGTAAAAAGTGATCAATTCCATCTGGCTGTGCAATCCGTAACCCAGGGCAAGAGACTGGCCGGGCTTAAAATTCCATCGTATTCCTGCACGTGGTTCAATCGTATGGTGTCCGTTCAATGCAAAGTACTGTGATTGCAGGCCTAGGTTTAAACTCCAGTTAGTCCCCAGATCAAATCCTGATTGCGTAAAAACCTGAAACAAATAACCATGCCCTTGGTCTTTTGCCACTTCAAGAAGTGGGTCTTCATACGATTCGGCATGTTGAATATGAATATCATAATTCAGCATACGGATATTAACACCGGTTTTATTCCGGTGACGGGAACTGAATTTATGGTTCAGTGTTGATGACAGGGTATAATCCCATGTTATATTTTTAACATCTTCCCCGGTAACAAAAACCAGGGAATCGCTGAGTCGGCTTTGTGACCAATCCAAACCATTTCCGGCAACAGCCAAGCTGGAGTTGAGGAAGGTATTTTTATTTATGGATACTTTATGGTTCAGCCCCAAAACTCCCATAAACAGGTTTGCCCTGAGTTTCTCCCTGTCGGCTGAAGTTTCCCATTCATCAGGATCACCCTTGGCATCCCTGCCCTGATAGTCAAGAGCACCGAGCCCCCAGAAAGATAAAGTCCCTGCCTTCTTCATCGGGAAGTCAAGTTTAAAGGCCAGGTCCTGATATTCGATTATCCCTGCCTCCTCAGGTAATATCGGGCCAAGCAATGCAAGTGTTGAATATCTGTAGTTAAAAAGATAGGTTGAGGATTTCTCCTTAACAAAGGGTCCTTCTGCTGAAACATCCAATCCAACAAGTCCTGCCTGTAAAGTATATTCCCTGTGATCAGGATTACCACTCCGCATTTTGATGTCAAATACACCCGATAATGCATTACCGTATTCAGCGGGGAAAGCCCCTGTAAAGAAATCTGAGTTAGCGAGCATCATGCTGCTCAGGGCTGTTATACCCCCTGCGCCAAAAGCAACATAATTTGCAAAGTGTGTAGGATTGGAGATTTGTATTCCTTCCATGCGCCACAACAAACCTTTGGGTGCATTACCTCTGATCACAATGCCATTATGCCCTAATTGCTGTGCCACACCGGCAAATGATGAAGCCAGCCTCGATGGATCATCAAAACTTCCTGCATACCTGCTTGCCTCCTCTACACTTAATTGCCTTGCGCTTAAAGTAGCCATGGAATTTAAAGGCTGATCCTTGCGGGTCTTTGCCCTGATCTCAACCTCGGCAAGTTTAAGGACTGATTCTTTCATACTTGCATTCAGGTACACTTCCTTGCCTGAACTTACCATGATTTCATTCAGGATAATTGTTTCATAACCCATATAACTGATGCGAATATCACACCTGCCGACCTTAACATGATCTACTGTGAAATTGCCATTCTCATCAGAAATAGCACCCTGTGGGGGATCCGTACCAAGTATCAGGATATTAGCACCAAATAAAGGTGCACGGGTATCAGCATCAACTACCTTACCTTTAACGACCTGTGTTAACTCCTGCGCAACTACTGAATTAACAATAACCACCAACCATAAAATACTTAATTTTCCTTTCATTAAATCCGTATTAATAATTTATAAAGACAGCAAAGTTGATGGTAAGTTGCAATCTGCTTGTAGGTAATACTTACGAAGCTAAAAAGTACGCCGCTGATATTGGGTGGGCGGGGGATCAGTACAATATAAATAAGTCCTTAGAAGAAGACTATCACACTCTACTGATTGTCGATTGTCGAGGCTAGATTTGGCGATGTTCGTTTTATTTTGAGATAAATCGAATGTCAAACATTGAAAATTGATAATCGAACACTGATGGAATCTTTAAGTAGTATTAATCTAAAAGTACCGGCCTACTGCCTGTTAAGCATATTTAGCTTGGCTTCCATAATCTTCAGATCCTGCTTAGACTTTTCAATTTTCTTATTGAACTCCTCTTTAAGCAGTTCTGATTTCTTGGTGCTTGCCAGAAAACCAATATTATTCTCCCAGAGGTTAATATCCTCTTTCATTTTATTGATCTTATTATTAAGGAAACTCCTTTCCTTGGCAATCGCTCTCCGGGCATTTGGATCATCCATCATGGCCTCAACCCTGTTTTTATAGGTAATAGTAGTGATCTCTAGAGCACTGATTTTAAGTTTTTCCAGCTGGGCATCTATCGCAGCCCTGAACGAATTCTGGATTTTATCTTTATCTTTCATTGGTACATGGCCAATCTCCATCCACTCACGTTGATAATCCTTAATCAATTTAAGATTCTCATTCTTATCATCAGTGAATTTATGTTTCTTTAGTTTTTCTATTAATTCGGTCTTAAGCTTAAGGTTGCTTGCTTCATGTTCATGAATATTAGAAAAATAATCTGCCTTACGTTTGAAAAAATGATCGTTAGCCAACCTGAAACGCTTCCAGATCTTATCTGAGTGCTTACGGGGTACAGGGCCAATTTTCTTCCAGTCTTTTTGCAAACGGATTAACTCATCGGTTGTTTTCTTCCAGTCTGAATTATCCATGATCGCCTCTGACTGCACACATAAATCAAGTTTCAGGTTGTAATTATTCAGTTGATGTTCCTTCAGTTTGTTGAAATAATCCCTTTTATTTTCAAAGAAAGAATTCAGGGATGATTTAAAACGATTCCAGATTTCGTCGTTTTTCTTTTTTGGAGCGGGTCCAACAGTGCGCCATATCTTGAACAATTCGTTCATCTGGTTTGTGCTCTGCTGCCATTCCTTCAAGGTTTCATTGTTTATTGTCTGTAATTCTTCTGCCCTCTCACAGAGGGCAGCTTTTGCCTCGAAATTATTATTTTGCTGTTCGCTGAGATTATTATAATGCTCTCTTCTTCTTTCATTGATTTTATCTGTAGCCAGTTTAAAACGATCCCATAACTCATCTTTTTTATCACCGGGTACCGGACCGATATCTTTCCAGTTTTCATGAAGTTTTTGAAGTTCCTTGAAGGATTTTATTATAGAGGTTTCAATTAAAAGTTCTTCAGCCTTTTCACAAAGCTCGATCTTCAACTCAAAATTCTTTTTCAGGTCCAGGTCACGAAGTTCTTTATTAATTTTAACCTTGTCGAAAAACTTCTCAACCAGAAAATGATAACTCTGCCACAGGTTGTTCACTTCTGTCCGTGGAACCATACCCACTTCTTTCCATCTTTCCTGTAATGCTTTGAACTCGTCATAAGTCTTCTTCAGTGTCTCCTCCGAATTGATCAGTGCCTTGAGTTCTTCAAGAATTTCCAGTTTGGTTTCAAAATTACTTTGCTTTAGTTTTTCCTGTTCCTGTGTATAGGCAATCTTATTCTGTTTATATATACTGAATGCGAGACTGAATCTTTCTTCAAGTTGATCGGTTTCGCCGGCAAAATCTGCCCCCTCTTCATTTATGGACTTCTCAATTTTTACCTGGTTTTCTTCTTTGGTAGCTTTTAGATATGCAACTTTGATTAAGGCTGCCCTGGTTTTTATTTTACTGATATCAACTTCCTTAACAGTTTCCTCCAGGAGGTTAATCAATTCCTCCCTGGTAAGTTTATCAAAGTTCTCTTTATTATCTAATATATCATGATCATGATCATCTTCTTCCTCATCCTCCTCTTCATGGTCAGGTTCTTCTTTTTTGTCAGCAGTATCCAATACTGTTGATTTCTCCGCTGTAACTTCTGTTTCTTTTTTTTCTGATTCTTTCTCTTCAGCTTCAGGGATTGGTTCTGGTTGCTTCTCGGCTTCTGGTTCTATTTCGGCAACCTTTTCGTTCTCTACAGAAGGTATTGCTTCCGGTTGCCCGGATTTTGGTTCAGCTTCAGAAGGTTCTACTTTCCCTACAGGTTGTATTGTTTCCGGTTGTTCAGATATTGGTTCAACTTCAGCAGGTTCTTCTTTCTCTATGACAGGTATTAATTCCGGTTGTCTGGCTTTTGGTTCGGCTTCAGCAGGTTCAGATGCTGTCTTTTCTTCCTTCCCTTGATTTTCCGGCTCTTGTACAAGGTCATCAGGCTTTAACTCCCTGCTATCAGGATCATTGGCTGTAATCTCCTGGTTGTTGTTGTTTTTTAATTCTTTATCCTTTTCAGGTTGAGAAGTTTTTTGATCACTCATGATACTCATATTTATTTACAGAATTCTCCTTTCCGGCATCAGCTGTTTTACCGGAATTTCGATTTAGATGTTTGTTAATTTTTATTCTCTATCACTTAGGGTTACGAATTAACGTATTATAATTAAACTCTTATTTGTTATCTAATGCTTAATTGCAAAGGATTGCAAAATTAATAAATAATTTTACAGTAAGAAGAACTGATCAGGTAAAATAGAACACTCAGTGAAATTTGTTAAAAAGATACCTGGAAGACAGCAAATTGTCAAATTATTTAAAAACGGAATTGTTAAAGATCAGATAACCAAAATTCAATATTACGGAGAATTTATCATGATCCCTGTTATAATAATTCACACTGAGGCTTATAGGTCCAATCGGGCTGTAATACAATAATGCAGCCGATCCCATTAAATATCTTTCGGAAAGGGGTTTGGCAAACTCAGCATTTCCGTTATTAGGATTCTGAATAATACCTCGATATGGTTGAAACAGATATCCCTCCATTCGGAAATCAAAATTCTTTGTTAGCGGAAAAATACCTATGAGTCCCCCTGCAGCGTAATTAAAGGCCCGGTAACTTGAAAGAAATAATGTCTGACTTTCAGGAATGGGTTCAAATGCAGGAGCAAAAAGTAAGCTGGCGGTATAATTACTAAAGAACTCCTGGTTAGAGAGATAAACCTGTCCGAAAAATCCCAGTGTTAACCATCTGAATGATTTAAAGTAATCTTCCCAGGTAAGTTTAAAACTGAAATAGTCATGCCTGCATTTATATGTCTCGCCCTTTTTTGCTTTTTCAATATCACTGGAGGTTGACCCGGGAATATTTTCTTCTGTCCCGGTAACAAACCTCAATGTCATTGAAAACATGGCACCAGAGGTTGCATATTGCTTTCTGTTCAAAGAATTAAGTTCATAGGTAATAAAGGGTGTAAACAGATCAAAATTGGTTTTATCTGCGGTATCGTGTCTTGTAAATGTATTTGTCTGGTAGTATTCATCCCTCAGGAATCCGTAACTGATCCCACCAATTATTTTACCGGTACTCGTGGCAGGAAATCCCAGGCTTATGGTAGAATGATAATCATTCCTGATTAGAAATGAAGGATCTTTATCCTGAAAAAAATAGGTGGTGTTTCTGAAGTAATCCCGATGATTATAGATCACATCCAGGTCGAGATAAAATGGGGTTCTTCTAGCAAAATCAAACCGTGAGTTAATTCTGAACGAACTGTAAAACCTGCCAAAATAAGCATTGGTAAGGAGCGTAATGGAAGATTTCCCCAGGTAGTTGTATTGTAATCCGACAAAGGCTTCATTAACAGCACTTGAAGAAATATTCCCACCAAACTTTGCGACAAACTTACTGGCCCTTCTAATTTTAAGGTGAACATCATAAAAACCGGTTTCTTTATTAAAGCGTAGTTCGGGATTAATATATTCGAATTTATCATCAGCAATAAGTTTGAAATACTCAGATTTAAATTCCTCAATATTAATATAATGTTTATGTCGCATTAAGAGGTTATTAACATATCTCGACTGTTTAGTGTTCAAACCCTCAATATACAATGAATCTATGATCAAAGTTGGGAATTCACCTTTGAACCCCTCCCTTGCTTCTTCCAGGAGTTTACTGTCGGTCCGGCTTTTTATCATTTTCTTGATCTCATCCATCCTCCGCGATGCATACACATAACCGCTATCTATCATTGATGCCCCCTGGGAAAAATCAAGTACATTAACCTTATTCAATTCAGGAATAATTACCAATCCTTTATCTTCAGGAACTGAATAATCGGTTTTGAACATTAGTATGTTCTGAATCTGAGACATCAGGTCATCTTCCTTAGGTGAATCATAATTCCCTGCTGCTTTACTTCCGATAATAATATCAGGGTTAAAATCCCTGATTGCTACATCTACAGGGAAATTATTATACATGCCGCCATCAAATAACAATGTTTTGTCTATTTCAATTGGCCTGAAAAAAAACGGGTAAGTCATGGAGGCTCTGACAGCGCGGCAGAGTTGCCCGCTGGAAAGCACCATGGCCTTATTGGAATCGATATCTGAAGCAACACACCTGAAGGGAACAAACAGGCTATCAAAATCATAATTGGCAACAGCAGAAGGTGGGCCAAAATACTCAAGAAATGCAAAATCCATCTGGTAAGGTGTGATAATATTGGTTGGCAGACCAGAAATTAGTTTTGACTTATAATGAAGTGGTATGCTGATCAGTGAGGCATCGGGCTGATGCTGCTTGAAATAATATATATACTGCCTGTCAATTTTGCCATTCGCCCATGCCATCACTTCCTTGCTGAGCATAATAGCTTGCATTTGATCCGGTGTAAATCCACTGGCATACATGGCCCCGATAATTGCTCCCATGGAAGTGCCAGTTACATAATCAATCGGAATATTATTCTCCTCCAGGGCTTTGATTACACCAATATGCGAAACACCTTTGGCGCCACCTCCACTGAGAACAAGTGCAACCTTCTGAGCCCTGAGAAAATGAGGCAACAGCGTTAATGCGATAAGGACTATAAATAATCTACTGATTTTTAACATCATTTTACAACTAGCTGCTACAGGTAAAAATATAAAATATTCTTTAGCTAATTAATACATAAAAAATCCCGCATTATAATAAATTAACGCAGGACAATATTTTTATTTCACGAAAAGGGACGAATTCCAGCTCACCGGAGGCAGGAGGGAACGCGTCCCTGTTTGCAGGTATTGATTTCGCGATTTCACGAATTCACGATTGGACGATATTCGAAGGTTGCGGATTACAGGATTACTTCGTATATCATAAGCCTGGGAAATTAATTTGTTGTGGTTTAATATCCAATAATAAACATTCAATGTCCAATTAATTGGATATTAATTATTGGATATTCGATATTGGATATTTATGTCAGTGAATCAGGGATGCTATTCTAGTTGGCCGCTGCGAGACGGATGTCATCCCTTACCTGCTCACTCTGCAGCGCCAGGCTTTGAATTTATCATGCCATAGCCTGATCCAGATCAGCGATGATATCTTCAACATCCTCTATTCCAATAGAAAGCCGGACTAGCTCATCAGTAATGCCGGATTGGTCTTTTGCCTCTTTTGAAAGTTTAGAGTGTGTCATCGATGCGGGATGCTGTATCAGGGTTTCTATTCCCCCCAGTGAGACTGCCAGTAAGGCTAATTTTACATTATTCATCATTTTCTCGCCAGCTTCAAAACCTCCCTTTAACCCAAAACTGATCATTGCACCGGGGCCTGACATTTGCTTCAATGCCAGTTCATATTGAGGATGTGATTTTAAGCCCGGATATTTAACCCAAGCCACCCTTGGATGGTTTTCAAGAAATTCAGCTACTTTAATAGCATTCTGCTGTGACCTGTCAATCCTTACTCCCAGGGTTTTCAATCCTCGCCTGGTAAGGAAAGCCTGCTGCGGATCCATATTACAGCCGAAGCTGACCATGATATTTCTAAGCTTTTTATAATCGTCGGCATTTTTAGTAACGATCATTCCGGCTACAATATCTGCATGTCCGTTAATGAACTTTGTCATTGAGTGCAGAACAACATCAACCCCAAGGTCCAATGGTTTCTGTAAATATGGGCTGCTGAAAGTATTATCCACACACACAGGAATACCATGCTCGTGGGCAATTTTTACGGCACCTTTAAGGTCAGTTAACAACATGGTTGGATTTGCTGGTGTTTCTATGTAAATAAGGCGGGTATTAGGCCTGATTGCATTTTTAATATTATCCAGGCTTGATGTATCAACATATGATGATTCAATATTGAATTTTGGATAGAATGATTCCATAATGGCCCTTGACGGTCCATATACTGCATCTGAGCTGATCATATGATCTCCTGCACCCAGAAAACTTAAATAAACAGTATTTATGGCCCCCATCCCTGAAGATGTTGCTATACCATCATAGCCGTTCTCGAGTGCTGCAACAGTTCTTTCAAGATCCCTTATCGTAGGATTTCCTATACGTGTATAAATAAATCCGTCCGATTCTCCTGAGAAACACTGGGCGCCATGTTCAGCATTCTCAAATCGAAAAGTAGATGTCTGGTAAACAGGAGTAACTGCACTACCCAGCACATCCTTAAATCCTCCCTCATGGATTAATTTTGAATTAAATCCGCTCTTTTTTGTATTCATAATTGTTTTAATTTTTATTAAAATGGCCAGAATTTATTATCATACCATATATCTTCCTTAAGATCCTCATTTAGTTTGTGTAATAAATGATGATGTGATTTTTCCCATTCAGCAAGCATTCCATAGGTATCCTTTTCATTTGGATCGGTTGCTTCCTCTGCCCTGCTGGAATAAACTTCAATAGCGCGGTTCTCAAAATCAATGGCAGCAGATATAGCAGCTGCTTCAAAACTTGCGGCCGTTATTTCCTTTTTAATTTCTTCAGATAATATTTCCACAGCTGTAGCATCATCCACATGTGTGGTGGGATCATTTTTCAGGAACTCATGATTCTTTTCATAATTTGAAAACTGACGAGACAGAAAATTAATGTGCTCGTCCTCTTCCTCAGCCATCATTTCAAAGATTTTCTTTACTGCGGCACTCTGGGTTTGTTTGGCTATCTGTGAATAAAAAGCTTTTCCTCTTCTTTCAAGCAGGATGGCTGTTTTTAAAATATCTGTAACAGTGTTTTTTTCCATTGGGATGAATTTAAGTTTATTATCACTAAATACCTGTTTGCAAAAATAGTAATAATGATGCAAGAATTTTATAGTGACATTAAAACAAGATGGTGATTCTTTGCTTGGCTACTTAAAACACATTTTGCACTATGATGTAAATCAGGAAACTTGAACTACAAATTACAAGTACCAAATAACAAATAAATTCCAATTACAAACAATCAATGACCAAAGCTGATGTCGAATTCCTATCTTTGCATCGTTGCTCAAATCATTAAACCCGGATGACTAATCAGGAAATACTAATTGAACTTTTTCAAAACTGGAATGGTGAGTATGTCAGTGATGTGGTTCCCCTTCCACGATCAGGATCATTACGCAGGTATTACAGGATAATTGGTAAAGATGGTACTGCTATAGGCGCTTATAATCCGGATATAAAAGAGAATGAAGCTTACCTATATCTTAGTACCCACTTCAGGAAACATAAATTGAACGTTCCTGAGTTGTATAATACGAGCCCCGACAATAAATTCTATTTACTCGAAGACCTTGGAAATACCACACTGTTTCATCTCATTGAAAAGGACAAAATTAAAACAAACGGGCAACACATTATTGAGCTTTACAAAAAGAGCCTTGATCATCTGTTAAAATTTCAGATAGCAGCTGCGAGTGATTTAGATTTTTCTGTTTGTTATCCCCGAAGCACATTTGATAAGACCGCTATACTCTGGGACTTAAATTATTTCAAATATTATTTTTTGAAACCTGCCCATGTCCTTTTTAACGAACAACACCTCGAAACAGACTTCCAGGCCCTGGCGGAATTCTTGAGTAAAGCAGAATCCGGTTTCTTTATGTACCGTGATTTCCAGGCCAGAAACATCATGATCCGGAATGATCAGCCCTATTTCATCGATTACCAGGGTGGCCGGATGGGCCCTCTGCAGTATGATGTTGCATCATTACTTTTCCAGGCTAAAGCCGCCCTTACTCCTGAAATAAGGGAATCTCTTCTGAATTACTACCTTAATCAACTTGAAACAATCAAGCCGGATTCAGCGGAAAGCTTTTTGAAATACTATTATTCTTTCGTGCTTATCAGGACTATACAGGTACTGGGCGCTTATGGGTTCAGGGGTTTGATTGAAAAGAAACCACATTTTATCGCGAGCATACCCTATGCCTTGAAGAACCTGGAGTGGTTAATTGAAAAAATTGAGCTGCCTGTGAGCATTCCAGAGATAAGAAGGATAGCACACGAGATTCTCTTAAAGAACTACCTTCAAGGCACCACAGAACCTGAAAAACTTACTGTAACCATAAACAGTTTTTCTTACAAAAGATCTATCCCTGTTGATATGAGCGGCAACGGCGGGGGATTTGTTTTTGATTGCAGGATATTGCCTAATCCCGGAAGGGAAGAGCAATACAGAAAATATAATGGCAAAGACCAGGAGATCATCAGCTACCTGTCATCATATCCGGAAGTGAAGAAATTCCTTTCAAATGTCATCAGTATTATTGAACAGGCAGTAAAAAATTATAGTGAGCGAAGTTTTAAAAATTTAATGGTAAATTTTGGATGTACGGGTGGACAGCATCGTTCAGTTTATTGTGCCGAACAACTGGCAAAATACCTCGACAAATCATCATGGTGTTCAACGACTATTAAACACACAGAACTTGACAACCAGTAACTATGTCTAAAACAGTTTGCAAAACAAAAAGCAAGAAAAAGAAAGCAATACCTATTGGGCAGGCCCGGTTCGTTTGCAAGAAATGTAAATCTGTTGCCAGGAAACAAAAAAAACTTTGCAAATCAGTCCTCATTGAAAAAGATCCGGAATGAAAGCAATGATACTTGCAGCGGGTTTAGGGACCAGGCTTAAACCTTTAACCGATCAAACTCCGAAAGCTCTTGTTAAAGTATATGATGTACCACTTCTTGAAATACAGATCAGGCGATTAATTTATTTTGGTTATGATGAGATAATTATCAATGTACACCACTTCAAAAATCAGGTCGAATCATTTCTTGCTAAAAAAAATAATTTCGGCATCTCTATAAAAATATCAGATGAATCAGATGAATTACTTGAGACCGGAGGTGGACTAATGAAGGCTGCTTGGTTACTTACAGGTAAGGATCCTTTTCTTTTAATAAATGTAGATGTCCTGACGAACCTGGATCTTAACAATCTTTACAAAAACCATTTACAAAGTAATTCACTGGCAACTCTTGCAGTACTTAACAGAACATCATCAAGGTATTTACTTTTTAATGATAGTAATACTTTATGTGGTTGGCGTGATGATAACACAAACAGGGAAATTATTTCAAGAAAGGCAAACGGGGGTTATACCCGGTTAGCCTTCAGCGGTATACATATGATTAATCCCGAAATATTCAGTTTAATTACCGAAACGGGAAAGTTCTCCATAATAACAAGTTATCTGAATCTGGCGCAGGAACATATAATTAACGGATGCCGGCATGATGATACATTCTGGCTTGATGCCGGCAAGCCCGAAGCATTTAACAAACTTGAAGCCAACGATGACCTTAGAATTCCTATCTTTGAACATATTAAATAATACTGATATACCTTATGCAGGATTTCCTTGAGAAATGTGCTCATTACCTCCTTGATAAATTCCGAGAGCCAGGTAATATTTGCCTGATATTTCCAAACCGCAGAGCCGGCCTGTTTTTTAAGAAACATCTTGGTAACCTGATCACTGAACCAACCTGGCTTCCCGATATTTTCTCAATAGAAGACTTTATTTTCAGGATTTCAAACCATAATAAAGTTGATCATATCGATTTACTGGTTGAACTCTTCCAAATACATCAAGAGATTGAAAAGGGGAAGTCAGATACTTTTGAGGATTTTTTAAAATGGGGTTCCCTGCTGCTTTCCGATTTTAATGAGATTGATGCCTATTGTGTAGATCCGAAATCAATATTTAGTTTTTTAAATGAAGTAAAAGCGATTTCTACCTGGAACCTGGATAAGAGCCCGTTGACAGAATATGAGAAGGGATATCTGGCATTTTACAATAATCTTCTGGATTATCATAACCGGCTTACTAATGCATTGCTCAACAAGAATCAGGCTTACCAGGGGCTGGCATATCGGTTGGTATCCGAAAACATCGATCAGGTACTCAGCCAGTTAACATGGCAGAACATCGTTTTTATCGGTTTTAATGCATTGAATAAAGCCGAGGAAAATATTATTAAAACCCTTATCAAAGCTGATAAGGCAGATATATTGTGGGATGCAGATAGCTATTATCTTAAAAAATCAGAAACAAATCAACCGGTTCAGGAGGCGGGAAAGTTTCTGTTTAAACATTTTCAGGATTCATTGTTTAATAAACCCAACTGGATTGATGATAATCTGACCACCGGTGCAAAAAATATTGAGATCATAGGAGTAGCAAGTGATGTTGGGCAAACCAAACTGTGCGGGCAGATTTTATCTGATTTTTTAAAGAACGAAAGGGAATTCGAAAATACTGCAGTTATCCTGGGCGAAGAAAAACTGCTCATCCCCCAGCTTAATTCCATACCTGAAGATGTTGGATCCCTGAATGTGACCATGGGATTGCCACTATATTTAAGTACTGCTTTTAGATTTTTCGACCGCGTTTTAAGATTCTATGTCAATGCCGACAGGTTAAACAATTTACGTAAAAGTGACAGCTTACTCTATAACATTAAAGATGTTGAAGAAATTATTAACCATCCATTAGTTGGTGGCAGACAAAGCATATTTACTGATAAAACTCAAAAAGGGGCGCTAATAATAGCAGAGAGAATTTCCAGGCCCGGAAAAACATTTTATTCCAGTACAGCGTTACTGGATCTTTTTGTACCAGTCGATGAGCATAATTTTTTTACAATACTTTTTACTGATACAGGCACTCCCTTGGCTCTGATTAAAAAAATCAAACAAATAATCATTCTGATCAGAAATGTACTTAGTAGTGAAATAAAAACTGATAACAGAATTGCACAGATTGAAATTGAATATCTGTATTATTTCAACAGGATCTTAAACAAACTTGAAACATTAACCGGTGAGGATAAGGTTATTAAAACACTGGAATCACTAAGGGCTGTATTCAACAGTATTTCAAGAAGTACAAGCATTCCATTTTACGGTGAACCACTGAAAGGACTGCAATTGATGGGGATGCTTGAAACCAGGACGCTTGATTTTAAAAATATAATCCTGTTATCTGTAAATGAAGATATTATACCTGCTTCAAAAAAGATAAGTTCCTTTATTCCACTTGATGTAAAAGTTAAATTCGGTCTTCCAACCTATTATGAAAGGGATGCCATTTATGCCTATCATTTCTACCGCTTACTGCAACGAAGTCAGAAAATTTTTCTTCTTTATACAACAGAGCATAAAGGCACGGGAAGCGGAGATAGAAGCAGATTCATCAATCAACTGGTTTATGAACTGGCAGCAGTAAATCCTGATTTACAGATCAGGGAGAATTTTCTATACTACAATTCAGAATACAGTAGCAGTAGTAAGAATATCGTAATTGATAAAACTAAGGAAATTATTGCCTTACTTCATCAGAAAGCGGCAGATGGTTATTCAGCCACTGAACTTAATGCCTATCGTATATGCTCCCTTAAGTTCTATTTTAATTCTATAGCCGGGATAAGTGAGGCCCGCAAATCAGAAGGTATTATAGATGCTCCCATGTTCGGAACTATTTTACATGAAGTGTTGCACAGGATTTTTGAGCCTATGATCGGTAAAGCATTGAACATGCAACAACTGGCCCATGGTAAAAAAAACATCCGGAAAATTACCCTGGAAGTCATCAATAATCGATTTGGAGGAGACAACCTTCAATTTGGGAGAAATTTACTTATCAGTGAAACTGCGATTTCAGTGGCCGAAAGGTTTATTTCCAGTGAGATTGCACAACAAAAATACGACCAGATACGGAATAGTTACAGGCAGATATTAGACCTGGAGAAGAAGTTTGAGCAAATAATCCGGATAGAAAACGGTAAAAATGCAAAAGGCACTATCGATGTAAAATTAAAGGGAATTATTGACAGGATAGAGTCCAGTGATAGTCAGCTGAGAATAACTGACTATAAAACAGGGTCTGCCAACCAGAGCGATCTAACATTAAAATCATGGGAAGACTTACTGTCAGTATCCCGTTGGGATAAAGTTTTTCAGCTGTTATTTTATGCACTGCTGGTTGAAGGGGAATTTTCCGGTAAGTATTCAGCCTTCAATGCGGGCATTTATTCATTAAGAACCCCTGGCGAAGGATTGATAGAACTCAAACTCCCTGATCAAACTGAATTAATCAATCCTGGTATTGATATTTTCAGGGAAAAGATGTCTTTTCTCCTGGAAGAATTATTTGATCAGGATATCCCATTCAAACAAACCGTGAATCAGGATATCTGTAACCTTTGCAGTTATAAATTAATATGCAACAGATAATTATTTTGATCAATCATTTGGCAGTTGATTCATCAAACTGTATTTTTGAAAGATCAAAATTGTGGTTTAATCAGGGTTTTAAATATTAATACATATTTTTATACCTTAATTTCTTATTTAAATAATTGACCAATGGAACAAACCGGCTCCTCTAATTTTAATATCCTTATCGTTGATGACAGGGAAGAGAATCTGATAACACTTGAAGGAATTCTCGAAAGCCCTGAGCTTAATATTGTTAAAGCTTCATCAGGTAATGAAGCACTTGGGCTGATGCTGGAATATGAATTTGCGCTTGTGTTAATGGATGTCCAGATGCCAGAGATGGATGGTTTTGAGACTGCTGAGCTGATGCAACAAAATGATAAAACCAAGCACATCCCGATCATTTTCGTCACAGCAATCAGCAAACAAAGGGAGCATGTTTTCAGAGGTTATAAAGCCGGTGCTGTTGATTATTTATACAAACCTCTTGATCTGGAAATACTTCAAAGTAAAATCAGGGCATATATTGAATTCTTTAAACAAAAACATGTTCTGGTTGACACCACCAAGAAACTGGAAAGGACCATTGAAGAATTAAACAAATCAAAGCAAATTGCAGAAGAAGCAACCCTTGCAAAGAGCTCGTTTCTTGCTAATATGAGCCATGAGATCCGCACACCCCTTAATGGAATTATTGGAATGGCAGATCTCGCCTTGATGGACAATGAACTTGCAGACATACAAAAAGAACGCATATCAGACATAAAACAATCCGGTGAATCATTATTGGATATTATCAATGAAATCCTTGACATTTCAAAAATAGAAGCCGACAAACTTGAACTTGAGTCTGTCGAATTCAGTATAAGGGATGTTCTGGAGAAAATCACCCGCCTGCTGTCAGTAAAAATTTTCCAGGAAAAGCTGGAATTTATTTGTGAAGTATCACCCGAACTACCTGATATTTTTATTGGCGATCCTGTTCGCCTTCGCCAGATACTGATCAACCTTGTTGGAAATGCAATTAAATTCACCGATGAAGGCATGGTTGGCGTCTATGTTAAACTTATAGGAATCAGTGGCAATTCAGCACAGATAGAGTTTTCTGTAACAGATACAGGTATCGGAATCTCAACAGACAAGATTGAACATCTTTTCGATTCTTACAAACAGGCCGAAACTTCAACCACTCGCACACATGGAGGGACAGGCTTGGGTTTAACCATTTCGAAGAAACTGGTTGAAATGATGGGCGGCATTATTAATGTTGAAAGTAAACCAGAAAAAGGTAGCCGCTTTTTCTTTACCCTGGAGTTTAAGCTTGGGAAACAAACAGAAGATACCATTGATTATGACTTTGAAAGTTTGAGGAAGCATCTGAAGGTTTTGATTGTTGATGATAATGAAGAAAGTCTAAGAATTATCAAATCCTACCTTGATTATTGGAGAACCTCAAGTGATACTGCAACTTCATGCGATATTGCAATAAATAAAGCAAAGGAAATTACAAACAAGAAGGAGAAATACGATATTATTCTGGTCGATTATTTCATGCCGGAAATGAAAGGACCTGAAATAGTTAAAAAATTCAAAAAAGAGTTTCCAGATCTTAAAAAGCCGGAAATAGTTTTTCTGATTACCCCACAATATGCTATTGCCAGCGAAAAAACAAATCTCACCGACATAGAAAACACTCTGAGCAAACCTGTACATCAGCGCGATCTTTTATCATTGTTGATGAAGCAGTTGAATAAAAAAGTCAGCGAAAAAGAAACAAGCAAAACCACTGATAAGCAAAGCGACGATAAAGAAGCCAAAGAGGTTTCGATACTGGTTGCTGAAGATCAAATCATTAATCGTAAAATTGTTAATCAGTTATTACAAAAAAAAGGCTGGGCAGTTACACTGGCCGAAAACGGCAAAGTAGCATTTGAAAAGACAAAGGAAAATAAGTTTGATGTTATCTTAATGGATGTTCAGATGCCTGAAATGGACGGCCTTGATGCCACCCGCCTTATCAGGAAATTTGAAGAGGAAAAAGGATATCATACCCCAATTGTTGCCATGACGGCACATGCAATGAAAGGTGATAAAGAAAAATGTCTTGCGGTGGGTATGGACCATTATATCACAAAGCCGGTAAATCCGAATGAATTATATGATGCAATTGAGAAATATGCTTACAATTAATTTCCCGGCATCCTTCAAATAAGATACATTAATAACACTCACTAAACTCTTGCATAAAAATGAAGAATGACAGGCAAACCAGTTTCGATAAGTTCAGAAGTTGGTTAAAAGCAAATTTATATATTGGTGTAGGAAAGTCACTGTTCTTATGGTTTCTGGGTATCTCATTCGTGCCACTACTCGCAGTGAGTTTTATAAATTATCTTGTGGCATATGCCGGACTAACCGTTGTTGCTGAGAAATCGCTGGTTACCACTTCACAGTTGAGGGTTGAATATCTAAATACTTTCTTCCAGGAGGTTACAAATTATCTGGAGGTACAGGCCAATCTTAACGACAATATCGATTTTCTTAAAACATTGAAAAAATACGAACAGGAATCAGAGCTTGCATTAGAAGAATTTGTTCAATGTCCGGTGTGGGATTCCTATACTGCTGATCAGCAAAACGATTTGACAGAATTTACTGAGAAACATGACTACTATAATATTTATTATATAGACAGGGACGGGAAAATTCTCTTCGCCCTGAAACACCAGGATGATCTTGGGACCAATCTTTTTAAAGGCCCCTATTCAGGATCACTTTTCAGCAAAACATGTGAAGAAATACTTAAAACAGGAAAAACACTTTTCAGTGACCTTGAAATTTATGAGCCTTCCGGTGGAATACTGGCCGGATTTTTTGGTCATCCTATACGGGATGCTAATGAAGAGATTATTGGGCTACTCGCGATTCAGATCACCATGGACCGTATCAATAAAATCATCCAGGATGATGTCGGGCTAGGGGAAACAGGGGAAGCTTACCTGGTTGGCCCGGATCTGAAAATGAGGTCAACAACACGCTTTAATGATGAATCGGTAATCCTGAATCAAAGTGCCCAGACAGATAAAACACTTACCTGGCAGAAATATATCAGGAATAAAGATGATGAGCAATATATACGGAACAATGAATTGGATAAGGAAACAATATCTATTTATCAGAACAAGGATGGGATATATGTACTGGGGATATACAGACATCTGGGAATTCTGGATGACCTTGGAATACAATGGGCATTAATTGAAGAAATAGAACATTCTGAAGCATTCGCCTATGCCCAGCAATTATCTGATATAGCAAAAGTATCTTTTATCATCACTATCATCATAGTTTTTTTCATTGCAATCCTGGTAACAAGGAAATTTGTAAACCCGATCAAGAAGCTTTCTGCCTGGGCAAAACAGGTTGCGATGGGAGTGCTTAAAACGCAACAAGTCAGGGCGCCAAAAAATGAAGTTGGTGAAATGGTTGACACTTTCAATAATCTGGTTGAATCATTACATTCATATGCAGAAGTCAGTGAATCGGCTGCGTATGGGGATTATACCAGAAAGGTTATGGTAAGAAGCCAGGGAGACGTTCTTGGAAAATCAATGAATCAGATGGTTGAAAGTTTCAAGAAAGTTGTTGAACAGGCCAACCAGATTGCCAGTGGTGACTATTCAACAAATGTTGTGCCCAGAGGTGATAAAGATACCCTGGGAATAGCCCTTTATGAAATGACGAAGAAACTGCGTGATACCAGCAAAGAAATGAATGAGCAGGACTGGTTGAAAACCGGAATCAGCAAACTCGAAAGCACACTCAGCGGTTTAAAAGATCTGGCCAAACTTACCGGGGAAGTCATTTCATTTCTTGTCCAGCACCTTGATGCCCAACTGGGATTGATATATTCTGCTGAAAACAACACATTATCACTCACGGCAGCCTATGCATTTAAAATAAAAGACAAGAAATTTAGAAAGTTTGAATTTGGAGAAGGACTCATTGGCCAGGCAGCACAGGAAAAAAGGGTAATAACATTCAATGAGCCACAGGATCAATTACCTGGTGTAAATTATGGTACAGGTGAATCAAGACCATTATTTACTTTTATTGCCCCCTTTGTTTTTGAAGGCGATGTTAAGGGTGTAATTCTTATAGGGTCTTTTAAGGAAATGACAGGACTTCAGAGAAAGTTCCTTGAAATGTGTCTTGATAGTATCGCTATTGCCATGAATTCCGTGCAGGCACATGAGCGTGTTGAAAACCTATTAACACAAACGCAGGAACAGGCTCACGAACTACAGGTTCAACAGGAAGAATTAAGAGAGGCAAACGAAGAATTGGAAGAACAGACCAAAGCGCTTAAACATTCTGAGGAAAACCTCAAAAATCAGCAGGAAGAACTCAGGGTTATTAATGAAGAGCTTGAAGAAAGGACCAATGATCTTGAAATTGAAAGGGACAATATCAGGAAAAAGAATGAAGAACTTAAACTTGCACAGGAAGAAATCAAACAAAAAGCAATGGACCTCGAAATTGCCAGTCAGTATAAATCAGAATTTCTGGCAAATATGTCCCATGAATTGCGAACCCCGTTAAACAGTATATTGGTATTGTCGCAATTGTTGGCGGACAATAAGAAAGAACATCTTGATAACAAGGAGATAGAGTTTTCTAAAACGATAAACTCCTCAGGCCGTGACCTTCTTGACCTTATCAACGAGATCCTTGATCTGTCGAAAGTTGAAGCAGGCAAGCTCGAACTCTATGTTGAAGAATCCTATATCAGCGAAATAACAAATTTCATTAACAGAACCTTTAAGCCCTTAACAGATGAAAAAGGGCTTAATTTAAAGATTGAGGTCGCTGACGACATTCCCGAACTACTCAGTACAGATTCTCAACGCGTGATGCAGATTCTTAAGAATTTATTCTCAAATGCTATAAAGTTTACCAGTAATGGAACTATCAGCCTGAGTATATCCAGACCTGACAAGACTATTTCCCTGATGACGAATGGACTTACACATGAGAATTCCATCGCCTTTTCTGTATCAGATACAGGCATAGGCATTCCCAAAGACAAGCTTAAACTTATTTTTGATGCCTTTCGGCAGGCAGATGGAACTACCAGCCGGAAATATGGAGGAACGGGCCTCGGCCTTACCATTTCACAGAGTTTCAGCATACTGCTTGGTGGAGAATTACATGTTGCAAGTGAGGCCGGTAAAGGATCTGTATTTACCTTAATACTTCCTGATTCAGTTGATAAGCCGGTAATTGAAAGTGTGTCAAAAGATAAACCCTCACCTGCCAATCAAACCAGAAAGAAATCCAGTGCTGGTAAGAAAAAAACAGGATCATCACCCGATCCGGTAATAGGTGATGATAAAAACAACTTAATTGAAGGTGATAACATTATCCTTGTAATTGAGGATGATATGAGCTTTTGTAAAGTGCTTTACGACCTGGCTCATGAAAAAAGGTTCAAATGCCTTTTAGCTCTTGATGGTGAAACCGGTTTGCATTATGCTGATTATTATCAACCGGCAGCTATTATACTGGATCTGGGTTTGCCAGGAATCGATGGCTATGAAGTCATGGAAAGGTTAAAAGAAAATCCAAAAACACGGCATATCCCCATTCACATCATTTCTGCATCAGAAAAATCACTTGATGCCATGAAAATGGGTGCCATCGGTTATCTCACAAAACCAGTGAGCAATGAAACGCTTGATGAGGTTTTTACAAAAATTGCCAATATAATTTCAAGACCGGTTAGAAAAGCACTGATTGTTGAGGATGATACAATAATGCGTAAAAGTATTGTCAACCTGCTCGATGATGGAAACGTATCAATCACCGCAGTGGAATCTGGTGAAGAAGCGCTGAAATACCTGCAGAAAGAAAAATATGAATGCTTGATTCTTGATCTTGGCCTGAAAGAATTATCAGGATATGATTTACTGGAGAGACTGAGGAAAGAGAAAAAATTAAAAGATTTACCAATAATCATATACACTGGGCAGGATCTTACAAAAGAAGATGATGAGAAGTTACATCAATATGCAGATTCTATAATTCTCAAGGGGGCAAAATCATTTGAAAGATTACTTTCAGAGGCTACACTATTCCTGCATCAGGTTCAGGGAGAAATGCCTGAAGACAAACAACAGATGCTTAAAACTTTGCAGACAAAAGAAGATATCCTCAGCGATAAAAAAATACTTATTGTTGATGATGACATGAGAAATGTATTTGCCCTGTCAAGTGTTCTTGAAGAAAATGGATTAAAAGTAGTTATAGCAAAAAATGGCAGGGAAGGCATTGAAAGGCTTCATGACAACCCTGACGTTGATCTTGTATTGATGGATATTATGATGCCTGAGATGGATGGTTATGAGGCGATGATCAACATCAGGAAGGATGAGAAATATGATAAACTTCCGATTATAGCCCTAACTGCAAAAGCCATGAAAGAAGACAGGGCAAAATGTATTGCGGCAGGAGCAAATGATTATCTTGCCAAACCTGTAAAATCTGACAAACTACTGTCACTACTAAGGGTATGGTTATATAATAAATAATATTCTGTCGTTACCGGAAACATGAATCAATATAGCAACTGCAATGACGGATCCCAAATACAGGCAAAATACAGGTGAAGGATCAGGGAAGTTGAATGAAAATATCAATCTTGAGATCGATCTGCTACTGGAAGCTTTATTCCAGAAATATGGATATGACTTTAGAAATTACGGTAAGGCACATATCAGAAGACGTATCATCCATCGTATTTCAAAGTCAAAAATGAAGAATATCTCTGAGTTGCAGCATCAGGTTATTTATGATCCCGAATTTTTAAAAGTTATCCTGGAAGATCTTTCTATTACCGTGACAGAGATGTTTCGTGATCCGTCATTTTATCTGACACTGAGAAATGAAGTTTTTCCAATCCTTAAAACCTATCCGTATTTTAAAATATGGCATGCAGGATGCGCAACAGGCCAGGAAGTCTATAGTATGGCCATCATGCTCCGGGAAGAAGGATTATATGAGAGGGCACAGATATATGCAACCGACTTTAATCAAATAGCCCTGCAAAAAGCAAAGGATGGTATTTACCCTATTGAGAAAATAAAGGAATATACCCTTAACTATCAGAAAGCGGGTGGAAAAAGTGCTTTTTCAGATTATTATACGGCCAGGTACGAATCGGTGATACTTGATAAATCACTTAAGAAGAACATCGTGTTCGCCGATCATAACCTTGTTACTGATGGGGTTTTTGCAGAGTTAAATATGATAATCTGCCGTAATGTCCTGATCTATTTTAACAAAGAGTTGCAGGACAGGGTTTTTACACTTTTTCAGGATGGTTTGATACCAGGAGGTTACCTTTGTCTTGGTTCAAAAGAAAGCCTGAGATTCGCAAAAAATTTCAAACATTTTCAAACAGTAAGCAACAAGGAAAAGATTTACAAAAAGAATCTTCATATCCGTTAATTAAACTGTTTAAGTGAAATATAAAGCCATTGTAATAGGATCATCCGCAGGAGGATTAAATGCCTTGAAGATCATTCTTACAACATTGAATGAGGGTTTCAAAATTCCAATAATGATTGTCCAGCATATCAGCCCTCATTCCGACAATTACATAACTCATCATTTGAACAAACTCTCCAGGATTACCGTAAAAGAAGCTGATGAAAAGGAAAAGATTACAGGAGGCATAGCCTATTTTGCTCCCCCAAATTTCCATTTACTTATTGAAGACAACCACACCATTTCGCTATCAGTTGAGGATAAGGTTTGTTATGCAAGACCATCAATAGATGTTTTGTTCGAAACAGCAGCATTTGCCTATGGGGCCTCACTCATTGGCATTATACTCACAGGTGCTAATAATGATGGAAGCCACGGTCTGCTGACTATTAAAGAGTTTGGTGGCACAACCATTGTTCAGGACCCGGATACTGCCGAGGTAAGCACCATGCCGCTCTCTGCCATAAATACGGTTAACCCGGATCATGTATTGACACTTGAAGAGATTGCTGATTTTTTAAATAATATTAACAGGAAGTAGTTTACTAAAACTAATTATTTAAGTAATTTTGAGCCAAATCGATATATCACTTTATGCCAGTTGCACAGGTAAATAATATCAACATATATTATGAAATTCACGGGGAAGGTGAACCCCTGCTTTTGATTGCAGGGCTTGCCAGTGACAGCCAGAGCTGGCAATTTGTTATAAATAGTATTTCTCAACATTTTCAAACAATCATCTTCGATAACCGTGGAGTAGGAAGAAGTGACAATCCATCCCCACCCTATTCAATAAAAACAATGGCAGAGGATGCCATTCAATTGCTTGATTTTCTTAATGTCCCAGGTGCGCATATTCTCGGGCATTCACTGGGTGGGTATATCGCCCAGGAGATAGCTATTAATTATCCTGAACGCATCAACAAACTGATCCTCGAAAGTACAGCCCCCATATCTTCAAAAAGAAACAACATCCTTTTTAAAAATTTCTATCATGCCTGGAAATCCGGAATGGATATGGAGCTCTGGCTTAAGGATTTACTCTTCTGGCTTTATACACCCAAAACCATCGAAAACGAAAAATTCCTTAAGTCTCTGATCACCTATACACTCGATTATCCATATCCGCAGTCAATCGAAGGCTTTCGCGGACAAATCCAGGCTATTGAAAAATTCGATGCCCGTGAGCGTTTGCAAAAGATACAGGCTGAAACACTGATCCTGATTGGTGAAGAAGATATACTGATAAGGCCCAAGGAAGCTGAACAATTGTATGAAGGAATTACCCGGGCATCTTACCCGATTTATATTGAAAGGGTAGCCCACTCAATCCACTCTGAAGCATCAAAAGCATTTATCAATGCTGTTCTTGGTTTTTTATATAAATATGTGAGATAGCTTTCTCAGCTGTAACTTCATATTCTCCTGCAGCCATATACAATAAAGTTTATTCATATCGATCGGAGAATAGAAATAACCAAAAGCATATTGAAAGGTTATATTGGTTAATTTGTTTTTAGAAAGATAGGGTTGGATTGTTGAAAGGTTGAAAGGTTGAAAAGTTTAATGGTATTATTGGCCTGCAACGGTATGACAATTGAACAATTGAGTAATTGAACAATTGAGCAGTGAGTCAGGAAATCCGCAATACCATGGGCAAACTTTTAATAATCTTCCTCCTCAAAAACGATAGCTTCATAAATATAAATATCAGCATCTTTCCAGCCGTTCCATCCAATTCGGGCCTTATCCCGGGCACAATGTCCCAGAAACTCTTCCTTCGACCAACCGGTGCTTTCAGCTACCTGTGGCAGGAAGGTCCCTGATGAATAAGCTTTTTTTATATAAATACCATGCTTTCCCATTTCAATCTCATCAATCGATTCTATTTTTTCCAATGGTGTTAATACTGATATCTCTATCTCAATATCATCCAGTTCTGGTTTTTTTACAGGTGGAAACCTGTGATCCTGTGTTGAGGAAGCGATGGCCATATCCCTGACAACTAAATAAAGTGGTTCTTTAGGTGTAAACCTTCCTATACACCCCCTTAACTGATGGTCGATATTCAGTGTAACAAAGGCGCCACATTTTTCATTCAAGGCAGGTGAATAGTCCCCGGCCTTAAATTCAGGGATTTTTCCGGATCCAATATAACTATCAAGTGTTTTCCGGGCAATATTCATTAGATCGGCCTTATCCTTCTTACTTAATTGAAAGTCGTCCGGTTCATCAGTATCTGATTCAGCAGTAACTATAATAGAATAATAACCTACAACACCGCTTTTATCACCAAAGTCCTGATCGCCTGAATTCATGTATAGCAGATCATGGTATTGAAATGAAGAATTGTTTTGTGTTATATAGAGCAGTGTATATACAGAACTCCAGCCACACAAACTTGTTGCAAGCCCCGATACTTTCTCACCTTTGTTTTCTTTTAGTGTTTCAGCCAATCCGTCAACAGAATTGGAAACAATCGCATCCGCTGTTTTCTTATCTATTCTTGTTGCCTCACTGTATGCGGGATAATGTGAAAAATCAGTACTTATAACAAAAAGATTTTTTGAATTAAAATACAGTTTAAGTACATCAGCAATCTCTTCACAATCATTGATGTTTTGCGTACCAATCACGATTGGAATTATTTTAAATGGTTTTTTCAGATGATATTGCAAAAATGGCAGCTGCACTTCGAGGCTATGTTCATGGGTATGTGCTTCTTTATTGAAGCTAAATATATTGTTCTCTTTTATCAGCTTCTTTGCAAGACTGGTATTAACGGTTACCTCACCAAGCGGTGTATCATAGTTACCCAGTGAATAGATTGAAGCACCCTTGTAAGCCTGGCTGTGGCTTGATGCTATTATAAAAATGTTATCATATTCAGCATCAGGATCGATCTGATTAAAACCAGCAGCAGCTACCTCTCCCGAATAAACATAGCCTGCATGTGGTGAAATTATTGCCCTGACATTTTCAAATCGTTCAGGTACTGCCTTTTCAAACAATACCCCGAGGTTGGACTTTAACCGGGAGGGGATATCAGAGTAAAACCTGCCCGCAGCATAAGGTTGTCGATTGATCAATTCTTTATCTCCATCCTGTGAAGAACAACTAAATGAAAAGTTAAGCAATAGTAACATAATGATGAGATGATTTTTGTGCATTTCCATTTTTAATTAATTTCGTAAGATAACCCGGTGTCATTTAACAAATTTACATAAATCGGGTGATCATAACAAAAGCAAATTAACTAAAGTTACAAAATGACCAATACATCTAATCTGGGTATAAAGATCAGATCTGCGGCTATTGTCCTGGGCTTATCGGTAATGATAACACAGATTGTTTTACTCAGGGAGTTTCTTAGCATATTCAATGGTGTTGAGCTGGTTATCGGGATTATCTTATCCATATGGATGTTTCTTACAGGATTGGGTGCCTACCTCGGGAGATTTTTCAAATATAATCAATCACATATCAGTACGATCTTAATTCTGGGTCTGCTTATCGGATTATTACCTGTTGTAACCGTTTTCCTGATTAACAGTTTACGTAATGAGATATTCCTGCCCGGGCAAATGCTCAATATCACC
Organism: uncultured Bacteroidales bacterium; assembly: GCA_964468645.1. Lineage (GTDB taxonomy): Bacteria > Bacteroidota > Bacteroidia > Bacteroidales > JAIOZK01 > JAIOZK01. The sequence goes on from CAYXUU010000010.1 coordinate 112,342, forward strand.
GAGATAGCAATTTACACCACTCTGATGTTATTACCTTTTTGTATTATTTCCGGAATGAGCTACAGCGTTTTATCCATTCAATTGTCAGGTGTACTAAAAGAGAAATCCATCAACAGGATATACGCTCTAGAATCACTGGGGAGCCTGGCAGGTGGATTAACTTTCAGTATGATATTGATTTACTATGTGCCGTTATATACATCCCTGCTTTCCATTTTTATTATTAACCTGATCATGGTATTTTTTCTATCATTGAATATTTCGAGAAAGTTGACCGCTTATCTGATCATCACCCTGGGAATATCCCTGGTAGCAGCGTTGCTGATCTTCAATCCGGCCAAAATAGCCATACAGATGTTATACCACGGACAGGAAGTACTGACAAAGAAAACAACACCATACAATCAACTGGTTGCTACGAAAACATCGGATCAGATCAATGTTTTTGGCAATGGTATCATCCTTTACTCATCCGACAACGTTATTGAAAATGAAGAGAATGTGCATTATGCAATGGGGCAGGCCTATCACCCGGAAAAGGTTTTGATTATTTCCGGTGGTTATTATGATGTTATTACTGAAGCACTGAAATACCCTGGTGTTAAACTAATTGATTACCTTGAACCCGATCCTTACCTCATCAGGTTGCTGGATGAATTAGAACATTTTGAAACTGACAGAAATAGATCAGTTGAGGTTAACATTATTAATCAAGATCCTGTGCTATTCCTTAAAACAGTAAAGACAAAATATGATGTAATCCTGGTTAATCTGCCTGATCCTTCTACTGCACAATTAAACCGTTTCTACACAATCGAGTTCCTTAATGAGTTAGATCAGCATCTTGAGAAAAATGGCCTTGTTTCCCTCACGCTGTCCTATACAGGGAATTATACAGGGAAAGAGGCCGGGATGCTTAATTCATGCCTGTACGCAGCATTGAAAGATATCTTCCGGTATGTATTGATAATACCAGGCCAGAATAACTATTTCATAGGATCAGATAAGCCGGTTTCATATAATCTAACAGGCAAAATCAATCTTTATGAAATTGATACACGCTATGTTAATGATTACTACATCGATACCAGCCTGGTCAAAGCAAGAAGTCTGCAACTAATGAGTACATTTGAAACCTGCCAGGATTACAATACCAACTTCAAACCAGAAGCATACTACCAGCATTTGTTATACTGGTTCAGTTATGATAAGATAAATATCCTGGTGGTTTTAGCCATTATACTTTTACCTCTTATCCTGATCCTGTTCAGGCTATCACCAGTAAACCTTGGATTATTTGCTGGTGGATTCACAGCTTCCTCCATGGAATTTATCATTATTATTTCGTTCCAGATTATTTATGGATATGTATATCACATGATCGGTATCATTATCACGGCCTTTATGGCCGGATTGGTCGTAGGTTCGTATTTTGTAATTAAGGGAGTGAAGCGACGGTCGGTTAGAGGATTCGTTGTAATACAATCTATTATTGGTTTACTTGCCCTTAGCCTTCCTTTTCTTATGAGAACGCTGGATCATTTCTCTACATATACCGTTGTTGTTCATCTGATATTTTTATTGATCACCATGATCTCCGGTATGCTTACCGGCCTTCAATATGCATACGCCACTACGTTGCTCAAAGGTTCAACAGGGAAACTGGCATCCTCTACTTATGGATCCGACCTGCTGGGTTCAGGACTTGGTGTTTTACTTATGGCAGCAATTCTTATCCCACTGTTAGGTATGGTTGCAGTGGGTTTCATTCTTGCATTATTGAATATTACCGTAATTGTTGTAATTTTATACAAACATAGAAGGATAGTAATATAACATCTGGTATTATATTAAAGGTCTGAAAAACAAATGTCCGGAGAAACAAACAATAAAATTAATAAAAGGGATTTCATTAAGCGAAGTTTCATGGGCACCTGTGGCATTGCTCTTGGCACTTCCGTATTTAACCTGTTTGCCGGATTACCCGGCACAGATATTTTTAAACAGATTTCAGGCCCTGCCGATGATTTATGGAAATGGAGTATTGAAGCAATCTATTATATTAAAACACCCAGAGGCATTAAATGCCAGTTGTGCCCCCAGGCATGTGTATTAAAGGAGGGTGAAACAGGTGAATGCAAAACCAACATAAATATTAGCAATAAGCTGTATTCAATCACCTATGGAAATCCATGTGCAATACATATTGACCCGATTGAAAAAAAACCATTATACCATTTCCTGCCTTCATCGAAAACATACAGTATTGCCACTGCCGGTTGTAACCTGGCCTGTTTGAACTGTCAGAACTGGCAGATTTCACAATCTTCGCCAAAAGACACCAGAAATTATGACCTGATGCCCTCAGACCTCATTGACCAAGCCAAAAAAAACAATTGCGAATCCATATCTTATACCTACTCTGATCCGGTGGCATTTTACGAATACACGCTTGATTCATCAAAGATTGCCCATATCCATGGGATCAGGAATATCATTGTATCAGCAGGTTATATCAACGAAGAACCCCTCAAAGAATGGTGTAAATATATTGATGCGGCGAATATAGATCTTAAGTCATTCCAGAATGATATTTATGAGATGCTGAATGCAGGTACGCTGGAGCCTGTTCTTAATACATTAAAGATATTAAAACAGGAAGGTGTCTGGCTGGAGATCACTAACCTTATTGTTCCTACCTGGACCGATGATTTCGATATGATCAGGAAAATGTGTGATTGGTTATTCGATAATGGTTTTGAGGATAACCCGCTTCATTTTAGCCGGTTTCATCCCTTGTACAAGTTAACAAACCTGCCACCAACTCCTGTTTCAGATCTTCAGAAAGCACATAAAATCGCTAAAGGATCTGGTTTAAGACATGTGTATATTGGTAATGTTCCGGGCACACAGGCCGAAAATACTTATTGTCCGAAATGCAATGAGATAGTCATAAAACGAAAAGGATTTACCATCCTCCAAAACAATCTTATTTCAGGCAATTGCAAATTTTGTGATGATCCTATCGCTGGAGTCTGGGAGTGAACAAAGCCCCTCTATTATATCTTTCTTCTTTCTTTTCTCTGTTTCTTCCTTAACGCTCTGAGTGCTTTACGTTGTTGTTTTTTGTTATACCCGAGTGTTGATTCAATACCACTTAACATACTTTTCCAGATGTAGTTAAATACAGCTTTCTGCGGATTGCGTTTTGCATAAACCTCCCCTATTCTCAGTTTACCAATAAACTTCGGATTATTCGATTTCAGTAGAATTTCATTGGCCAGAAAAGTAAGGATTCCATCCCCGATACCCCCTTTTTTTCCCGTATGTCGATTTACCATCTGTATTTTGAAACCCTTGTATGGAAAATAAATATGGCCTAACATTTGATCTTTATTCCCGTATAGCATTGCTTCCTGTATCTGGCCCTTACCCTTTGTAATTGATACCCCAAATAAATTAACTGACATCGGGTTAAATACAGAAAGGTCCATCTTTTTAGAGTGTCCATGGAAATAAATACTATCATCAGCGGGCCCGAGAGGTAAAACAAGACGTGTGTGCGTTTCACCCTCTCCCATCAGGTTAAAATGTGCATCAACAGTAATGCTTTCCGATGTCAGGGTATCGTTGGTTATATTAAATATCATTGCATTGAAATCCTCAATTGTAATCTCACCATCATTAAGGTCTTTCTTCAGACGTTCACCATAGGTAATCATTCCATTGCTTAATTCAATAGAATCAAGCCTGAGACTTATGGGAATGGATCTGATCATAGTCTGAGGCATCTTTTTTTGAATCCAATCAGGGAATGGTACGCTTTTATCCCTGAATGCATCAAGACTAAACTTATTCAGATGCAACTTGTCAATAATAAGTTCACCACTGAAAAGGAAGTTTGAAAAGTCGAACCCGGAAAATTTCAGGTCACTTGTTGAAAAGTCAATACGATCGGTCTGATAACCCATGGCAGCTGAAAATTCATGTTTCGGATATTTGGGTATCACTTTCAGCTCATTCATTGTGATACTTTCATGCTCGGTCGATAAACGTATATCCTCTGCCCTGATACAATACATGCTGTCTTTTGAATAAAACTGATACTCATCAGCCTTCAGTTGTATATCTTTGGAAAAGAGGAACCTATTTCCCCCTATCATACCGGCAGTATCGATTAATATACTATGTATCTTACCACTCAGATTATCGAGGTTATAAGCCTTTGTTGCATGTGTGGAATACTGGGTTATTGAAAGGTCGATATCATCAATATCAAATAGGTCTATGTGCACGTATTCAAAAGGTTTTGACAGGCTGATACGAGGGACATTCCTGGTATTCCGAGTACCGGAAGAGTCCTCCTTTTTTATTTCATAAAGGCTTAATAAAGAACTATCTGTAATAATGGTATTGATTTTAAGACCATTTCCAGCAATGAAATTTTGGAAATCAATTTGTTCTATATCAATTTCGGGAATAGTTAATGATATTGCCAGGTTCTTTTTTAGATCAAGCATATTCTCCTTAATAGAAGAATTATCGGTAGGAGAAAGGCTAATTCCTTTAAGTTGTGCTTTCCTGTCTTTCATAAAAAGGCTAATCCTGTCGAGGGATATGGTATAAAAATCATTTTCCAGTTTACCAGTAAAATCGGTGATCTCCAATTGAACTTTATTGGTGAACAAGGTATCACTGAATAGTTCAAATTCATAGGCCTCATCAAGGACTATCTCCTTAATTTCAAAATTCATTCCCGCTTTCATAAATAATTCCTGTGCTGAATCTTTGGTTTCATAAACTTCGAATTCACTATCCCTGATTTGAAACTGTTTTATACCGGTGTATTTAAATCCCCCGGGCTGGCTGATTTTAAATCCTTTCTTTTCTTGCTTAACTGAAGCATGGCCTTTATTGTATCTTATTTCCGGATTGAGAAACAGAATATCACCCACAATGATCTCTTTATCGAAATATGCTCTTGAAAAATCGACAGCAGAAAACTCCAGTAATGGTGAAGTCATTGTAAACGATCCATTATCATGTCCGGGTCTTATCGGTTTAATGTCAATTCCACTAAGCTTTATTGATTTGGCTCCTGTTGAAAAAATGATCCTGTCGATAAGAATATTAAGATTATCCTTTTCAATTTCTGTTTGGTAATTGCTAATATCAACATTGATAGAATCACAAAACAGCAATTGATCGTGGCTGGTATTATTTTCATCAATATTTAAACCAAAGAAGTGAGCATCAATTTCATCCTGAAGCATCCATGTCAGTTCTTTATTTGATGATTCACGCAGATCCATTCTCAGGTTACTCAACACAATCTCCCCAACAATGAGTTCATGCAGGTATTGCTTTAAATCTGAAATATAATCCTGTTGTTTATTTTGCTTTTTACTATTGTCATTAACATACCGATCTACCATAATCACAGGATTAATAAGCCTGATATCAGAGGCATGCAGTTTTTTAAAGTTTAAAATTTGATAAATATCCACACCATTCAGGACCAGTGTATCCATTCCAACATCCATATCATTTCTTAATTGTGTATCACTCCGTTCACCGGTACCTGTTTTAATGATAAAAGGATTAACGGCATATAATCTTCTTTCTGCCGTTGAAACGCCAATCTGATCACCTTTGATTAGCTGTTGTGGTTTGTGCAATTCTATCACCGGATCGATAAGCTCAAACTCGATGCCACTAAATAAGGAAGTGTCGGAGAAACCAGCATGACGATTCAGCTTTAAATCACTTAAGGCCAGTAAATGAACCAGGCCGCTTGCGGTTAAATGTTTTTCTGCCATCGAATCTGAAACAGCTATTTTATAAACACCATCTGATACTTTGAAGCTTTTCAGGTTGATATCAAAAGGCAATGAAGCTGATTGAGTGGTTTTACCTGAAGCTTTAATCTTATTCTGTAGTCCGGCACTTATTTTCGGACTCTCAAGTGAAAGCATTTGGGCCTCAAGTACGTATTCGCTCAGGAATTTAAAGAAATCAATATCGGTTAGGTTTAGCTTTTTCAGATAGGCATTGATGGCGCCCGGATTATCAATATTCTCATCTGAAACATATCTGACAGAATCGACCTGAACCATCGATTGTTTCGTGTTAACGTTTAACTCCTTAACATATAATTTTTTATTTGACTGATCGTCCGACTGTATCCCCGAAACAATAATATCAGCCTCATCAGCCAGGATAAGCTTCTGTTTTGTTGACAAACTGGTTGAATCGAATTTTATACCGGAAAGTATAACATCGAATCTGTCAGCATTCAGAATAATATTATCCTGATCTTTACTACGTAAGTTCAGATTACCATCCCTGACAGCAATTGTTTTAATATCCAACCCGATAAAAACTTCTGATATCATTTTCCATACTTCTTCCTTCGACGGCATGCTTTGATGCTTACCTGTTTTCGACTGCTTATTTCCCGGCTCAGTTAAAACAATTCTGGGTTTATTGACTATTAAACTATCGCACTTGAAATAGTCATCATATAGTATTTTCAGAATATCGGAGTTCACAAAGGCTATTTCTCCAACATCAATCCTGTACATGGATTCTTCCTCTATCAGGCCATCAGTTCTCACGGGTTCAATTTTTACATTGTTGATCAGGATATTTGAATCTATGGAGGAAATTTTAAATTCATTAATCGTTGCCCTGTGAACCTGATCCTTCAGTTGTGATGAAATTTCACGGAACTCAATTTCAAAGTCTTCGGAGAAAAGCACCTGGGCATCTGCAGTTTCAGGATTTTCGTCAATCCTGAAATCCTTGAGAAAAAATGAAATTTTTCCAATACTGGTAGAAAAAGCAGTATCCTCCAGGGCTTTGTATGAATCAAACATTCCATTTATTAAATCAACTTCATCAATATGGATAACCTTTAAATACTTGTTTTTTATTCCTTTGATCTGCTCAAGTATTTGGCGATGTGGCTTCCCTTCCACTTTTCCCTGTTTGCCTATTATAGAGAGTTGTGGGTTACTGATCATGATCCTGCCAACTAAAAATTCATGGTCAAAATATAATGCAAAAGGTTTCAGTTTTTCAATCCTTACCTCATCCAGCTTGACTTCATACAGGGTTTTAATATCAGCAGAGTCCTTCATAAGCTCTCTATATTTTGACGTATCAGGAATCAAATGGAGATTGTGCAACGACAGGGTACCTTTACCAAACTTTAAATCAAGCTTATCAAATTTAATGGTATAGACCTGTCTGCTTTCCAGATAGACAAAATCTTCGATTGTAACTTTCAGGAAGCGTTCAGTAAAAATAAGTATGGCAACAATCAGGAATGCAATGAGAATTCCTATTGCTATGGCCACCCATTTGATAATCTTAAGGAGTTTTCTTTTTACAGTCTTCTTCTTCTTTTCATCTTCCATGATCAATAGTTTACTTTAATAATGTCAAGATATATCGGCAGATGATCACTGTATCCACCGATGTAGCTCGGGCCGTTATAAGTTCTGAAAGGTTTGCACCCAATATTCTTTGAATCTTCAACAAGCAGGAAATCCGGTGCAAAGACCGATATACTACCTGGCTTTATCATAATACCATTATTACCTTCAAGCAACGAAAACGAACCTAGAAACTGATCAAAGATAAACCAATTTCCTTTGTATTTCAATGTCCCGGTATTTGCTGGTTCTGTAAAAGTTGTAAGGTTGACCATTTGGTTTGGTTCTTTTTCAGTTAGCGGTTTTATTAAATGTTCCTTAATACTTTCATCATTGGGTTCATCGTTAAAATCACCCATTACCAGGATATTTGCAAGTGAGTCACTTTCCAGGACTGAATCAATTTCATTCCTCAGCAGATCGGCAACAAATATGCGTTTTTTACGGGAGGCCAGAACACCACCCGACCTGGATGGCCAATGATTAATAAAAACATGCAAAACATCAGAATTAAAAATATTTAACCTGGTATATAAAATATCCCTTGTTCTATCTGCTTTATCAAATGGAAATTCAACAGAAATAACTCCGGAGCTATCAACCATAACCCTATCGCTTCTGTAAAGCATACCTACATCAATTCCACGTTCATCCTGCGAGTCGAAATGAACGATTTCATATCCGGCATTATTAAGGGGTGTAAACGAAATCAAAGCCTGTAATACCTTGAGGTTTTCCACTTCTGCAAGTCCTGCTATTGCAGGAAGATCCCACCCACCCAGAGCAATAAAGACTTTGTAAATATTGTTATACTTATTACTTAACCTGCTGTAGCTCCATCTCTTTTCACCCTCCGGTGTAAATTCATCATCATTTGTTTCAGGATTATCATTTATATCAAACAAATTCTCAACATTATAGAATACTATCCTCAATTTCCCGTTTGAATTGGAAATGGGCATGTCATCAACCTGGCAATTTACACCTTCAGAAATCAGCAATATGAGAATTATCACGAAAGTTGATAGTTTGGTATTCACGGGAGCTAAATATACCCAAAAATAATTAACTATACGGCCGCAAGCAACAAAGGACTCAATAAAATGAGTTTATTTATCTCAGCAAACTGAGGATCAATCGCTTGCAAGTCCGTCATTTGAATAGAAGCGATTTCAAAGAAGTGCAGAAAGTATTAAATAGAGTTTGTAGAATTAATAATATTTTACTTTGAGGTGAATAAAGTTTGTATAATTTTGATAAATTGTTTAATATCACATCCTAAATGTTATGGTTGAGATAAATATTTAGCATTTGACATACTTAACATTAGGCTGAATATCAATTACTTGTTATAT